>JANNTD010000036.1:0-4157 GCA_031403315.1 Planctomycetota bacterium
GCGTCCTTGAAGAACTGCAGCCCGATCGGCATGCCGAACGAATCGACCTGCGACGTGTCCATGTCGAGGCTGATCACGCTGCTGGCGCTATTGGTAACCGTGAACTCCAGGAAGTCGTAGAACGTGCCGGTGCTCGGATCGGTCGGATCTCCGGCACTCGGCGCCGAGACACTATGGTAGGCGTCCTGATTGACTTGGGCTTGGACCGGCGCGCCGGCCGAGATCACGATCCGGCCGGTCCACTGATTCCCCGGCTTCGGTACAGGGAAGGCCAGGTTGCTGCCCCACAGCTTTGCGCTCGGGCTGGCTTTCCAATCTTCGATCGTGTAGCTCGGGATGATCGGCAGGTTTGGGGTGCTGTTACTCGGCACCAGCGTCTGAGTCGTGGTCAGCACCGGGATTGTGTCGTGGAGATTGTTCGCGTCGAGGTAGTAAGCCTGATTTGGTGGCGGGACTTCGCCTGGCCCCGGGATCGCAATCTCCTCGCCAAATACAGCAATCCAGATCTCATCATCCTCGAAGCCGGTCGCTTCGAGCGCCGCTTGCGAGATGCTGAGCGGAATGAACCGCGACGCCGCCTCGGGCCAAACCGACGGCGACGTGTTCGCTTGCTCGGCCTCGCGGCTCAAATGGAGGCGACCGAGTTGGCCGCTCGTGACGATGTTCACTTCCTCGCTGGTGCCAGTCGCACCGACCCCGCCGCGGAGTTTTACCACACTGATGTTGCCCGCCGCCGACTGGTCGACCACGAAGTCGTCGATCGTGCCGAAGATGCCGTCCGAGCCTTTGTCGATGTTCGCCGCCAGCGCCGAGCCGGTGATCTCGCCCTTGACGAGGACCTCGCCGATGCCGCCGTCCGACGCGATCGTCGAGTTGTAGAAGTTCTTGATCTTGGCCTGCGCGAGTCCCCCCACGCCGACGTCGAACGTCGCACCTTGGGCCTGCTGTTTCACCTTGAGCATGTCGAGCTGATTCGCCGACACCTGGGAGCCCGTGTTCAAGAGTTGCGCCACAAACTCGCGCAGCGTCCCGGCGATTTCAATCGAAGCATCCGACTGCAGCGTGTCCGCCTTCAGCCGGCCCACACTTCCGGCGACGTCGATCGAGGCAGCGACGCCCAGGCTGCGGAACTCGATGTCTTCAATATTTCCATCGGCGACGAATTGCCCCCCGCCGACGAAGTCGATGTTCTTGGCCTTGAGATGTCTCAGCGCGCCCAACTCGTTCAGCGCCTTGGTGATCACCAACTCGTTGATCGTCGTGCCGGCGACCGAGCCGCCCCGCGTGCTGATCTTGAGCTTCGACTCGCCCGTCGTGCCGGTGAGCGTGAGGTTGTCGATCGCGGCGCCGGTCAGCACGCCGTTCACCAATTCGAGCGCTCCCTGACCCGGCCCAACGAGTTTGACTTTCACCTGCGTGCCGTCGGCATCGTGAAACGTCATGGTCTGGCCGCTGACCAGCGGGATGACCGCCATCAGGGCCCGGTCTTCCAGCTTTTCTAAACCCAACGCCGCACTCTGAGACTTGCGGTGCTGCCGCTTCCGACTGCCCCAATACTTCATCGCGCCCTCGGCCGGTTAGATGCTCTTTGACTGATATGCTGAATATCGGGCTTGTAACGCCCCGGCTAGAGCGACGCACCCCACTGAAGACGCCGTTTCGCGTGGAAAAGGCATGTTCTAGGTAAGATATTTCGATTCTGACGGAATCTAACGGCGGACCACCGATCGCGCAACGGAGCGGGAGCGGTGCCAAAAAAAGTTGAAGATTCACCCCGGCAAACGCCCACCGATTTCCGAGACCGCGCGTCTAGCGCCTTCTGCCAGAGTTTACCCGCCGCGGCGGGACGGATCTCCAAGGGGTGGCATGTCCCTGAGGCTCCGCGAAGGGCGTGGTCGCACGTTGACGCATTCAACCACGCCCGTCGGTCGCCGCGGCGACCGACGGGCGTGCCACCCCATGTGTGTTTCGAATTCTCCGACAACCTCAGTTGGCTATTGTTCAACAGACGCCAGTCGGTCGGGTTTCCTCCCATGTCCCGGCCGCGCGGGCGCTCCACCCAAGACGTCGCCTGGGGCCGCGCGAAAACGCGGCCCCATTTCGTTTGATCCCGCCCTGTATGCACGGCGCCACAATGCCCTGCCCGCCGGCGAAAAGTTGCGTTCCGCCGAGATTGTGTTAACCTGCTTACCGTGAAGCTCGGTTTAATCTCAAGGCGGCCCGCATGAAATCCAAACTCTTCTGCCTCGCGTTATTGATCAGCCTGATGTTTGGCGTCGATCCGGCGCTCGCCCAGACCCGGCGTCCAACGCCGCCCGCCCGCGATCCACACACGCCGGGCTACGTCGCGGCCACGGAGTTGCCCGACGGCGCCGTTCCACCGATCGACGTCGACGGCAATTTCATCATCGGTCCGACGCACAACACCGCGCCGGAATCGATCGAGCAAGACGGCCTGCCGCGGGGCACGGTGCATGAATTCATCATGAGCTCGGCCGACAGCAAGATCTACCCTGGCATCGCACGGGAGCCCAACACTTTCGGCACTGTCGATCCCACCGACCCCGCCAAACTGATCGTGACCACCAGTCACCCAGCTCCCTACACGCGCCGAGTCTCGGTTTACGTCCCCAAACAATATGTCCCCGGCACCGCCGCGCCCTTCATCGTCGGGGCGGACGGACCCGACCCGCTTTTGTTCACGGCTTTGGACAATCTCATCGCTCAGCAGCGCGTGCCCGCGATGATCGCCATTTCGATCGCCAACGGCAGCGGCGACGCCCAAGGCAGCCAGCGCGGCCTCGAATACGATACCATGTCCGGCCGTTACGCCGAATTCGTCGAGACCGAAGTGTTGCCGCTCGTGGAAGAAAAGTGCAACGTGAAACTCACCAAGGATCCAGAAGCCCGCGCCACGATGGGCTGCAGCTCCGGTGGTTCGTGCGCGCTGGCGATGGCCTGGTATCGTCCTGACCTGTACCACCGCGTGCTCACTTACTCCGGCACCTTCGTGAACCAGCAATGGCCACCGAACCCGGAGACGCCCGGTGGCGCGTGGGAATTTCACAAGAGCCTCATCCCGAACAGCCCAGCTAAGCCGCTCCGCATTTGGATGGAAGTCGGCGACCGCGACCTCTTGAATCCCAACATCATGCGAGACGAGATGCACGACTGGGTCGAGGCCAACGAGCGGATGGCCAAAGTGCTGGCCGAGAAAGGCTACCACTACCAATTCCTCTTCGTTCGCGACGCCACCCACTGCGACGGCGGCGTGAAACAACAAACCCTGCCCGCAGCGCTGGAATGGCTCTGGCAGGGCTATCCCAAAGTCAATTGACTCCGCGCGTCACGCGACCCTGGTTGGCGCCGTCGGCCACGACGGATCTTCTTCACCCCCCCCGGTCGCCACCGCGAGCTGAACTAACGCACAATTGAACAGACGCCTGTACGTTAGGCTTTCAGCCTGACAGGATTTCATTTTGCTCCCATTCAAGGCGTCGCCTGGGGCCGCGCGAAAGCGCGGCCCCATTTCTTTCACGGTGTACCCGGTACGCGTGACCGACCCACGATCGCCGCGGAATTGCGGTTCACATCCGGGTCGCACCGGCCGCGATGGTGACGTATAATTCGAACTGAGGCACTCCCGCACGTGCAAGGCGAGCGAGTATCTCAGGGAGAATCGATGGTCCGAATCAGATTGAGTGAGCTCGACGATGCCGTCAAAGCGTTCTTGGCGCCTGCTCAGCAGGGCGAGACAATCGTCGTGGAAGACGATGCGGGAAAAGTTCAATGTGGCATTACACCCTATGTCCAGGCATCACCAGCGGAGAAACTAGCCGCTCTGGCAACGCTCGATCGGTTGCAGCAAAAGTCGGCCCAAAACATGGCACAACTCGGAGTGTCCGAGGCCGACATCGATCGAGAGCTTCAGAATTGAAACGTGCCGTGTGCCACTGGCTCCGCCAGTGTCTTTCTTGCGGCCATTTACCGGATTCCCTACCGCGAAGCGGTTAAAGACCACAGCCCAGCGGCTGTGTTGTTTGTCAATGGTTTTTTAGCAGGCATGGGTATCCTTCCAAGGGGTGTTGTTCTTGAGCATGGTGTTGAGAATCACCAGGAGCTTCCTCATGCAGGCCGTGATGATCACCTTTGGCTTT
>JANNTD010000037.1:0-17534 GCA_031403315.1 Planctomycetota bacterium
CGCCGCGCTCGCGGCGGACTTCAAGACTACTTCCTCGGTGGCAACCGGATGCCCTGGTGGATCTTGAGCATGTCGAACGCGACCACGATGTTCGACATCTCTGGCACCATGTGGCTGGTGTCGCTGCTCTACGTTTATGGCCTGAAGAGCATCTTCATTCCCTGGCTCTGGCCGGTGTTTAACCAGATCTTCCTGATGATCTATCTTTCGATCTGGTTGCGGCGCTCGGGCGCACTGACCGGCGCCGAGTGGATCACGCTGCGATTCGGTTCCGATCGGGGCGCGGAAGCGTCGCGGATCAGCGTGGTGATCTTCGCGCTGGTGAGCGTGATCGGCTTTACGGGCTACGCTTTCGTCGGCATCGCCAAGTTTGCCGACGTATTTCTGCCGCCAGTCTTGTCTCCGGGCACCTACGCTCTGATTATCATCGGTGTGACGACGCTGTACACCGTCGTCGGCGGGCTTTACAGCGTGGTGATCGCCGACGTAATTCAGTTTGTTTTGAAGATTGTCTGCTGCGTGGCGATTGGCTTCATTGCCATGCGACAGGTGTCGCCCGAGGCGCTGGCCGCCGTCGTGCCGGAGGGTTGGTCCGACATCACGTTCGGCTGGACGCTCGACCTCGATTGGTCGCAGCTCGTGCCTGCCGCCCAACAGCGAATCACCGACGACGGCTACACGATGTTCGGCGCGTTTTTCATGATGCTGCTGTTCAAGGGCGTGTTGGTGAGCATGGCGGGGCCGGCGCCGAACTACGACATGCAGCGGATCCTGGCCGCGCGCAGTGCCAAAGAAGCCTCGATGATGAGCGGCCTGGTCACCGTTGTGCTCTTTTCGCCGCGGTACTTCATGGTCGCGGGCATCACGGTGCTGGCGCTGGTGCTACTCGGCGATCGGGCCACGACCGGCGGCGCGCTCGACATCGAACAGGTGCTGCCGATGGTGATCCGCGACCTGGTGCCCGCCGGCCTCAAGGGGCTGATGATCGCCGGCCTGCTGGCAGCTTTCATGTCGACTTTTTCCGGTACGATCAATGCCGCCGCGGCCTATCTCGTCAACGACGTCTACAAACGCTATTTCCGGCCCGACGCCGCCGACCGCCAATACATCCGCGCCAGCTACCTGGCCTCCGTTGCGGTGGTGATCGTCGGTTGCACAGCGGGTTACTTCACGCCGTCGGTCCACGCAGCCACCCAATGGATCGTCGCCGCGCTATGGGGCGGCTACGCGGCGCCGAACGTCCTCAAGTGGCATTGGTGGCGGTTCAATGGCTGGGGCTATTTCTGGGGCATGATGGCTGGCATTGCCGGCGCGCTCGCCTTGCTCAAGTACCCAGAGATTAAGCCGTTGACTGCTTTTCCGCTGCTGCTGTTGTTCTCACTGATCGGTTCGGTGGCCGGCAGCCTGCTCACGAAATCGGAGCATGAATCGGTGTTGCTTGAGTTCTACACCCGCACGCGTCCCTGGGGCTGGTGGGACCCGATCCGCGCCGCCGCGATCCGCCGCGACCCGAGCTTCGAACCGAATCGCGACTTTTCCCGCGATGCCTTCAACGTGCTGGTGGGTGTCGTCTGGCAAACGGCATTCGTGGCGCTACCGATCTACGTGGTGATCCAGGATTGGCGTCCCGCGGCAATCGCGCTGGCGATCATCATCGTCACGTCGACGATCCTCAAGTACACCTGGTACGACCGGCTCGAAGCGACGTGAGCGGCCGTTTGCGTTGGCCTGCCGGTCAAGGCGCGAGGTGTGCTGCCAATTGACGCGCCAAAGTGAGTCCGGTCAGCACCGGGTTGACCGATCCCACGGTGGGAAACAGGGATTGGTCGCACGCATAACAATTCTGAATGTGGTGAAACTTTCCCATGCTATCGGTGACCGACGTCGACGGATTGGTGCCCATCCACAGCGTGCCGGCTTCGTGATACGTCGATCCCAAGCCGTTGTGCCATGGGGGAAAGGGACGGTTGAGTGGATGCGGTTGCGTTTGCCAGCCACCGTCGTATAGATACTCGATGTTCGCCGCAGTGCCGGCAACCGCTCGCGCCAAAGCGAGTGCCGCCTGGTCCATCGCCACCCACGTCGGAAGATCGTTCGCGCTCAATCGCAATTGGACAAATGCCCGCGGCACGCCAAACTCATCCTGCTCGAACGGGCTGAGATTGATCCAGCTTCCGCCGGCGTTGGGCACCGGCGTCAGAGTGTCGCCGTGCATTTCGCCGCTGCCGCGAATCGTGACGCCGATCCAATCCGGGTCGTCGTTGGCGAGTTGCGGCTCCAGCAGATCGAGATCGGGAATCATGCGA
Organism: Planctomycetota bacterium; assembly: GCA_031403315.1. Lineage (GTDB taxonomy): Bacteria > Planctomycetota > Planctomycetia > Pirellulales > Lacipirellulaceae > DASYDU01. Next base: position 2,307 of record JANNTD010000037.1, read on the forward strand.
AACAAGAGCGCGTCGGAGCCGCCGGAGTGTGCGGAGGCGGTGATCTGCAGGTGAAACCGTCCCGCGGGGGTCACGCCACGGACCAGGAAGGCCGCCGTTTCCAGGTCGAGCGGCAACGCCGAAAACGCGGCCCGACGGATGCGGAACGTGAAATCGCTGCGGATGTGGGCCATTAGGTTGCGGCCCATCAAGGGCGTCGGGAAGGAATGCAGCGCCAGGCGGGTCGATTCAATCGCGCTGGCGGCCAGAACCACGGCGCACCCGGAGGAAATGAAAAGGAATCGATGCTGACCGTTCACGTTGAGCTCGATCGACTGAACGACGCCGTTCGAGGCGTGCAGTTTCACAACGTGGGCCTTGGGAACCAAGAGCAGACGTCGCGCTCCATCGTTGAGGCCCGCCTGGTCGGCATCCTCCCGAATCGCGTCGAGCAGCAGGGGCGCACTGCTGAATTTGTCGAAGCTGAACAGGCCCGAGGCGGGCGGACTTCCCTGTACGGCCAGGGGCGCTTCCTCGACGCCATTGTCGCCCCGATTGGTCTCGATGTTGGGGATCGTTGCCGCTGCGGCGATCAGCTCGTCGCGCATCACGTCGTTAAGAATACCCGTGATGAAATCGGAGGTGGGCACGACGCCAGTTTCGCTTTCGAGTCGAGCGTACTCGGCCGTTAGGTAGGCGGCGGTGGCGGCGGGCCAATTTTGCAGGTCGGGGCCCGTCAGCTGCGGACACCACCCGCCCCAATACAGCGACTTGCCGCCCACGCAATAGGCCAGGCCGGGAAATTCGGTGTCGCCGCGCCAAGGGATTCCCCACACCAATTTCCGCGCGACGCCCGGGTCGTTCGCCGGCAGGATCCCGCTCGGCACATCGAGGCCGATCCGCGCGAGATTCTGCACGTGCTCGCTGACCAGAAAGCTGCCTGCCTCGAGCAAGAGCACTCGCTTCGCGGCGGAGAGCCGATAGATCTTCTCGGCACAATAGGCGCCGTACATTCCCGAGCCGATGACGACCGCGTCGAAGTGCGGATTGGTGATTGCCTCGTCGAACGTATTGCAGACATAGCGTCCGACGGCGTCGAGCGACAGAGTGGTCGATTGGACGTCGATCGGGTCCGTCGTGGGAACCAATTTCGACAACGCCATGGGTCACCTTGTGGGGGATGGTGAATTCGCCTGGCGAGATGCGCGTTTCCGATCGTATGGAGCTGGGCCTGAATATACCCTCCAGTGAGGGGAAGTCAATTAGCCTGCGGCCTGCGGCCGACGCAAGGTAATCGCATGCAGCAAGCGGCGAGTCCGCACAACAATCGCACACATCGCGCCGGAAAAGAGCGACACGATCGACGCCGGTGTGCGATAGCCCAGGACTTTCGGACAGCGGCGGGGCGTTAGTTTACGCCGCTAGGACCGGGGCGTACTCGGTTTTGAATTGATCGGGACTTTTGTAGCCGAGCGACTGGTGCAGCCGCACGGGATTGTAAAAGGTTTCGATGTACTTGAACACGCTGACGCCGCCAGCGCCGAACGAGCTGTTGAGTTGGACTGCGATCTGGTTGAGCTCGGCGATGCTGTAGAAGAAACTCGAGCCGCCACCGAGCAGGTTGTTGGCCTGTCCAAGCAACTGGCGCACGGTCAGGTCGTTAAGGTTGTATTGCGAGTTGACGAAGTTCCGAAATTGGAGATCGCCGAATGGAATCCCGAGCGCCCCAGGCAGTAGCCCGGCGTCGGAGAAGTCGATGTTGAGCCGCAGCGCCAGGACCTCTCCACCGAATGCGCCCGACGAGGTCGAGGTCGGATCGATGAGGTCGGAATTGAGCGGTCCGGGCGTGCCGTTCGACGGGAGATATCCGGTCACGAATGTCGCGGCCGAGAACCGGATCGAGAACCCGGCCGCGCCTGGATTGCCCACCTCGACGACTCCGAAGTCATAGACGGAATCGTAGTTGTTGAAAAGGAGACCGGTCGCGGTCGGATCGTTACTCCACAGTGCCTGCGGATACGTGAAGAGATCGCCGTCAACAAACGCCCCCAGCGCGTTGTTGTTCAACACTGCGGAGCACAGGATAGCCATGGCCGCGACGACAGCGCGGATGGAATTTCGACTCAGCATGGATTTTTCCCAGAACGTGTAGCCGTCACGCTCCGCGTGAGGGAATTCATCACGCTGAGCGTGATGACTACACTACGCCTGCGGCGGCACGCCAGTCCCAGCCAGCCGAGAGCCAACGTGGCCAGCGCCACACTCGATGGCTCAGGCACAACCGTCACGGTCTGGGTCGACATGTCGTATTGATAATGAAACGCCAGGCCGCTGGCCCGGTCGGTGCCCTGAATGTCCAGCGGGAAATTCGCGCCGAGCCTGCCGGAAACGGCCGGCGTATCGATGGGAGCGTAAGCGTACGAGAGCGAGTTGACAATCAGGAAGGCGCCTTGGATCAACTCCACGGTGGCGGCGAAGCTCTGTAAGTCGCCCCGACTCCAGGCACCGTCGCCAAAGGCGAGCGAGGCTTCGAGCACGTCGTCTAGATCGTAAACACCCGCCGCCGACCCGGCCAGGGTAAACGAGGCCAGCACAGGCGTTGGCAGTTCCGTGAGATCAGCGGACAGTGGGCCGCTCAGGATCTGCCCGTTGGTATAGGTGACGTCCAATTTTAACGCCGCGGCATCCGCCGGCGCTTGCAGGGTCCAGAGAAGCAAGGGCAGCACCGCGAAAGCCCAGCCGAGGCGGGCGCGGGAACGGCAACCCGGGAGAATGAAACAAGCGCAGACTGGCCGATAGTCTTTCATGCTGAGATGACCTCGTCGATGAACACCGACTTGGCCATCTCGCTACGGCAACCGCGAAGTTGCGGCCGACGCCGACGCGCCCGGCCCGATCCAAAGAGAGATCGCACGTGCCACAACGGCCAGACAGAGAAGGCGACTGTCCCGCTGGATTAGGCGACCATAGTTCTAACTGCTGGCCGGCTGGCGGGAAGCAATTTTGGTCGGAAGAAGACATAAATATCGGCGGGACCGCCGGCGAACGAGGCAAAGCTTCGATTAAGTGATGGAATTCGAGCGATCAGCTGATCAGAATTCCCCGCTTAAATTTGGCGAGGCAATCGGAGTCCGGCGATGCCCGCGGCTGCGAAGGCGAGCAAAAGAATCGCCATTGCGGCGGGCTCCGGAACGGAGGCGGAGAAGGGCAAAACTCCCGCCGAGCCACCGCCGGCACCGGTAGTCTGGCCGAAGCGCGACTTCCAAACGTCGTAGTCTGCCGGCGTAAAGTTCGAGCCCAGGCCGTCGCGCCAGACCGTGTAATCTGCGGCATCGACGATGCTGTCGAGATTGAAGTCGCCGGTTACGATTGGCGACGCGTCCAGCGAGATCGCATCGAAGTCGACCTCTAAGTCGACGACCGGATCGAGCACGTCCGGCTGATTGAGATTGACCAGACGGATGGCGAGCGGCTGGTTCAGTTGGGCGTGTGACTGGCCGACGTCGACTTGCACTGTGCTGGTCTCAAAGGTCCCCTCGGCGGGCAGCAGCGTGTTGTTGTCGGCGGCGATCACCGCTCCGCCGGCGACGAGCTCGACACGGTAGCCCGGAAACCCGCGCAAATCGAAGAACCCGAAATTGGAGTAGGGCGGAACGACGCTCGTGCCGGATGCGATGTTGCCGACTTCTGCAGTCAGCGTGTAGCGAGTGTTGGCGGTCAGCGTGGCGTCGAGTGTTTGCAAGACGCCGAACTCAGCGCCGCCCAGATGACCGTCGTGGAACAGGAGCACGACGTTGTCGCCCTCAGGAGCGCCGCCTGGGAAGTTAGTCGCCAGGGGTTCGACGGTCATCACGCCCGGATTGAGGACGCCGACGTACGCGCTGCCGCCGACCGCACCATAGGGCTCCCAGCCGGTGGGAGAATCGCCGACCGGAAACGCCGTCGGCGGCACATCGCCGGCATACTGGGGCGGCAGGTTGCCGCCGAGATACAGCGCCTCGAACCCTGGATTCTCGATCGCAACCGGCGTAGCCCAAGCGCTAGCGGCGAAGAGCATTGCAACGAGATACAAGAGTTCGAAACGAGCGGCCATCGTGTCTTGATTCTAACTCAAGACACTCGTCGCGTCACAATAGTCGAGCCCGACGCCGACGAACCTGGGATTGTAGAACCAGCGCGCTAATTAGCAGAGTCGATATCGCGCCCGCTTCAGAAACTGTGGAGAAACGCGCATTTCCCGCCGAGCCGCCACCGGCGGACTGGCCAAAGTTCAACTTCCAAACGTCGTAGTCGGCTTGGGTGTAGGTCGTGCCCAGGCCGTCGCGCCACGCGGTGTAGTCCGCCGCGTCGACAGTACCGTCCGAGTTGAAGTCGCCTTGCAGGCTGGCGACCACACTTAACACGCCGGTGGTGTAGAGCAGCGAAGTGTCCCAAGCCAGGTTGTCGCCGAGAAGTGGCAGGTCGAGCGTCGCAAACGTGCCGAATCGCGAGCTGAAATCAAGAATGTCGAATGCGTCGCCGAGCAGCGGGGAAAAATCGTCGATCAGACCCACGCGCAGCGTGCCGTTAAGGCTGGCCGAGCCGGCAATCTTCAGCTTGTCAAAGCTCGTGGCAGAAGCAAGTTCGATCACCAATTCGCCAGTGGACAATTGATTGTACGTGCCGGAGACCATTAGCGTGCCGGGGAAATTTCCCGGGTGAACGCTGCCCGAATTCGAGATTCCCCCAATGAGACTGCCGTCAAAATGGACCTCGCCCAGGGTCCCGATAGCGAGGACGGTTGCCGTTACGGCGGCACCGTTCGACACAGTCAGCAATGCCTGTCCATTGAGACCGATGCGAAAGATGTTGTTGGACGTGAAGGTCGATCCGGCTCCACTGATGTTCACGATGCCGACCGAACCGGCATCTCTGCCGACGGTCGCATTGGCGCTGGTGGCAGTGACGACGACGTCGGCTCCATTCGAGACATTCAGCGTGCCGGCGCCCGCTGCGCCGACGATCAACTCGATTTTGCTCGAATCGGTGCCGGTCACGTTGAGCCGGTTCGCGCTGTTGGTGAGGTTCAGCGTTCCCACGGCGCCGGCGACATTGCCAAGGGTGATGCCGCGGGCAGACAACGAGGAAAGGGCGGCCCCGGCATTCACGACCGCCACGTCACCGTCATCAACGCCAATGATCACGGCGCGCTCTGTGTCATCCATGTGCTGATCGTCGGCGGTGAGAGTTCGCAGCGTCGCGTTGCTCGAATCGAATGTCACCGTGCCGGACCGGACGCGAAGTTGCTGCACCGTGCGATTATTGTTGTTGATCGCGACGGTGTAGGAGACCGCTTCGCCGCGGTCGAACTCGACGTTGAATACGGCATTGGGCACGCCGCCAGACCAGTTGCCGGCCGTTCCAAATTGTCCGCCGGCGTCGTTGGTCCAGGCCGTGAACGGCAGCGGGGTAACGTCGCCGCCATAGTGGTTGGCGAGAACTTCCTGGACGATCTTGAACTGTGGCGTAAACGACGTGCTTCCCGTGGGGTTGGGATTCGTCTCCCAATTCCACCAGAACGCGCCGTCCCACCAGTCGCGCTGCGACATCACGCTCAACAGCGCCTCGTAGGCCGCGGCCTGCTCGGCCTCGTCGGACGCCTGGCCATCGGCCAAAGCGTAAGGGGTCATGGCCGTCCCGTCGTACGAACTGTAGCCGACTTCGGTAAAGAGCACACGCTTGTCGGGATAGTTCGCAATTCGCCAGGTGTCGATTGTGTCCGCATGTGTGTTCCAATTCGTGGTGAGCTGCGCCGGCGATGGATTTGTCGTTGTCGAAATGGGAAAATAGGCGTCGATCCCGATTTTATCCAGTTCGTTCCACCACTCGATGGCATTGTAGCCGCCCCCGATTCCTCCATTGTTCCAGTTCGCTGAGTACGTCAGCGGTCCGCTGTAGTGTGTGCGAACGTCGGCGATGGTGTCGATCCAGCGCTGATTGTTGACAGGATTCTCCAAGTTGTTGAACTCGCAGCCGACGCTGAACAGCTCGACCCCTTTGGTTTCCGCAATTTCGGCAAACGTGTTGAGGTAATTCCTGTAATTGGTGAACCACTGGTCGGGGTCACTCGGACTGATGTTGGCGCGCCAAGTTCCGTCGCTGACGTCGAGCATCGGCTTGAGAAACACCTTCATGCCAAGGCTGTGGATGTGGTCGATCGCGTGTTCGATCGAAGCAACCATAGCGCTTGAACCGCTAGCCGCGATGTTCGTCGACGCGACGTCGGGTTGAAACCACCAGAAGTTCAGCGCGACTGTGTCGGTCCCCAAGATCGACATGTTCAGCAGCGATTGGTCCGAACCGGCGCCGCTCAGCGCGGTGGCGTTAAACGAGGTGTAAGACATGCCCTTGTAGGCCGGTGCAGCGGAGGCGGTCGAGACAAAGCTCGACGCCACGAACAGATAGAGAATCCGCCTCATCGCCTCTTCCTCACTGGTCATGTCATTCCGGCATTTCGGAAACAGCGTATAGAAGCCGTTCCCAAGACACATACCGCGCCCCAGCCGCCGCAGAAGTGACGGAAGACGCAGTGTAAACTACTTTAGCAGCAAAAGCAAGAAAATACCTGCTCGCGATCGCATCTTCACGACACCGCCAATGCTGCCCACAAACGCGAGCCATAGCGACGCCGGCTCGGGCACGGCGGCGTGGGAGGGCGAGGCTCCCATCGAGCCACCGCCGGCGGACTGGCCGAAGTGTGACTTCCACACGTCGTAGTCGGCCAGCGTATAGATCGAGCCGAGGCCGTTCCGCCAGACGGTGTAGTCGGCCGCGTCGACTACGCCGTTGCCGTTGAAGTCGCCCAAGAGTCCGGCCGTGACGCTCACGACGCCGGTGGTGTAGAGCTGCGACGTGTTCCACGAGAGGCCCGCGAGCGCGGGGAGATTAATCGACGCGAAGGTTCCGCTGAGGCTGCCCCAATCCAAAAGATTGAACGACTGGCCCACGGCGGGCGCGAAACCGCCGGCGAGTGTCACTTCGAGTGTGCCGGCCAGTGCAAGTGATTGCTGAACGGTGATGCGGTCGAACTGGGTGCCGGGGGCGGTGCCGGCGAGCTCCAGCTTTAGCACGGCGGAGGCGCCGACGCTGACGTCGCCGCCGAAGGCCATCGTGCCGGTGCTTGCGCCGGGTCGCACGTCTCCTTCCAGGAACACGCTGCCGCTGCCGGTGATGCCGTTACCGGAAAGACTGCCGAGGAACACGGCGGTGCTTTCGACGAGGCCGGCGGCACTGACTTGGATCGTGCCTTGGTTGACGACGTCGTCGAAGAAGGTGGCTTGCGAATTGGCCGTGATCACGATTCGGCCGGTGGTCGGTTGGTTCGCCACGTTGGTCACGTTGCCGAAGACGTCGCAGGTGCCTTCCGAGCAGATGATCGAGCCCGCGTTCGTCATGCCGCCGGTGAAGCGGAGCGAGGCGTGGCGGGCGGCGATGGTCGCGGTCGCCGGGTTCGCGGTGCCGTTGATGAAGGCGCCGGTGGCAATTTCGAGTTCGCCGCCGTTCACGTCAATGAGTCCGTTGTTTTGGTGGCTGCCGCCGCGGAGGAGCAGCCGCTCGTCGGTGCCGATGCGAACCTGGCCCGTGGACTGATTGTTGAGGTTGGCGTCGACGCGGCCGGAGCCGGTGACCAAGCCGGAGTTAGCCAGTGCTGTGCCGGCCACGCGGCCGGTGCCCGCGAGTTGCAGCTCGCTCGCCTGGGTGAGTTGCCCGCCGGCGATGAGCGTGCTTCCGTCTTCGACGAAGGTGGTTGTGCCGGCGGCGAGTGTGGCGCCGCCGGTGAACTGGGCGGTGCCGCCATTGCGGATGCGGAGCACGGTGGCATTCGGCCCGGCATTGGTGACGCTCAGCGAGGTGCCTTCAAGTCGTCCGCCGTTCAAATCGAGGTTGGCTGAGACTGTTGCCGAGCCGCCGCCGGCCGCGAGTGTGCGGCCACTCGCCAGTTCGTGTGTTGGTCCGAGCAGAGTCGTCAGCAACGCTTCGTCGGCCGTGAGGTTGTTTGTTTGCTCGATCCGCCCAGCGCTAAATTCGATCGCGCCGCCGCTGACGCCGAGCGTGGTAAAGGCGAGCTTGCCGCCGCCGACGTTGATCGTACCCCCGACGATGCTCAATGCGCGCAGGTCGGCTGTGCCGGTGCCCAGGTTGATGGTCCCCGTGCCCAGGACGCTCGTGGTGCCGCCCGCGCCGACGGTGAGCGCGCCGCCGTCCAGCAGATTGATCGTCGCGGTGCCGCTCGTGGCGTGTCCGACCACTAGGTCGTTCGACGAGCTGAGCGTCACGGTCGAGCCGATTCCCAGCACGTTGAGCGTGGCAGCAGCGCCGCCACCGATCGAGGCGAGCGACAAGTCGCCGGTGGTCAGATCGGCCCCACTCAAGACGTTGACGAGCGTCGTCGCGGTGTCGGCCAAGTTGAGCGAGCCGCCGAATGTGGCCGAGGCCTGATTGCTGAGCGTGACAGTTGCCGCGCCGCCGTTGCCCCAAAGATTGGCCGCGCTGCCGCCCGTGGCGGCCGAGCCGGCGCCGTCGACGATGAGCGAGCCTGCCGTGCCACCGCCGCCGACGTTGTATTGGCTGGCGGCGATCGACGCACCAGAATTCACTCCGATTTGTGCGGTGCCGCGAATGTTCGCCGCTCCGACCATGTCGAAAGTAGAGCCCATGCCCGAGACAACGTGTTGAGAACTGGCGGCGGTTGTGTAGGAACTGGCGAAATGGACCCGGCCGCCGTTTTGGATGGTGAGGGTCTTGCCGGTCGCCCAGGCAAAGGTGCTCATCGTACTTGCCTCTTCGAGCACGCCGCCGTCGACAGTGATGTTGCCGAGCACTTCGAGCGTGCCGCCGTTCGCGCCGTTGCCGATGGTGACCGTGCCAGTCTTGTTGATCCGGAAGAGTCCGCTGCCGGTGGTAAGTGCGCCGTCGTCATTCGTGGTGCCGACATTGATCGCCGCGGTGCCCTCGCTGGCGTGGCCAACGGTGAGCGTGGCGGCGCCGGCTTGAGTCACTCTCGAATCGGTGCCGTTGATGTTGACCGTAGCGGCGGTCGTGGCGCCGCCCGCCGCGGCGAGATTCAAGTTGCCGGTGTTGAGCACCGCACCAGTGAGCACGTTCACGAGCGCGGTCGTTGCGGCGGTAGATGAATTCGCGAGGTCGAGGCCGGTGCTGAATGCACCGACTGCAGCACCGCTGAACGTGACGTTGGCGGTGCCGCCGCCGCTGGCCCATGTGCTGATTTCGCTGCCGCCGGTGGCCGTCGAACCGGTGCCAGCAACAGTGAGCGTCCCACTGCTGGCCGCGCCGCTTCCCACGTCGATTCGTCCGCCAGTTGAGAGCGCCGCGCCGGTCGTCAAATTCACTTGCGCACCGCTGCCGATCGAGAAGGCATTGGCACCGGTGATTTCCAGGCGGGAGTTCGTGCCAGAGACGTTGAAAATCTGGTTCGAGTCGGCGGCATTCGCGCCGGCCAATGTGAGCCGGCCGCCGCCTTGGATCGTGACTGCTTTGCCGGCTGCGAGGTCGAAGGTGCTAGCCGCGTTCAATTTTTGGAGGACACCGCCGTTGATCGTGAGGTCGCCGCCTGCGAGGAGCGTGCCGACATTCGTGCCGCTGCCGATCGTCACTGTGCCGGTCTTGTTGATGGTGAACAGTCCGGTGCCGGTCGTGAAGGTGCCGCCGCTGGTGGTGGTGCCGATGGCGATCGTGGCCGTTCCGCTCGCGGCGGAACCGACAGTGATCGTCGCCGCACCGGTTTGGGTGAGCGCAGAGTTGGTCCCGTGGATGGTGATTCCGCCGACCTGGCTGGCCACATTTTGATTGGCGAGCGTGAGGTTTCCGCCCAGAGTGAGTGCCGAGCCGCTGAGGATCGACAGGTTGCCGGTCACGCTCGGCGTGGCTGAGCTCGCAAGTCCTAGTGAGCCATTGATCGTGTTTCCCGTTGAAGCGTTCTGGAATGTGAGTGAGCCGGTGCTGGTGGCACCAACCAGATTGGCTATGTTTCCGCTGAGCGTGAGCGTCGAGCCGCTGCCATCGATCCGGAGCGTGCCATTGAGGCCGGAGGCGGACAAATCGTTGGCGACGACGTCGCTGCCAAACACGACCGCGAGCGTGCCACCGGTCTGCACCGAGAGATCGTCGCCGGCGTTGAGCTGGAGTGGATTGCCTGACGTGCCGAGTGTCAGCGTCGTGGTGGCACCGGTGACCACGAGGTCCTGGCCGCCGGCGCCGGCCGTGAGGTTCAGCGTCTTCGCACCGCCACTACTTTTCAACGTTACCGTGCCTGCGCTCACCGAGAGGGCCTGGATCACCGCCGGGTCGGCCGCGAAGGTGACCATGTAGGCTTGCGCCAAGTTAAACGTGGCGGTGTCGTTGATGCCGGGCGTCGAGTCGTCGGTCCAGTTGGCGCCCGTGCCCCAATTGCCGCCTAGGTTGTTGTCCCAGGTGTCGTTGGCAGCGTGGGCGACCGCGCTCAGAATGAGGATCGCAACAAGAGCGATCGACGCGAGTTTTAGGTCGCCGCGGTGAGGCATGACTGGACTCCGCCAGAGAAATCAAATCCGTTCGTCCAATGCTCCAGAAGCGGATGCCACTGGTCTGTGGTGCGCCGCGAGCGACATTCGTTATTGTAACATAGTTGGGAAGTGGGAGCCCAGCCGAAGTGACGCGGGCTAGAAGCGGGAAATTGCGATTACGACGGATGCAACTACGCCACCCGTTCCTGGCTCGGTCAGTTCTGTTCACCGTCAATTGGCACGAGCCGCCACCGGCCGTAGCGATTGAACATCGGAGTGTCGGTGGAGAAGCGATCGTCCGGTTGCATGGTGGCGTGGAAAGTGGGAAGCACCGGGTCGCCGACCATTTCGCCGTCGTGAATCGTGGCACCGCTGAAGGCCGTGTAGCCAAGAAAACTATGGAGCGTCCGGTAATCGTACTCGTCGTTGCCGGTCGCTGGGATGATCACGTCGCGGAACCCCAAGATGTGCATGCCGACGCTGTAGAGCTCGTCGTCGCTGCGCACCGTGCTGACAAACGCCCAATAGACGCCGCCGTTTTCCGCGTCGCCGAGCAAGGTGAGCCAGTCGGTGGCGCCGTGGGCGATGCCGCTGTTGTCGACGAACACGCCCGCGCCGCCTGCCGCCAGGACAGCTCCCGCGGCCGCCATGACTTGCCGGGCTGCTACGAGGCTCCCGCCGCGACCGATGAGACAAAGGTTCGTCTTGTAGTCCTCGATCCGCTCTCGCTCGTCTTCGGTGGGAAGCTTTGGGCAGGAACCCGCGAACACGCGCGGGAACTCAGCATCGGCCGGCAGCGCGTGCAACTCGAACTCCGATCCATCGTCGAACGCGAGACCTACTTCGGTCGCGCGGCAACCGGGCGGCAACCGCTCAAAGAACTCCTCCGGCTTCGACCACGCGCCGGGAATCCGCAACGTGACTTCGGGGGCAACAATTCCACGGTCGCCGTTGGTGCGCATAGCTTCGATTCTATGACGCACATACCGAGAAACAAGCCGATTGCCGTCGGCGAGATATCAAGGAGTGACGATGGAATCTCGTTATGCCGCCGAGCCCGCAATGATCGAAGCGTTGTGGCCGCCGAAGCCGAAGCTGTTCGACATCACGATCCGCAGCTTCCGCTCGCGCGGCTTGTTGGGCGTGTAGTCGAGATCGCAGGCGGGGTCGGGAGTCGTGTAGTTGATCGTGGGCGGACAGATACCGTGCTCGAGGGCCTTCATGCAGAGCACCATTTCGACGCCGCCGCTGGCACCCAGGAGATGGCCGAGCGAGCTCTTGGTGCTCGAGATGCTCACCTTGTAGGCGTGGTCGCCGAAGATGGTCTTGATGGCGATCGTTTCGGCCTTGTCGCCTAGCGGGGTGCTGGTGCCGTGGGCGTTGATGTAGTCGATCGCGTCCGGATTGAGCTTCCCGTCGCGGAGCGCGCAGCTCATGGCCCTTGCGGCGCCGGAGCCTTCGGCATCGGGCTGCGTGATGTGGCTGCCGTCGGCGCTGGCGCCATAGCCGAGCACCTCGGCGTAAATGCGGGCACGGCGTTTCTTGGCGTGTTCGAGTTCTTCAAAGACCAACAGGCCTGCACCCTCGGAGAGGACGAAACCATCGCGGTCCATGTCGAATGGCCGGCTCGCACCCGCCGGATCGTCGTGCCGCTCGGAGAGGGCCCGCATGTTGGCGAAGCCCGACAGGCCCATTGGCGTGCAGGCCGCTTCGGTGCCGCCGGTGACCATGACGTCGGCATCATCGTATTGAATCGCCTTGTAGGCGTCGCCCATCGCGTTGGTGGCGCTCGCACAGGCGGTGGCGACGGCGTAGTTCGGGCCGCGGAGCCCATAGCGGATCGAAACGTGGCCGCTGGCGGCGTTGACCATCAGCTTGGGGATGGTGAACGCGGAGACTTTGTCGGGGCCTTTGGTCAAGAGCCGTTCGTGCTGGGTTTCGATTTCGTTGAGGCCGCCGATGCCGGAGCCGAGGATCACGCCGCAGCGGAACGCGTCTTCCTTGCTGAAGTCGAGGCCGGAATCTTTCACCGCGTCGATGCCTGCCACGAGCGCGAACTGCGTGAAGCGATCGATCCGCTTTTCTTCCTTGCGGTCGACGTAGCCTTCGGTCGTCCAGTCGTAGATGTCGCCGCCGAACGTGACCTTATGCCCGGTCGTGTCGAAGGCCTTCAGCGCGTGGACGCCGCTCTCGCCGCGGAGGATCCGCTGCCATAGGTCGTCCACCTTGCAGCTCAGCGACGTAACGGCACCGATCCCTGTGACGACGACGCGGCGTTTCATGGTAGAGCAGGGAGCTGGGAGCAAGGAGCAGGGATTGAAGAGCGCGAAGTAAAGACCAACGAGCAGGATCGACACCCTACTCCTTGCTCCCTGCTTCACGCTTACGACCGGACACTCAACCCTTGTTGGCCGAGCCGGCTTCGATGTACTGGACCGCCTGACCGACGGTCTGAATTTTCTCGGCCGCGTCGTCCGGGATGTTGATGTCGAACTCTTCTTCGAGCTCCATCACCAGTTCGACCGTATCGAGCGAATCGGCGCCCAGGTCGTTGACGAACGACGTGTCGGCCGTGATCTTTTCCTTGTCGACGCCGAGTTGATCGGCGACGATATCCGTCACTCGTTCCATTACTGAGGCCACCTTGTCGGTCCTCCAACTAGATTCTTGGCTGCTTGACTGGTAACTGTCTGATAAACGCTGCAACGGGCGAATCGCCGGAGGCGAACCGTATCCCGTGGAAATACTGTCCCGTGGAAACTCTAGTCAACGAAAAACGAAACGAGCCCCAGGGCAAGCACAGGGGATTGCTGCCTGGGCGGGGCCCGTAAACCTATCAAGATAGAGCGATTTCGTAAGCGAGGTCAAGGTATACCGTTTTGCCGGCCGACTGTCTAGGGCGGGTGGGGCTGGGGAGGGCGAGGCTCCCGCCGAGCCTGGGTCTTTTCCGGGGAAAAGTCGAGGCTCAGCGGGAGCTTCGCCCTCCCTGGTCTTACGGTGTCAGGCCGCCGTCGATTGTAATCACTTCGCCCGTCATATAAGCCGCCGAATCGCTGGCAAGGTAAAGCACGGCGTCAGCTATCTCGTGGGCCTCGCCCAGCCGCTTGGCGGGGATCTTTTCCTTGATCATTTCGTCGAGCGTCGCGCCCATCGCGGCGGTCATCTCCGAGGCGATGAAGCCGGGACAGATCGCGTTGACCGTGATCTTCCGCCCGGCGAGCTCACGGGCCACCGTGCGAGTGAGCCCGATGACACCGGCCTTTGAGGCGGAGTAGTTTGCCTGGCCGGGGTTGCCCATGATTCCCGACACGCTCGAGATGTTGATGATCCGGCCGGTGCGTTTGCGCATCATCGCTTGCGACGCGGCCCGAGTGAATAGGAACACGCTCCGCAAGTTGGTGGCGATCACATCGTCCCATTGCTCATCGGTCATCCGCGGAATGAGCGTGTCCTTGGTGATGCCGGCGTTGTTCACCACGATATCGAGCTGACCCCACGTCTCGGCGAGGCCCTCGACGAGCTTCGTGACGGCCTCGGAATTGGTCACGTCGCAAGGATGCACTTCGGCGGTACCGCCCGCCGCCGCGATCTCGTCGACTGTCTCTTTCAACTTGTCGGCACTGCGGGCGACACAAGCGACCTTCGCACCCGACGCGGCGAGCGCGAGCGCAATCGCCTTGCCGATGCCGCGCGACGCACCGGTGACGATCGCCGTCTTGCCCGAGAGATCCACCTTAATCCGCCGCGATACTACTTCTGCCATCAATCATTCTCCACTTTGAATGATTCACCACAGAGACACAGTAGTCACGGAGAGAGGCGGAAATTGCAAAATGCAAAATGCAAATTGAAAAGTGCAAATTGCGGAATTCCCCATTTTGCAATTTGCAACTGTGTTTCTCTGTGCCCTCTGTGTCCTCCGTGGCGAAATTCTTGGTCTATTATGAGACTAAGCCGTGATGTTTTCGCACGGCGTTCTGCGGGCGATGCGTTTTAACAGTCCGGCCAGAACGCGGCCGGGGCCGATCTCGTAGAATTGAGTGATTTCTACCGTGTCGAGCAAGTACCGCATCGAATCCTCCCAGCGGACTGGCGAGCAGACCTGCCGGATCAACAGCTCGCGGATTTCGTTGGGATCATGGTGCGGTCGGGCGTCGACGTTGGAAATCACCGGGATTCGCGGCTTTTCGAGCGGTACGTCGGCCAACGCCGCTCGCAGCCGCTCAATGGCCGGCGCCATGAGCTTGGTGTGAAACGCGCCGGCCACGGGGAGCGAGATCGTCTTCATCGCCCCGGCCGCCACGGCCGCATCCATCACCAGGCGGCAGGCTTCCTTACCGCCCGAGACGACGATGTTGCCGGGGCAGAGCAAGTTGGCGATCTCGAGCACTTCACCGCCGCGGCACTCTTCGCAGACGGCGTCGACTTTCTCGCGCTCGAGGCCCAGGATGCTGACCATGCCGCTCGGCACGGCGTCGGCAGCCGCCTGCATCGCCCGGCCACGTTCTTGGACGATCGAGAGGCCGGTCTCGAAATCCATCCCGCCCGCGAACACGAGCGCCGTGTACTCGCCCAGGCTGAGCCCAGCCGCCGCGGAACATTTTTCCACGACCTCGGGTGAATCACGCTTGAGTTGCTCGAGGGCCGCGAGGCTCGCCACGAAGAGCGCGGGCTGGCTGTGATCCGTCGTATCGAGCTTCGTCGCCGG
>JANNTD010000038.1:0-5475 GCA_031403315.1 Planctomycetota bacterium
TTACCCGCCCTGCCCAGAACGGCCAATGGGGGTAATCGGCCGCAGCACTCCCACAACAGGCAAATTGAAAGTGCATCGGCTCGACAATCCGCGGCCGTTCCAAATTCCAACGGCACGATCACTTGGCGAGCAGGTGCCGCAATGCGGGTTCAAGCTCGGGATAGGCGAACTTGAAATTGGCGGCAGTGAGCTCGTGCGGTGCAACCCGGACGCCGCCGAGCAGCATTTCGTCGGCCATTTCGCCGAACGCCAACCTCGCGGCAAACGCGGGCATCGGAAGAATTGTCGGCCGGCCCAGCACGCGGCCGAGCGTTTTGGTGAACTCGCGGTTCGTGACGGCTCCCGGTGTGACAGCGTTCACCGGACCGACGAGCGATTCGTTTTCGAGTGCGAAGATGATCGCGTTCACCAGGTCGTCGAGCGCGATCCAACTGAAGTACTGCCGACCGGAACCGATCACTCCGCCGACGCACATTTTGAACGGCGGCAGCATCTTGGCGAGCGCGCCGCCCTTCGGACTGAGTACCGGGCCGATGCGGAGCTTCACGAGCCGGATGTCCGCGTCGTGTGCCGGCTGGGCGGCCGCTTCCCACTCGCGGCAAACCTCGGCGAGGAAGCCGTTGCCCGAGGGCGATAACTCGTCGACTTCTTCGTCGCCGCGATTGCCATAGTAACCCGTGGCCGAGGCGCTAACCATCACGCTCGGCTTCAGCTCGAGACCGGCGAGCGTTTCGGCCAGCAGCCGGGTGCCTTTCGTGCGGCTTTCGAGGATGCGGCGTTTGAAGTCTTCGCTCCAGCGGCCGCCGGCGATGTTCTCGCCCGCGAGATGAACGACCGCATCGACGCCGTTGAGCTCCGCGGCGTCGATTTCGCCGGCATCCGGATTCCAACGAATCTCGCGCTCGGCGTCCTGCACCTCATGCCGCACCAAACGGCGCACCAAGTGCCCGCGACCTTCCAGCGCGGCCACGAGCGCCGAACCCACCAAACCGGTCGAACCGGTGACCGCGATGATCATAGCTGTTAGCTATTAGCGCTTAGCTGTTAGCCAAAGGAAAGTTGTTGTGTGCCAGCCGTCTGGCTAACAGCTAACGGCTAACAGCTAAAGGCTTCCTCCCTAATGTCGCCGCTTCTGATACTCGCGGCTGGCCTCCTCAAGGATACGTCGCTCCTGACCGGTGAGGCTGTCTTGGCCGTGCTCGCGGATTTTGCGGAGGATGTTGTCGACCACGTCGTCCGTCGCGTCGTCGGCATCGTCGGCGGGATCGTGTACGCGCAGAGGCGGCCGGCCGCCGAGCTTCGGCAGCTTCAACCGGCTGGGCAGCCAATTGCTCAGCCGCCAACCGGCTTTGTAATATATGAGCGCGAACAACGCGCCGCCGATGTGGGCCGTGTAGGCAACGTTGTCGTCCGGATTGTTTCGGATCGCGAAGAGCAGGTCCTGACCGACGAAAAAAATGGCAAACACCCATGCCGGAATCGGGAATAGGAAGCCGAGGAATACCGTTTGATGGGGAAAGTACAGACAGAATAAAACCAACACGGCCGCGATACCGCCCGACGCGCCGAGAAGTGGAATGTGCAGCAAGAGGCGAAGGGCCACGAACTCACTCACAACCCAGACCGCGCCGGCAAACGCCACAGCCGCGAGGAAGAAAGCCAGATACTCCTTCGAACCGCAGCGTTGTTCGACGACGCGGCCGAACATCCACAGGCCGAAGCAATTGAATAGGATATGACGAAGATCGTCCGGATCATGCAGAAAGCCATACGTGATCAGCTGAAACGCCATCCACGGCTGGCGCGGCAGGTCGCCGTAGAGCGAAAACGTGCGCGTGAACCAGCCTTCGCCGGGACCGGCCGAATTTGTGAGCAGTTGCACGACGTAGACGATCGCCATCACGATCACGAGATTCGTCGTCCAACTCCGCGCGCCGCCGAGGTGGAAGCCCGACGATTCGTCGTTGCTGCGCTGGCGCTCGTAGTCTCGGTCGTAGATGCCCATAGTACGGCAGGCTTTGGTCTGACACGCAAGAGTTCTATCATCAGGCGAAAGCCTGACCTACGGACGGCATTGTACGCCGTCGGCCCACGAAAGACACCGCCAGTTGGATGGGGGTTGGCCGCTCGTTATTGACGAACGGCCAACGGACCGTCGGCAGGTGCGGCCGACGAACGTTCGCCGCGGCGCGCCAAATCGTCGGCCAATCGGCGGTTCTCGGCGATCGCCTGGCCAAGCAGCTTGCGGGCGTTGGCGAGTTGTTGCTGGACGGTCGCCAGGTGTTGCTCGATGATCTGGCGTTCCTTCGTGACGCCGGCCAGGTCGATCTTCAGCTTGCGCTGCTCTTCGACTCGGAAAGCTTCCAGTTTCTCGGCGCTGGCGAGCGCGGCCTTGAGTCGTTCGTTGTCCTGCATGACGGCTGCAATGCTTGCCAACAAGACCACCCGCCGCCGATTCAGCTCCGCAAAGTCGATCGCATAATCGCGGACGCGGCGCTGATAGAGTTTCTTGGCGGCCTTGTCGATGTTCTCGGGGCCGACCGGATTGCCTTCTTCGTCGAAACCGGCAGTGTGCCATTCATCGTCGTCCGGGCCGACGGGCGTGCCCTGGCGGATGTACTCCTCGACCGATGCTTCCGGCAACAACTTGCGGAGCTGTTCTTCGTTGAGGCCGGCGAATATTTCCAACTGATCGATGGGCATCGTTTCGTACAGCGCCCAATTGCCGGGACTCTTGGCCAGCCGTTGCTTTTCGTAGTCGTCGAGCTCGTTGACCGTCACCAGCGTCGCCTGCTGCGCGGCAGCTTCCTTGACGCGGAATTCGCCGAGATACTGTGGGCCTTGTGTTGGATCGGGGTGCGCCGGCGGCCCATCTTCGAATAGGAACAGGATCTTGTCCGCCTCGATGCCCGACGGCTGCGGCGACTCGATCGTCACCGTAACCGTGCCAGTCTGCGGATCGAACCCAGCGGGCGCGACTTTCCGCCACACCCGGCCGCGGAGCCGCGTCGCCAGATGCAGCCGATGGTCGAGATCGTTGAGGCTGGGAATCGATTCCGCTTCTTCGGGAATATGCACTTCCAATCCCAAGAGTTGATTGATGACTTGAGAGTTCTTCGTGCCGCGGTCGAGGGCCTCGGTGTTGGCTTTGACCTGCGCGAGCTGGGTATCCAAAGCATTGACCTGCTTCCGCAAGACGGCGTTGATCCGCAACGTTTCCGAGGCCAGCACGAAGAAGCCGACCGCCGACAGGAAGATCAGCACCACCAGCGTGACGTGCGCCCAATGCCAATAGCGCGCACCGAAATAGGCGGCGACGATCGACGCGACAAAGAGCAACAGGATGACGATCCAGATGATCAAACGACGGACTCGCTCGCGAAAGGCGCGGCCGGGGCGAGCGTGGCAGATGGCGCCACTTCGGCCGACCGGAAATACTGGGCTGGATGTACTATTTCGATGATAAATGGGGCTCCGGGGTGGGTCAAGCAATTTGGCTGCCCACGGCGGGCCATAACTCGTTGTTTTTCAAGGGTTTGCCGCTGCGGGTGCGGAGCGGCGGCACAACTGTTGCGACCCGCAGGAGTACGCGGACGGGAAGACCTCACGCCAGGGCGCCACGGTGCAAAGTTCGACAAACGACCGATTACAAAGGCGACAGGACGGCTCGATGGCGACAAGTTTGGCATGTCGAAAAACCTCGTGTTTTTGCGAAGGCGACAAGTTTCATCCGAAGGCGACAAGTTTTTCGACCCCCCTTTCGGCAACTGCCTCGCTGGCTGCTTGGTTCACAAACGAGCGCGCACGGCGAACGCAGCCGTCAGATGCTTCGCGGCGGCGCACGTCGAGCGCACGGCACGTTGCAGTGCCGGCGAACGGTGTCAAATTGTCAAACAAACCTTGCGACCGGCTTGCCCGCCACGGCGGGCAAACCGCGGAACGGCCTCGCATGTACGGACCGGTTTGTCGACCGCCGAACAGGCGGCGATCTTCGCGGTTCAGTCTATCAAATAGTGAACTGATGTACAAGACCTATTTTTGGCCAGGCGCGTTTTTGGCTGGTGGCGATCGCAAATTGCCGAAATCTTTTGGCCAATTGATCCTTGACGGGCCAGGAGTCAAATGTACATTGCTGCTAGCACGCTGATGGAGACGCATTGGCTGGCGAGCAGCGACCTGCTATTCTTCCGCCCCCCAGGTGATGGATCACCAAGTGAGGGCCAAGGATGGCAACGCACACGCTCGAATTGAAGTACGGTTTGACAGCCGTTGAATTGCTCGACGCGGTCAACGCGAGGTTTCGACTCAAGGTTGCGCTTGAAGGAGCCGTTGCAGAGTTTCAGATGGCCAAGCATCTCGAATCCCTCGTCGGCTCGATCGCCGACAGATATGAGATGCACGACTTGGACGGGAAACCAGATTTTTCAATTTGGCTGCCGCGCCGCGACAAACCCCTCCTCGCGGAATGCAAGAATATTCGGGAGAGTAGCAAGACCGGTGGTGAGGCGTATCGAGAGGGCGGACAAATCGTCGCGTACAAAGTCGAGACTCAAAAGACGCGAGCTGCGACGGGAGATTCCACCAGCCGGTTTTATGGATTCGACCAGTATCACATCTTGGGAGTTTGTCTTGGAAAGAAGACCGCCGATTGGACAGACTTCATGTTCGCACGGACTGTCGATCTCGCTCGACACACGAAGCACCAGCACAAGCTCGCTGTTTTTCAACGAGTTCCGTTGCCAGGTGCCGAGAATCTACAACCGTGGTATGCTGACCTCGGCGAATTGCTGAAACACATCGACGATCCCCCATGCAGTTTGAACCGCTCTACCAAACCGAGTTAGGTGAAGCCTACTGCGCCGACAGTCTCGAGCTGCTGGGTTCAATGCCCGCTGGCAGTATCGACCTGGTTCTCACGTCGCCGCCATATGCGCTCCATTTCAAGAAAGAGTATGGCAACGCCGATCAGTCGGAATACGTTGAATGGTTCTTGCCTTTTGCCCGGCAGATCAAGCGAGTCTTGAAAGAGGATGGCAGCTTCGTCCTCAACGTAGGTGGAGCTTGGACGCCCGGTGCTCCGCTTCGGTCGCTCTATCATTTCCGTCTGCTGCTCGCGCTATGTGACGATGTTGGCTTCAATCTCTGCCAGGAGTTCTTCTGGTACAATCCCGCAAAAATGCCGGCTCCGGCTGAATGGGTAAACGTCCGACGGATTCGCGTCAAAGACTCCGTCGAGTACATTTTTTGGTTGTCAGCCAGCCCACATCCCAAGGCTGACAACACGCAAGTATTGCAGGAATATAGTCCGGACATGCGGCGCTTGATCAAGCGTGGCGTGAAGCAAACTGTCCGGCCGTCGGGCCATAATATTAAAGAATCGTTTGCTGCCGATAAGGGCGGCTCGATTCCTCCAAATCTCATCGAATGCGGCAACAACGAAAGCAACAGCTTCTACATCAAGGAATCCAAGCGGCT
>JANNTD010000039.1:0-3254 GCA_031403315.1 Planctomycetota bacterium
CGGGCGGTTGGCGATTCGACCGTGGAGCGGAAACAGCAGCAGCCCTCGGTCGTCGAAGTCCGGTGCGCCAAAGCTTTCCAATCCGCAGCGACACATCAACTCGTCGAAGCCGCTGAGCCAGCCGACGCCGCTCGACTCGGCAATCGGCACGAACGACGGATGCACCGGACCGCGGACGGGCGATCGCCAGCCCAGTTCGTGCCCGTTCATGAACGCCCGCCAAATTCCCATCCCTCGTGTGGGGATGATGACCGTTTTGAGCAGCCCGTTGTCGATTTCCACCACGTCCACGCCCTGCGAAAAGCCCGACAGCAAGGTGCGTTTCGTGACGCGCCAACCCGTTGGCGTGCCGGGAATGTCGCTCGCCGAAATGTTGAAATCGCCCTCCGGACCGGATGTATCCGGCTTCATCAGCGTCCACTGGTGCAAAGCCATCCGCAAATCTCCGTCGAAAGCTGGAAACAGTTCGGGCGACGCAATACCAACGGTTCAAAGCGCGATTATATCACTGCATCATCCTCAACAGACAGCCTCTACGATTCTTCCGACAGCGAAGCAACTCTCGATAGCGACGCGCGATTGCGCATGGTACCCACGTCGCAAACTCGGTCAGGCAAAGTTAAGCACGACGCGTTCCAAATGCTATTGCATTTGGTCGCGGATTTGACTTCGTTGGATTTGGCGAATAAACTCGGCGGACGGGCCGAACTTCTCTTCAGACTGTGGTCCGAGCGTCCTCGGAGTCGTTTCATGATCACTTCTCGCGACCGGGTGCTGGCCGCGCTGCGCCACGAAGAGCCCGATCGAGTTCCCATCGACTTAGGCTCCCATGCTTCCAGCACGATTGCCGTGCTGGCCTACATGAAGCTGCGGGCGAAATTGGAACTCGATCAGGAAGAGCTGCCCAAGATGTACAACACTTGGGGGCAGTACTGCGACGTGCAGGACGAGATTCTCGAATTTTTGGGATGCGACGTCGTTCCGCTGCACCGCGCGATTTCGTCGTTTTCGATCTATAACGACGGCCAATGGAAGGAGTGGACGCTGGTCGATGGCAGCAAGTGTCTCGTCCCGGTCGATTTCACTCCCCAGCAAAACAAGGATGGCGACTGGGAGTGGTACGAAGACGGCAAGATGATCGCCCGCATGCCGAGCGAAGGCAAGCACGGCTTTACGCTATTCTGGTCGCCGATGCAGGGCGATCCGACCAAAGAGAAGATTGACAAGCTGCTGGCGAGCGACAGCAACAACTTCATCAGTCGCATCAAGACCTCGGACCGCGAGATCAAATTTCTCAAAGCCGAGGCGCAGCGAATTCGCGCATCCGGCTACAATCGAGCAGTGCTATTTCAGCACGGCGGCACCATCTTGGAAAACGCCCAGGGAATCTTCGGCTGGGATGAGATTTTCGTGCGCTGCATCTCCGACCCCGATCTGGTGCACTATTTCCTCGCGGCGCTCACGGAACTGCATCTCGATACGCTCAAGCGCACGCTCGACGCTGCCGGCGACGTGGTCGACGTGATTCAGTTCGGCGACGATCTGGGCATGCAGGGTGCGCCGCTGTTGGACCCCGAGATGTACCGCGAGATCTTTTTGCCCTACCACAAGCGGATGTTTACTTTCGTCCGCGAGAATTATCCGCAGGTCCACGTCATGCTGCATTGCGACGGGGCGGTGTACGAGTTGCTGCCCGACATGATTGAAGCCGGCATGCAGATTTTTAATCCACTGCAGACCGACTGTGCCGGAATGGATCCGGCGCGAATCAAACGCGAGTTCGGAGACAAGATCACCTTTTGGGGCGGCGGCTGCGACACGCACGCGACCTTGGTATTCGGCACACCGGAGCAAATCCGCGAGGACGTGAGACGCCGCATGCAGATCCTCGCGCCGGGCGGCGGGTTCGTGTTCAATCAAATTCACAATGTGCTGGGCGACATTCCTGCTGAGAAAGTCATGGCAATGATCGAGGCGGCGCACGAGTTTGGACGGTATCCGATCGCCATGGAGGCTCCGCTGGAAGAACTTGAAGCTAAGTATGCGGACTATTGGACTCAGCCATACAACGCCTTGAAAGCGGAAGCTGTGCGTTAGCCACTTTTTTCACGAGTCTTTCGAAAGTATTCGCAATCATGATCGCTCAACGCAGTGAAACGACGTCGGCGTCGGTCGGAGCTTCCATCAGCCTCGAGTTCATCGAGAGCGTCTTGCTGCCCGTGTTGAAAGAATCCCTGCCGGATGATTTCGATCGGCTCGCCGTGGCCGTGGTCGGCACCGGTTCCGACGTGCTGGGCCTGGATGATGAGATCAGCCGCGACCACCATTGGGGCCCGCGGGCGAATGTCATGTATTTGCGCAAGGATGCGGGCAAACTGCAGAACAGCTTGAACGCCGTGTTCGCGGAAAAGTTGCCGCGGCGGTATCGCGACTTCGATCTGCACGTCAACATTGGGAATCTGACCGGCGTGTGCTGCGGCGCCGTCGAGGATTTCTTTCAACGATTTCTACAAACCGACCAATTGCCGACCTGCGATTTGGACTGGCTCGCTTTTTGCGAGGTCGATCTGTTTCACGTCACGGCGGGGCAAGTCGTCTACGACGGCCCCGGCGAGCTGACGCGGCGTCGCCAGGCGCTGTCCTACTACCCGGAAAACGTCTGGAAGAAGCGAATCGCCGATTGGTGCATGTATGTCACAGGCCGCGACGCGCCTTACAACATCCACCGTGTCTCGAAGCGCGGCGACGAGCTGACCTGCACGATCTACTTTGGTGTGTGCGTGAAACGGCTGATGGAGCTTTGCTTCGCGCTCAATCGCCGCTATGCACCTTATACGAAGTGGCTGAACCGCACGTACCGCACATTGCCGCGGTTTGCCGATGAGCTCGCACCCTTGATCGATGATGCGCTGCAGGAAACTTCGTGGAAACGCCGTGTCAGGATCCTGGTCGAAGCCAACTATGTCGTCGCCGACGCTCTGGCGCAACTCGACCTGACCGTGCCGCCAATTCGCCGCGAGTTCGACGAAGGGCTGAGCGATCTGACGCTCTACGATTCGGCAGCGCAGATTTACAGCACGATTCCCGAGGAGTTGTTCCGGCCGAGTTTCAACCAGATTGAACTCTGGGAGCGGATGGCGCGCGAGGTGCTTTTTGACACAAACGACTACTTCCAAAGTTCCCGAGAACAAGCTCGCTAGCGTAGCGGCGGCCGACGCTTGCCTGGAGCAAACGCCGGCCGTCGCCGACCGGCT
>JANNTD010000040.1:0-3271 GCA_031403315.1 Planctomycetota bacterium
ACCGCGAACCTGCGTTACAGCGCGGTCGCCCGGACGGCCGCGTTCGGCGGTGCCAACATCGGCATCCTTCCGTGGCCGACCTGGTCGGGCCAGGGGACGAAATGCAACCTTCCGCCCTCCACCTTCCCCCTTCCCCCTTTATTCTCAGTCGCCGCGGAGCTTGAGGCTCTGGATCGTGAGCTTCTCGCGGACTTCGTTGAGGCTGGTGACGCCGAAGTTCTTGCACTCCAACAGGTCGTCGCCCGTGCGACGTACGAGCTCGCCGATCGTCGAGATGCCGAGCCGGACCATGCACTTGCGAGCCCGCACCGAGAGGTTGAGCTCCGCGATTGGCCGGTCGAGCATCGCCCGTTCGTTCGGCGAGAGGGTCTCGGGGTCGTACTGCGGTTCTTCTTCCGGCCGCTCGGTGGCGAATTGGCCCAGGTCGAGGCCCTTCGACGTGAGCATGTCGCGGATTTCTACGAGCGATGTCTCGCCGAAATTCTTGCTCGCCAGCAGCTCCTGCTCGGTGGTCTGCGTCAGGTCGCCGAGCGTCATGACGCCCATCTTTTGCAGGCAATTGCGGCTGCGGACCGAGAGTTCGAAGTCGGTGACCGGGATGCTGAGCACCTGGCTCAAGCGATCCTGGCGGCGGCGGGCTTCTTCGTCGTAATACATGTCGCGCGAGGCGTCGGCGTCCTTGAAGAACAGCCGGGCCCGGCCGTGGCTCGGGAACACGTCCAATATCCGCTGATAACACTGGCGGGCCTTGTCGTAGAACTGCATGTCTTCGTACAAGACGCCGAGGTTCAAAAGTGTGCCAACATGCGTGGGGAACTGGTTGCCGGCCCGCTCATAGAGCTCGCGGGCGTAGCCGTCGTTGCCGTGGCGGTCGTTTTCGAGCGCCAAGCCGAACAGGGCGCCGGCGTGATTCTCGTCGGCGGCCACGGCGCGCTCCAGGAGCGCGACGACCTCGTCCGGATTGCCACCCAAGGCCGCGACCGTGGCGGCGCGCTGATAAAGGTATTCGGACGACTGCTCGACGGCACCCGACAGAGCGTTGAGCGTATCGAGCGCGGCCTGCGGCTGGCCGGCGTAGCGCTGGGACTCGGCCTTGGCAAGGACTACGGCATCGCGCGTGTAGCCGGCCTTTTCGGCCGATTGGTAGGCCACAAGCGCATCGTCATACTTATCGAGCGCCAGGTAGGCTTTGCCGAGGTAATAGTGCGTGAGCGCCCCGCCGTCGCTGTGCGCCAGCGTGTCGACAGCCTCGCTGTAGCGGCCCAGCAGGTAGTAGCAGACGCCGAGCCGGGCGTTCATCGCCGGGCTGCGGTTCGGCTGGGATTCGAGCTCGCCGACGGCATCGCGGAGGTCGCGGTAGCGGCCGTAGTTGTTGGCGATCGCGCCGGTGATCTCGTCAATTTCCCGCGGCCCGAACGCCGAGGTGGAGACGATAATCTGTTTCAGGTCCATTTCGGCGACAGTACTCATGCGATGAACTCCTCTTAATTGACTCGAGAGTCCAGAGTCAAGGGCCAGACGCGTCGTCTGGCACTCGACTCTGGACTCTCGACCCTTAGCTTTCCAAGAGCCAGCGGTCGGAGTTGAACCGACAACCCCCGCATTACGAATGCGGTGCTCTGCCAATTGAAGCTACGCTGGCCAGTGCGGTAAGCCCATCTTTTTACCATGCTCTGGGGTTGGTCGGCAAGCGGGGTTCCGCGGCGGAAGTGGAGCGGCTGCCGGGGTTTAGGGCGGGGACAGGTCGCGGCCAGCGGCGCCAGGAAATTCGGCCAGACGGCGACCCCCGGCCTTGGGCAGCGAATTTCGGGGCGGGAACTGCTCCGACTCCGATCCCGCTCCCCCTTCCGACGACCCGCATTCTCGATCGGTCGAAGGTGACAAGCGTCGAAGGCGACAGGTTTCATTGACGTAACTCCTTAAACTTCCCAAGGGGACAAGTTTCCAGTGGGTCCACTGACTCGCTTTTTCTCCGTTCGCTCCAAAACCGTCGCGCACAGCATGAGCGGCCGCACGGTGCCACGTCCTATGCAGACGGCGATCGCTCGCCGCTCGGACGCCGCAGCACCGAACGTGTTCATGCGTACATTATGTTGTCTCGTCAAGATACCAGACGGACCGGGAAAGTCAACGACTGGATTTGGCCACCCCTGGTCGATATAAGTCGTGGTGCCAGTCTACATATTCCATTTGTTAGTAGGGCATTAGGTTTCGCATAGCGGGGCTGCGGCAGTATGTATACGCAGAAATGGCTTGAGGCCTGCTTTCTGCAGGTTAAGGCCCAATTTTTTTCGGATTGGGACCGCGAAGCTACCTGGTCGATTGCACTGGGCGAGTTCGATGAGACCAGAGGTAAGACTGGTTACTGTGACGACCGGACGCGCAGGATTCTATTTAGTGCGAAAGTGATCGACGGAATGACTGAAGGTGGCCTGAAGGCCCTGGTAATCCACGAAATCTGCCACGATACTTCGTCGGAATGGCATGACAACCGATGGGCCGACGAGATGGACCGGTGCAAGGCAATCGCGTATGAGCTGGGCGAACTTCAGCTTGCCCGAAATCTCTCTGCACAGGTCTACGCCGAATTGGGGCGAGGCGATCCCAAAGAATGGATGCAGTTCTGAGCGATTGTACGACAAAGGCAGATGTTCAGCACTTTCGTTTGCTAAAGGTCCGCTAGAGTCGTGCGTGCTTCACTGAGGAATTGTTCGTAGCCACCTTCTGGCCTTCCATGTTGCTCCCAGAAAGCCTTGGCGAGTTCGTGAACCTTCCCCTCAATGATTTCCTGCCGACTCTCTTCCTGAGTTTTGGCAGTTCCAATTCCAGGATTGTCTTGCGAGAGCAGATTCAGAATCTTGGGCTTCTTACCGTGGAGCTGGCAGTACTGATCGTATACCCTCGCGATCACTCTACCGGCATTCAATATGTGCGCAGCAAGGTGACGGAGCTCAGACAGAAAGAGATAGGTGAAAGAAGTCTCTTGCCCGCCGAACTCCTGTAAGTACTGCTTGTATTGCTTTTTGGTCCATTCATCCGGCTGATGTGCGAATCGACTACCAATAAAAACTTTAATCAAGTCCTCCCGCTTAAACGTCCATTTGTCGGCACCGGTAAAGGGCACTGAATGCTGCGATAGCCCACCACTTTCGGACAGTGGCGGGGGCCGGATAATGGTCCCTGAAGGAGTTCCGAAAGATGAGTTCAGTCGAGCAGGAAGCGTCGCCGCGTAAGCGGCGGTTTGGCGAAGAGTTCAAGCGTGAGGCGGTGC
>JANNTD010000041.1:0-17447 GCA_031403315.1 Planctomycetota bacterium
GAATGGCGCCCCCGCGTCCTGAATCGAAGGGATCGGGACGTCCCGGTCCACAACTCTGGCCAACGCCGATTAAAACGCGAACGACAAAAACCGTCAACGCGAATCGCATTTTCGGCCGCGCGGTGCGGCGCGAAACTTCAGCGGAGCGCGAAACGCGCAGACTACGCAAGATCGGCGGCATCAGAAAGACCAGAGCTTAGACGCCGAAGCGGGTCAGCGTGTTGCCGAAGTGGTTCATCCAGATATCCCAGTCGGCTTGTTGGACTATGCCGTTGTCATCGCCGTCGGCCCGCAGGTCAGTGGTCGAACCCAGCGTGTCCGCCCAGACCGTGTAGTCCGCACTGGTCACGCTGCCGTCGTCTTGCGAGGTGATTCCGTCGCCATTGTAGTCGCCGATCAGATCAAACACAGCATCCGCGACCGCCCCCGCCCGCCACTCGACGGACGTCGGCCCCGCGATGCCGCGCAGAGTCAGCGATTGGTGAATATCGAGATCGCCGAATGCTACGTCTGTATCTGTGAGGGCAGTAGTAGGCCTTGCTATCGTGAGGAAAAACGTCCACGCGGGCAGCCAGATTTCATCGCCGGGATTCGTGTTCGCCAAATTGATTGCTTCGCGGACCGAGAGAGAGTACGCGTTGTCGGCGTCGCTAAACGTGTCGACGATGCTGGTCACGACATAATCAGCCGCGCCCATGTAATCACCATTCACGCCGTTGGTGATTCCTACCGTCGCAATCAGATTAGTGATACGGTTATTCCACAACGACGTAAATTCACCCACGTTTCCGCCCACGGTCTTGGAGAAAAGGTCATCGCCATCGTTGCCGCCGTTGGTGGCCGTGTTGTTCGCGACGACCGTGTTGGCGAGCGACACGACGCCGGCCAATTCGTTGACAAAAATCCCTCCACCGAAGGTACCGGAATTTCCAGTAATCACGCTGTTCGAGATCGCCGCGCCGCCGCCATTGACGATATTTATTGCCCCACCTGCGCCGCCAGTCGCATGGTTGTTGACCAGCGCCGCGCGATCCAAGTTAAGTTGACCGCCGCCGCGAACCACGATTGCCCCCGGGCCAGCACCGCCACCGCCGGTCAGTGTCGCATTTGAAAGATTCAACGTGGCGCCGTTCTCTACTTCGAAAATGCGGTCCGGGGCCGCGGTCAATACACCTGCGACAACCGTGACCAATCCGCTCGCGTCGATGACCGTCGAGCCTGCGCCGACCCCGCGGATCGTTGCCGCGCCCGTGTTGCTGATGTCGAGGTCGCCCTGGGCGACTGCCCCCGTCCCACCCAACGTCAACAAAAAGTGCCAACCCGGCACCCAGATCTCTTGGGCCTCCGCAGTTACATTCGCCGAATTCACCGCCTCGCGCAGCGATCGTGCATACGCATCATCCGCGCCAATCAACGTGTCGGCCACGCTAGTGACGATGAAATTGACGTTGGCATTGATGTAGTCTCCATTCACGCCGTTGGTGAAGCCGGTGGCGCCGCTCGTCAACCGATTGTTGCCGCCCGAAGTAAACGTCCGCGAGAGCGTAGCCGGGTTAGCCGACCTGGCTAGGACGTCGGGCCCAACCGATTGGAATGCGGTATTCTTGGCGACAACCGTCCTGGTCATCGTCACGACGCCCGAAGGATTGGTGCCAAATCTATCCAAGAATACGCCGCCCGTGTAACCGGTCGAATGATTAGCAGTAATCACCGAATCGGAAATAGTGCCTTTGCCGGTCGGAAAGAAATACAGACCGCCACCGCTTCCGATTGCGTGGGTGGTCGCGTTGCCGACGACCGCGCTGTAGCTGAGATTCAATTCGCCACCTTCACGAACGATGATCGCCCCACCGTGTTCGCCGTTGGCATTGCGCGCCCGCCCACCGGTCAGCGTTACGCGGGAAAGATTCAGCACACCTGCGCTCTGCACGTCGAACAGCCGATCCTGCGGCCCACTCACGCCGCCACCGTCGATGACGGCCGAGCCGGCGCCGGTGCCGATGATCGTGACCGCGCGTGTGACGTCGAGGTCGCCCGTCGCCGCGGCGTTCTCGTTATTGCCCGTAAGCGCGAGCCGGTAGTTGCCGCGCGGAATGTAGATGCCGCGCGCCGCACCGCCCGCCGTGCCGTTGGCGTCCACGATCGCGGCTCGCAGCGCCACCTGGTTGCCGGGGATCACCGCGCTGAGATCGACGAGGCCGTCGCCGACCGTGCCCGCCGCGGCCGAGTCCTGGTTGCTGCTCACGACGTAGTTCACTTCCTTCACGAAGGAGGCGAAGGCGGCGTCAATCGCCAGCGTGTCGTTCCCGCCGTTGCGCGCGATCACGATTTGCGTGACGTGGTTGCTGGGAACCAGTTTCGTCGCGGTAACTCCTGTCGCGTTGTTCGTTACTCGCGCACGAATATCGCTGCCGACCGTATCGATCTGAATCGTCTCGTTCTGGCCCTGCCCAGCAGCATTCACGCCACCTTGCACCAAGAGCGTGCCAGTCAGCGAATCGAGCGTAGCGTGGGCGGTGTTCAACGTGCTGGGGAGGACGACTGAATAGCCGTATGCGTCAGCAAGAATCCGTACGTCCAGATCGCTGACGAATTGTCGAGTGGTTTCGCCCGAAGGATTTGGCGGCAGCTGCGCCGGCACGGAACGACCAGGGTTCATTAAGTCCTTTGGATGAGTGGGGGCGTTTGGAAATGCCGGATCGGGTGGTCCTTCGTAAATGTGCGCGTTCCCGCTTGTCGTAAAAGTCGCGGTTACATTTGCACCGTTGAATTGCCTAAGTGCAATTGTATTCGGGATTGCCGTTAATTGATCAAATCCAACAAGACTTGTGAGTGCGTGTAGCGGATGGCCGGATATAAAATACAGGCCGACAGCATGCCCAATCTCGTGAACAATCGTCCGATAAAAGTCATTGTAATTTAGAGCCGAAGTGGCTACATCGACAAAACTGGCTTGAAATGCTGTTCCCTGTCCATTTGAACCGGAGTTTACAAGTCCCGTAAACTCGGCGTCATCCGACGGCGTCGGATCAAAATACCAGCCGCCCCCACCACCATTATCATCCAGTTCGATCGTCGCTGAGATCGGCCGATTCGGCAGTCGACCTTGTGCCACTGTAGTGAAACTGGAACTGGTGAATACGGTTGCACCACGCTCTGTTGCGGAAGACGCTGCTGCGCCAATCACCGTCAAATTAAACGTATTGTCGGTCTGCGAATTGCTGTCGTTGTTGTAATTGAAATCAGTAATGACGCGGTTCCAATCGTCGATAGCGCGCTGCACAATCTGCGTCGCCAAGACCGCGTTGTCATTGCCGTAAAAACTCGCAAAGTTGTTTGTTGCCGCATTAACCCAACTGATTGCCAAGAGACGGCGATCTTCTAGCGATTCAAATCGGCTTGATCTGCCATGAGACGCATTGTTCCGTTTTCTCGGGCGGCGACCAACCAACTGAAGTCGTCGAGAAACGAACGCCCAAACGCGAGTTGCAAACATGCCGCGGTCCCCCTGAGTTGCAAAGCTATGTTACGAGATCGCGCCTTCTGGCTATTGTCGCGCTGAAAGCTGCGGCAACAAAGAAACTGCCCGATACCAATAGGTAGCTCGTGGCTGGTTCTGGCACGGCTTGAACCGAGCCAATATAGGCACCTATGTACACTTCTCCTTGAGTGTCATTGTCGATAAATGACAAAGCCATTTCCCGAAATGTGAACGCGTTCCACACGTGTACATCGTCGGTCAAATCCGTTGAGTTGATGATTGAGTCTTCGCCCAGAAAAGCAATCACCGGGACGTAAGCGACCTGCGAATGTAGTGGCACGGAGCCGCAGAAAAAGGCGCCGCCGTTAATGCATCCGAGCCCAATGCCATCGCTAGAACCGGGACCTTGGTCCGGAAAAAAAATACTGGACGGGTCAGCAATCTCGCCCGTGAGCGGCACCGCATTCGGCACGGCATCATTACCGACGTTGATCACAAACCCAGCTATTGAAAGCTCATGGCCTCCGATGTTAAACCGCAGTTGGCTTGACTGTGCATATGCGGGTCCACCACTTGATGGTTCAAATGTGAATGTGGTCGCGATCGTGTCGCCCGGCACGATCGTGAATGGCAGACTAATTCCACCCATTGAAGACGAAACGCTTGCGACTTCGGCCTCAAAGTGAAATGTCACGGGGGCAGCGAATATCGTTTTGTGTTCGCCGCAGACAGCGAACGCCAGAATCGCGATCGCTCCATAGAACCGCGAGCCGAACCGCATGTCCACGAACTTCGGACGCGAGAAATTAAACACATCCATAAACACTTCTCCTCCTGCCGCAAAACATACCCGAACCGGGGGGGGGCGTGTCAACACCATAGTATGGTCGCTCGCGCGGATTTCATCAAATCGTCAAGCGGCATCCCGTGTCGCAGATTTCACGCCAATCAAAGGCCGAAGTGGCGCCACATTTGTCACGCGCGACAAAAAAGTATTTTGCTCGGAGCGATTTCCAGCCAAGAATCGCAGTGCGAATCGCGCGGCGAACGGCGATCGTGCCTGAACCGGCCAAGATGGCCGGGCTACATAATCGCGGCATCCTGCTGGTAACGCGCGAGAATGTGTGTACTACAGCAGGCTGTCCAAGAGCAGCCGCAGCTTGCGCAGCTCGGCGCGATGATCGAAGCCTTCGAGCGGCAGCATGTGGACCGACAGTGCGCGGTCGTAGTTCACGCGCGAGAGTTGCTGGATGAGTTTGCCGTAGTCGACTTCGCCCTGGCCGATGCGGACGTGCAGCTTCTGCTTCGTCGAGTCGCGCAAGTGGACGTGCTGCACGTACTTCATCACCTTGTCGATGTGTCCGCCCTGGTGCGGGCCGGTGATGTAGTGGCTGGGGTCGAGGGAGAGCCGCAGGCCCTTCACGTTGTCGCACAAGACGACCGCCGTGTCGGGGTCCTGCGTCATGCAGCCGATCGTCGTCTTCACGGCGACGACCACCCCTTCGAGCGAGGCGATTTCGACCAGCTTCCGCAGCCGCTCGATCTCTTCGTTGAACGGAGTGCCGAGCTCCGAGGCCGGCACGATGAGCGTCACCACCTTGATCGCTTTGGCCAGTCGGCAGCAGGCGGCGAAGTGGGGGTAGTACAGCTCGCGGTCGGGACCGAGCTCGACGGACAGTGCCGCGATGTCGAGCCGATGCGTGTCGCGCGAGAAATGAACGCTCCGCTCGAGGTCGGCATGCACCTCGGCCGGCGTCAGCCAGCCGCGCTGGGCATGGATCGGCAGCTCGATCGACGTGAAGCCGAGATCGACCATCGCTTCGAGAATTTCCGGCGGCGACAGATCGGGGAAACATTCAGTCGATGCACAGACAAACACCTGGTTGCTCCTTCGTGGGAGGTGGGCAGGTAAGTAGGGTAGTAAGTGAATAGGTGAGTAGGTGGCGAAACTATTTGCCTACTCGCTTACTCACCTGCTCTCCCACTCACCAAAGTTCTGGTTCTCATTCCGGCGAAAACCGCAGGGCGCTCTTGGGCGTCTAATTTACCGGCATTCGGCCGTTCGTGGCAACACCCGCATGCGGAGCGACCGGCTGGCAATTCGCGGCCGACGCCGCTTTTCACGCGGATATCTCGATTGCGGCGGCGCTCGCCGCCATGCTCGGCGGGTGCCGGTTGTCTGGAGAGCCGCTTTTCATAGAATGTCGCTGGACGGTGTCGCGCCGTGCGGCGGCGCCCTGCTGCTAGCACACGGCACCGATTTCGGAGGTAACCGCAACATGGCCAACGACGCTCCCGGTGATATTCCCAGCGGCGCACCCGCGCCGACCTTTTCGAGGTCGGGGGCCGGAAGTCCCCCGCCGCAAATCATCATTCAGCAAAGCATGTTCGGCTGGATGGGGAAAGCGCTGCTCGCGCTGGTGGGCATCCTGGTGCTCGTGATCGTCGGCTTGGTGTCGAGCTACCACAGCTACTTCAACGAGCCAGGCAGGCCGCAGGAAAAGTACCATTCGCTCGCCCGCCACGCCTCGCAAAAGATCGCCATCATCGACGTCGAGGGCGCGATCATGGAAGGCGACGGCTTCGTCAAACGCCAGATCGACGCCGTCAAGGAAGATAAGAACGTCGTGGCAATCGTGCTGCGGGTCAATTCGCCGGGCGGCACCGTCACCGGCAGCGACTACATCTATCACCATCTCCGCGAATTGATCGACGAGCGCAAGCTGCCGCTCGTCGTCAGCATGGGCAGCCTCTGTGCGAGCGGTGGCTACTACGTGGCGATGGCGGTTGGCGATCAGACGGACGCAATCTACGCCGAGCCGACGACCTGGACCGGCTCGATCGGCGTGGTGATTCCGCACTACGATTTGTCCGGACTCTTGGGCCGCTGGAACGTGAAGGACGACTCGCTCACCAGCGGGCCGCTCAAGACGATGGGCTGCCCCACCAAGCCGATGAGCGAAGAAGATCGCAAAGTGCTGCAGGCGCTCGTCGACGAGAGTTTTGCGGGCTTCAAAGAAATCGTCATGAGCGGCCGGCCGAAGTTCAAAGCCGATCCGCCGACTCTCGACGCGGTCGCCACCGGTCAGATCTTCACCGCCAAACAGGCGCTCGACCGCGGACTCGTGGACAAGATCGGCTTCCTCGAAGAAGCGATCAACCGGGCGGCCGAGCTCGCCAACGTATCGACCGAAGAAGTCCGCTGCGTCAAATACGAGAAGCCGACGACGTTCGTGAGCGAACTGCTGGGCGCCCGGGCCGCGTCGGCAGGCGGATACACGCTTGGCAGCGGCTATTCCATCGATACGGCGGCGCTGCTCGATCTCGCCGCCCCGCGAGCGTACTATTTGTGGACGATGCTGCCGGCGATTTTGTCGAGCAACCGGGCCGAATAGTGGATCGTCAAAGCTGGCGAATCTCCAGCGAAAGACCGTGCGCGTGCCGCATCTCCTCAATGCCATCGACGTCTCGCTCGCTGCCTGGCTCGAGCAGCACGCTCAGGGTGCGTACCGCGCGAAGCAAATTCGGCATTGGCTCTTCGCACGGCGGGCCGGCGATTTTCAGGAGATGACCGACCTCGGGCAAGCGCTGCGGAACGAGCTCGCCACGGACTTCGCACTCTGGACGACCACCGTCGTGCAGCACACGCAGGCCGACGACGGCACCGAGAAGCTGCTGCTCGCGCTGGCCGACGGTGGGCAAGTCGAATGTGTGCTCTTGCGCGACGAAGTCCGTCGCACGATCTGCATCAGCACCCAAGTCGGCTGCGGCATGGGCTGTGTCTTCTGCGCCAGCGGCCTCGACGGCCTCGAGCGGAACCTCACCACCGGCGAAATCGTCGAGCAGTTGCTGCGGCTGCAGCGGCTCTTGCAGCCCGACGAGCGGCTCAGCCACATGGTCGTGATGGGCATGGGCGAGCCGCTCGCGAATCTCGATAACCTGCTGCCTGCCCTCGAAGAAGCCAGCCGCGAAGACGGACTCGGCATTAGCGCCCGACGCATCACTGTCTCGACGGTGGGCCTACCCAAACCAATGCGGCGCCTCGCCGATGCCGGCGCCCGCTACCGCCTCGCCGTCTCGCTCCACGCTCCGAATGAAGCGCTCCGTCGCCAGATCGTCCCCGTCGGCGACAAGATTTCGCTCGCCGACATCTTGGCCGAAGCCGATTACTACTTCGACCTCTCCGGCCGACAACTGACGTTCGAATACGTGCTCTTGGCCGGCATCAACGACAGCCCCGAGCACGCCCACGAGCTCGCCCGCCTGTTGGGCCGCCGCACCGCGCTCGTGAACGTGATCCCCTTCAACCCCGTCTCCGGCCTGCCATACCGCACGCCGTCGGCTTCCGCCCAGCAGACTTTCCGCCAAGTCCTCGAAGACCACGGCCTGGCAGTCCGCTTCCGCCATAAAAAAGGCGACGCCATCGACGCCGCCTGCGGCCAACTCCGCCGCCGCACGTTGGCTTCCATCCAGCCGACCGCGCCCAACGCCTGACGCGCGAAATCAGCTATCGCGCCGCGAACGACTTTCGCCGCGCGAGCCAGCCAAGCGACGCGGTCACCAGCAACAATGCGGTGCTTGGCTCCGGGACGCCGAACTTCAGCTGGAAGATGTCAACATCGCCATACGACGGTCCGCCAAAACTGCCGCTCGTGGTTCCCGAGACGTAGAAAGTCCCATTCGCTTCCACGGCGATGCTGCTGTTGAACTCGTCGAACGCCGTGCCCAATTGCGCGCTATCGAGCAGCGTGCCGGCCGAGTCGAACTTTGCCAGGAACAAGTCGCTGCTGCCAAGATTCGGGCCGAACAGATTGCCGGACGTCGCCCCCGACAAATAGACATTTCCGGCCCCATCGATCGACACGCCGTCACCATATTCCGAGCCGCTCGTCCCGATTTGCTTCGACCACTGCAGCACGCCCGACGAATCGTACTTCAGCAAGAACGCGTCCGTGAGGCCCGCGTTCGGCCCGACGAGATTGCCATACGTGTACCCGGTGACGTACACGTTCCCTGCCGCGTCGACGGCCAACGCCCGGCTATCCTCGTGATTTAAAGTGCCCAACTGAGCACTCCATTGCAGATTCCCCGCCGCATCGAACTTCGTGGCGATCACATCCCCAGATCCCGCCGCGGGCGCGGCGAAGTTTCCCCAAGTCAGGCCCGAGATATAGGCGTTGCCACTGCTATCCGTCGCCACCGCCTGCGCGATGATGGTCGGCGAGACTCCGAGTTGCTTTGACCACAGCTGATTGCCCGCTCCGTCGAACTTGAAGAGGAACGCATCCAGCGAACCGACAAACGGAGCCGCCAACGAACCATTCGTTAAACCGGCGACGTAGACATTCCCCAACCCATCCGCAGCGACGCCGTTGATGCGGTCGTCGCCCACGGTGCCGACTTGCTGCGTCCAGCTCAGGTTGCCGTTCACATCGTATCGCTGCAAGAAGAAGTCGGAGTTGCCGGCGTTCGAGTTCGCCATCGTGCCGGTCGTCCAGCCTCCGACAAACACGTTGCCCAAATTGTCCGCGGCCAAGCCGTGCACCTCTTCATACTGCGTTGACCCCAGGAAAGTCGCCCACTGCAAATTGCCCGACGAATCGTATCGCCCCAGGAGCCCATCCCAGGGACCTCCCCCCGGCACACTGAGGGCGCCATTGGTCATCCCGGCGAAGTAAGACGAGCCCAGTCCATCGAACGCGACGGTATTCCCGCTAATGCTCCAGCTGCGGTCATGGCCGGCCGTGCCGAACTGACGCGCCCACTCCATCTGAAATGCCCGGCCGGGCGTCGCCCAACCGATTGCGCAGGCGCATATCACGAGCCGTACCAACAGTGCAAATCGATTCATGAGCGTCCTCGCGAGAAAAGGCTGTCGATGAGAGAGCATCATCGTACGCTGCGCGGATCGCCGGCGTCAAGAATTTTGCGCCAGAACGTGGCGGTCAAGACGAACGGCGCGGTCAAGGCAATCTACGAAGTGCCCGCCCGCCATGACGGTTTCATCCCCTGGCCGCCGTTGCTACCGTTTTTCCACAATCCGAATCTTCTCCACGCCAATCGATTGGATCGGCCCGTCTTCGAGCACGTTGTTGGCGACTTGCATCAGCCGGGTGCGGAGTTGGCCGAGGTTGGGTTCGCCGAGCTCTTCGGCCGTTGTCTGGCGGATGGCCACCAGCGTGTCGCTGCGCAGTTTGTAGCCGTCGGCTTTGAGCTGTTTCTCGATCGCGTGGATCTTGTACTGCGGCGCGGTGCCGAACAGCTGCAATTCGATCTCCGTCAGCGTGCTCGTGTTCGGATCGCGCGGCATCGTCGTGCGATAGTGGCCGAAATCGATTTCGAGCGTCTGGCTGCGAATTGCATCGCTCCGCACCTGGTCGACGAGCGCTTTCGAGTCGTAGCAGCCCGCACAGACCACCAAACCTACAGCCATTGCCGCGAACCACAACAGTCGCATTTCGGAAAATAATACGAAACAGACCGCGGATGGCGCGGATGGGCGCGGACGAAAAAGTTCATTTGCCTTCATCGAGTCGCTCACCCCAATGCTCAATGGCTTCCGCGTTCATCCGTGAAATCCGCGGTTGCCAATCTGCCGTTCGATACAATCGCGTTAGCCTGCAAGACCGGTACCGCCGGTCACCATGCTTTTGGCACCGTTCATCCCAGCGGAAATATAGGTCGCAAAGCACTACCGCGCCCGGCCTATGTTTTACCGGGAAGTCCCCGCAATTCCGGCCGCGTCGTGCGGCGGGTCGAGGCGTCGCATGAACCACCGCATCCAAACACTGTTGGCGATCCTCGCCGCGAGTCTGCTCGTCGTCGCCACGATCGGCTGCGGCCCGAAGGAAGACTTCGAGTTCGACGAGCTCGATTTGACGCCCGCCCAAGATGAACTGATCGAGTTCTCGCTCGGCAAATACGTGATTCCGATTCCGCTCCTGAAGTCGACTGGATCGGATACTGGGGTCAAGCGAAACCGCGTCGAGTTTTCCTTCGCGCTGCACGCCTTGGTCAGCAACGACTGCAAGAAGCAGCTCGCCGGACAGTGGAAGCGCCACGCAGGCAAGCTCCGCGATCGGATCATTCTCGTTTGCCGCAACGCGACGGTCGACGAACTGCAAGAACCCGAGCTGGCGATGCTCAAATCGCATCTGACCGACGCCGTGCACGCGGAGTTCGGCCCCCGCTGCATTCGCCGGCTGCTGATCTCCGAAGTGACCACCCGCAAACTGTGACCGTCGAGGCCATCACGACATGCTCGCTTCCAATCTGAAGAACTGGCGTCCGCGGCTCGCGGCGATCGTCGTCGCGCTGGCGGCGTTCGGCCCGACCACTCCGCCTGCGCGGGCCTCCGGCGGCCACGGCGGCGGAGAAGCACCCGCCGAGTCCAACGACGTCAGCGAAGAATCTGCTGCCGGCACCCGCGCGATCAAGCTGGGCGAGTTCAACATTCGCGTGTATCACTCGGTCTCGACCCGCAAAGACGCGGTCTCGTTCATCGTGTACGCGACGGTCAAGAAGGACGATTACCCGACCTTCGAAAGCCTCTACCGCCACCACAAGAACAAGGTCCGCGACCAGGTCGTGGTGGCCACGCGGCTGGCGCCAGTCGAGGACTACGACGACCCCGAGCTAAAGAAATTCCGTCGCCGAATCTGGCTGCGGCTGCGACGCTCGATGCCCGAGTTGCCGATCGACGACATATACCTCAGCGATTTCTCGCTGTCGTCGCAGTCGAGATGACGCGGCCGACGCGTCGCCTTTACTCCGCGTCGTGCGCAAACGGCCAGACCTTGGCCAGGCGCTGCCAAGTGGAGGGCTGCGCTTCCTCGTTCGCGGTCGAAGATACGCCGGAGTTTGCTTCCGGCGCTATAGCCGGCACCGCATTCGAAGCGGCAGCTGTTTCGGTCGCCGCCGCGACGTCGTCGGCCAGTCCGGCCGACAGATAGCTCACGACTTTCAACTGTTCGTCGTCGGTGAGCGCCATCACTGCGCCGATTTGGGCCTCGGGCGGAGCCGGCTTGTAGACGCAATCGCACCCGCCCGGGCAGCAGCAATCGCAGCCGTCGACCACTTCCCAATGATAGTAGGGAACTTTCTTCTCCGCCTGATACTTCGTCAGCACCCGCACAGTCCGCGGCTGCGCACAGCCGCAGGCGAACCAGTCGTACCAGCAAAACTCGATCTTGGGCGGACAACCCTTCAGCTCGTTGTCGCAGCAGCAGCGGGTCTCGCAATGTTTGCAGCCGGGCCGGCTCGGTCCGGGGATGCAGATCTCCTTGCACTCACAGCCATAGCCGACGGCGACTAGCGTCGTCGGCTCGCACACCAGCTTGCAGACCTTGCCGCAAGCCGGCCGGCTGCAGCAGCCATACAACAAGTCGCCGGCCAGCGCACCGCCCGCCGACCAAACACCGATCGCCACGACCCCAAAAGCAACAACAATTGCACGCATAAAAGTTTCTTCCGTCGAATTCATCAATCAACAATCATCAATCCCGACTCTCACCAGTCGATCTGCCATCGCATGCCCCAGATATTGGCGTTCGAGTCGGGCACGATGCCGTTCACAAAATCGACGACCTCATGTTCGTAGTCGATTGACACCCGCGACCAGGGGTTCTGATACCAGTTCACGCCGATGATCACGTTGTTGTTGAAACCGCGATACCGGTTGGTGTTATTCGGCGGCACGGTGACGACCGTGTCGTGGCCATCGCGGAGATCGACCCACGAATAGCCGGCCGCCAACTCCCAAGCACCCCAGCCGCAACTGGTCCCGTGACAACCGTCGACCCAAAAGAACGGCTCGAAGGGAATCGTGCGGTCGATCGTCTTGTTCTCTTTCTTGTAAGCGCGGCTTTCACCGGTGAGGAAGTACGACATGAACGCATAACCACCCTGGTACGTCTCGCCGCTATTCATCAGCAGTTGGAAATATTCCGACTGCACACTCGCCGCACCCCAGATCGCCAGGAATTCCGCGTTGAGCTGGTTCCACTGATCGCTGTCGGCTTCGGCTCCGAAGCCGATCGGGCCCTGGCTGCCGACCCACGAACGCGTAGTGAATTCCGCCAAGCCATTGAGCGTGCTGTAAGCGACGTTTTGATTGCCGGTTGCCCCGGCAGTCAGTCCACCGATGTGCCGCAGACTGTAGCTGCCGCCGAGGTGCACGAGATACCGCCCGTTCGACGGCACGTCGTAATACGGCAAAAATGCCAGCCGGGCGTCGTACGACCAGTCGTAGTTGTCGCTCCGCCACAGACCCGTGTTACTGGGCGCGTCGGGCGAATCGGCGCGGAACGCACCCAAGAACCAGGTCGCATCCCAGCAGGGGTCCACATTGTCCCACATCATCACGCCGAAATTACGCCCCGGTGTGAAGGCCTGCGTCGCCGGCGATTTTTCCATGAACGTGTTGAACAAATCGCTACCGAATTCCTCCAGGCCGAGCGGCTCCTTGAAGTGCCCCGCGCGGAAATGCCCGATCACCGGCAGATTCTGTTGCTCCATGTAGACGTCTTTGTAGGTGATCGAGTTCGGGCCGCCGCGCAGCTCGACCTCGACGTTGTAGATCAAGTTTTCCCAGATGTTCCCTTTCCCGCCGATCCGAAACGTGCGGAAGCCCAGCTCGTCGTCGCGGTCCGCATTGAAAAAGTCTTTCGTCGCTTCATCGTCACTGTACGTTACGCCGTCAAAGTAAATCCGTCCGATCGGCGTAAACGTCGGCTTCATGATGATGTCGAGCTGCTCGCATTCGTCCTTGAGGACTTGCTCGCCCTCCGGCAGCGGTTCTTCGGCGGCTGCCGTTTGCAAGCCGCTGAGCGTCTTCTCGAGCGCAGCCACCCGCGCCGCGAGTGCCAGCTCGGTTTCCGTCGCGGCCTGTTGATGGGCCGCCAGCACGTCGTCGTCCCACGACGACAGAATCATGCCGCTCGGCGCAAGCGAGACTTCCGCCGATTCTTGGGCACTGGCCAAGCCCGCGGCTGCGCACGCTAACAGCGACACGATCGCGCGCGAAATGACCGAGCCCGTCCGCGATCGGCAAACAGCAGGGCAGGCGCGAGAGAATATCCAAAGGAGATTGGTCGTCATGACGGATGCTTCCCGCTAAATCCATTTATTGGGCAGATCCGCGGCAATCGTGGAGTCGCGCCGAGCGGCAACTGGCAGGAATCATTCCTCACCAAGCAGACGCTCTTCAGAGCAACCGGCGTCGGTCCACAATATCGCGGCGGCACTCGAGACGACTCGTCATGGCCGACCAACAACACTGAGCGATTTTCACATCGACCGCCGTCCACCGGCAGAATCAGCACATTTGGTTCAGCACACGCCAAACGAACGACCGGCCCGCCGGACGACCGCCCCACAGCGAAAAGTTTGACTTCAGCACGGTAATGATTGCCGGTCGCGAAGAGTGTGACGCAAGCTCGATCAGCGCTTGGCGATATGACGGCGTCAGGCGGATTCCCCTGCGCAAGACCCCGAAACAAGTGCGCAAACCGATAGCATTCGCCGCCGCTGAGCCGACGATTCGCTTGCTGCGCGGCCAGCGTCGCGCGCCAGGGCTGTTATAATCGCGGAACGGCGCGCAGGTGCCGGCCGCACGCCGACTCGCCGGGTGAACGTGGGCGTAATTGCTGCCTCCAATCAGGAAACGATTGCATGTACTCGTTCTCCTTTCTGCGTCCTCACGCCGCGCTCGCCATCGCCCTTGCGCTCGCAGTGTTTTCGGTGCCGCCCGCTGTGACCGCGCAGCCGACCTTCACCGATCAGGCCGCGTCGATCTTGGGTGGTCTGAATGTCTCGGGCCGCAGTGCTTCGTTGGCGGATATCGACAACGACGGCGATCTGGACCTGTTTTTCCAGGGCGGAGGCAGCAACCAGAAACTCCTTCGCAACAACGTGATCGGGACCGGGGCGCACACCTTCACCGACATTTCGAGCACCGCGCTACCCGCCTCAGGTCTGACCGAATCATGGAGCGCTGCCTGGGG
Source organism: Planctomycetota bacterium (assembly GCA_031403315.1). Taxonomy (GTDB): domain Bacteria; phylum Planctomycetota; class Planctomycetia; order Pirellulales; family Lacipirellulaceae; genus DASYDU01. The sequence continues at coordinate 14,485 of JANNTD010000041.1, forward strand.
CGACTACGACGGCGACGGGATGATTGATGTGTTCGTCGGGCAAGCGAACTCTGGCTCGAATACGGGCGACTTGTTGAAGAACAATGGCGCAGCTGGGTTTTCCAATGTCAGCGTGGCCGCCGGCTTGAACGACCCCGGCTTCCATCAAAACGTCGCTTGGGCCGATATCGACCACGACCGCGACCTCGACCTCCTCATCGGCATGGAAGGGCCGACCGAAAAGCACCAAGTCTATCTGCAAGGTCCGGCCAGCCATTTCACGCCGGTCGGAGCGGCCGTGGGCTTCCAGCAGGATTTCGGGACGAAAGCCTACGGAATGGCAATCGGCGACACCGACGGCGACGGTGACCTCGACGTCTACATGTCCACTTGCCGCGCCGACAACAACATCCGCAAGAACTTCTACAAGAACATGCTCGCCGAGACCGGCTCGCTCAGTTTCGTCGACATTGCCGACACCAATGGCACACAAACCTTGGATAACGGCTACGGCGCCGAATTCGTAGACTTCGACGACGACAGTGACCTCGATCTCTATATGGTTGGGGCCGACGCGAAGCCCACGAAAATCTGGCGCAACGATGGCGGTAACATGTTCACCGACGTCGATACGCTCACAGGTCACCCGCTGCTCTCCGACGTCGCCGGAGACCTGGACGGAGGCCGAGCCGTCGACTACGACAATGACGGCGATCTCGACTTGTATTTCCACAATAACGCGGCGGGCACCAAAGCACGCAAGCTGTATCGCAACGACGGCGCCTGGCAGTTTACGGACGTCACGGTCGCGGCGGGCATCCACGCGGGGATCGAAGGGGGCTACGACAGCGCTTGGGGAGACATCGACCTCGATGGCGATCAGGATCTGATCGTGCCGAATAATATTGGACCTGTTTCCGGACCATTTCCCGAACGGGTCTTCGTCAGCGACGCCTCCACCAACGGCAACCATTGGCTCTACGTCCGCCTCAACGGCCCCGCCGACAATACCACCGGCATCGGCGCCTCGCTCTACGCTACGCTCAACGATGGCGCCCCCGACGAGCGGACGCTCCGCCGCGAAGCCAACACCAACGCCGGCACTTTCAACCAGAGCGACCTGCCCGTCCACTTCGGCCTCGGCGCGGCCGACTCGATCGACCAGCTCCGCATCGTCTGGCCCGACGGCACCGTCCAGTACCTCGACGACGTGGCGGTCGATCAATATCTCACGATCGAGTTCCCGACCCCACTCGCCGGCGACTACAACACCGACGGCATCATCGACGCCGCCGACTACACCGTCTGGCGCGACAAGCTCGGCAGCGGCGTCTCGCTACCCAACGACAACACGCCCGGCGTCGGCGCCGACGACTACACCCGCTGGAAAAACAACTTCGGCGCGGGGTCTCCTGGAATTGGGGCCGGCAGCGGCGCCGCGACTCGGAACGCCACGGTCCCCGAACCATCCACGGCGCTGCTCGCGGCATTCTCGCTCGCGGCAGCAGTCCGGCGGATGCGCCGAAAGTAAGTATTCTACATCAACAAATATTTAGCCCCAGCAACTGAGGCCGCCGAGCTGGCGAGGATAAAGGCCGAAGGTGGTAGAGGATTGCGTCGGCTCAGCGACCGAACGCCCGGGGCCAACCCGTCTCGCCCAATATCCGCCTCAGTCCCACCAAAGCGAGACCGCCTTCTTCTGTTGCAGCTCCCGTTTAAGAATCTCCAGACCGTAATCCTCATCCTCAAAATCCACGCCCTCGATGAGCGTTGCGAGCTGCGGCGAAAGTTCTTCGCCGGTCTCTTCCATCGTCTCGACCATCTCGTGCACGCAGCCTGTGCCCTGGTCGACCAGGTCGGGGCAGAACTCGTAGAGGTCCCGCACAAAGGCATCCATATCCGCTGGCAGCGTCGAGAATTCAATCTCAACAGTATCGTGTTTGGCACCCGTCACGTTGAACGAACAAAGCGATTGCCATTTCGTCAGCCGCTCGATGATGGCGTCGGTGTCGAGGTCATAATTGGGGCCGGCAGCGCCTGCTTCGCGGGCTAGAGCAAATGGGTCGTTCACGGGTCGTTTCTCCACTCGATTTGTACGTCGCCAATCGTGTTGCACACGGCCGCGCGGATTGTGGTGAGTGTAGCCGCTGCAAAGGAAAATTGCCAACTCGTCCGTCCGACTGCGGGCCGACTGTTGCTAATGCGTCGCTTCGCGCGGGCATCATGATTGCTTGCCCTACTTCACCGGAACCGGTTCCGCCTTGACATACAATTCAGCCGGCGGCTTGTCGTAGTACTTGAACATGGCCGGGCAGATCCAACCCTCCATCGGCGGATCATCGATCTTGTAGAAATTCCCATCCATGTCGCCGCGAACCCAAGTGAGTTTCTTTTGAAAGCCGGGGAACGGCCTGGACGAAAATGTCAGTCGGAACCCGTTCTCAGCATCGGGAATGCCCGCAACCAGGGCGTCGATCATTTCCGGAACGCCGGCGACGAAGGGTTCCCGGACGAGGCCAAATCGCGGATCGTCAAAGACCCACGTGCCGTTGTAACGGTAAGGCGCGATCACCAGGATCGCGTTTTGCGGCGGTCGCGCGGGAGGCGCGGGAATTACGCCGGAATACCATATCGCGGCACCCCCGAGCACCAGCACGACGCCCAACGTAACCAGCACGCGTGTGATATTGAACTTCTGCGCCATTCTGTGCGAGCCAAGTAACGTAACGACGAAGCGCAATTGCCGCCAAGCAGTGAACGGGTTACCCGAAGTATAACCACCGTGAAGAAAAAAACGCCAAAGAACACGCGCCGATCGCTCCATTGCCCCGAAGGGGCTAAATACCACAGCCCAGCGGCTGTGTTGTTTGTCAATGGTTTTTTAGCAGGCATGGGTATCCTTCCAAGGGGTGTTGTTCTTGAGCATGGTGTTGAGAATCACCAGGAGCTTCCTCATGCAGGCCGTGATGATCACCTTTGGCTTT
>JANNTD010000042.1:0-1312 GCA_031403315.1 Planctomycetota bacterium
GATAACCATCTATCCGATAGGGCTCGACCGAGTGCCGCGCACGCATGACTGGACTAGCCCAGAGGCTGGCTTCCCAATCCCCGGCAACCGCTCGAAGCTTGTACCGCTGCGACCCCTCAAACCACATCTGATCGAAGAGCCGATTGTAATCCGGCCAGATATGGTGAAAGGCTGACAGCCCTGCGACGCAGCCACGGCAAAGATGCTAACTGCATTGGTGATCCCGGCAAGAATTGAACTTGCGACCCTCAGTTTAGGAAACTGATGCTCTATCCAGCTGAGCTACGGGACCTTTGGTTTAGACAGCTACGATTTAGCACAAGTCCGCCGACCTGCGCCACCCTGGCCGCAACCATTCACGTGCCAGGGGTGATATACTGTCGGCTCAGCCACCGACGATCGCCGCATGACCATCCCACTCAAGACAGCACTGATCAACAAGGCGCATGCGCTCGGTTTTACCGATGCCCGCGTGACCACGCCGGACGGGATCGGCCCCGCCGGTGATCGGCTGCGCGCGTTTCTCAACGCTGGCCGTCACGGCGATATGACCTGGATGGCGACACATGCTGCTCGCCGTGCCGACCCAAGAGCGTTATGGTCCACCGTCCGCTCTATTGTCATTCTTGGCCACTCCTATGCTCCGGACCATGATCCGCTGGACGCGCTCAGCGACCCGCAACGCGGAGCAATTTCGGTGTACGCCCAGGGCCGCGATTATCACGACTTTATTAAAGCGAGGCTGAAGCAACTGGCCCGCACGCTCACCGAAGCAGGTGCTGAGGCGCGTGTTTTCGTCGATACGGCGCCGTTGATGGAAAAGCCGCTAGCGGCTAGCGCCGGGATTGGCTGGCAAGGCAAACATACAAACCTCGTGTCGCGCACTCACGGCTCGTGGTTGTTCCTGGCAGCGATCCTGACCTCAGCCGAGCTGCAACCAGACACGCCCGAGCCCGATCACTGTGGATCATGCCAACGCTGTCTCGATGTCTGCCCCACGGCCGCATTTCCCGCTCCCTATCAACTCGATGCCCGCCGCTGCATCGCCTATCTGACGATCGAATATCGCGGCCACATTGCAGAGGAATTTCGCGCTCCCATTGGCAACCGAATCTTTGGCTGCGACGATTGCTTGGCCGTCTGCCCATGGAACAAGTTCGCAGAGCAATCACGGGACATTCGAAAGGGTCAAACAGACCGCTCACCACCCTTGGACAATCTGCTGGCTCTCGACGATATGCAGTTCCGTGCCCAATTTGCCGGAACCCCGATCAAGCGCACCGGCCGCGATCGCTTCATCCGCAACGTGCTC
>JANNTD010000043.1:0-1248 GCA_031403315.1 Planctomycetota bacterium
GAGCACGTTGCGGATGAAGCGATCGCGGCCGGTGCGCTTGATCGGGGTTCCGGCAAATTGGGCACGGAACTGCATATCGTCGAGAGCCAGCAGATTGTCCAAGGGTGGTGAGCGGTCTGTTTGACCCTTTCGAATGTCCCGCGATTGCTCTGCGAACTTGTTCCATGGACAGACGGCCAAGCAATCGTCGCAACCAAAGATTCGGTTGCCAATGGGAGCGCGAAATTCCTCTGCAATGTGGCCGCGATATTCGATCGTCAGATAGGCGATGCAGCGGCGGGCATCAAGTTGATAGGGAGCGGGAAATGCGGCCGTGGGGCAGACATCGAGGCAGCGTTGGCATGATCCACAGTGATCGGGCTCGGGCGTGTCTGGTTGTAGCTCGGCTGAGGTCAGGATCGCTGCCAGGAACAACCACGAGCCGTGAGTGCGCGACACGAGGTTTGTATGTTTGCCTTGCCAGCCAATCCCGGCGCTAGCCGCTAGCGGCTTTTCCATCAGCGGCGCCGTATCGACGAAAACACGCGCCTCAGCACCTGCTTCGGTGAGCGTGCGCGCCAATTGCTTCAGTCTTGCTTTGATGACGTCGTGATAATCGCGGCCCTGAGCGTACACCGAAATTGCTCCGCGTTGCGGGTCGCCGAGCGCGTCCAGTGGGTCATGGTTTGGAGCATAGGAGTGGCCAAGAATGACAATAGAGCGGACGGCGGGCCATAGCGCTCGTGGATTGGCGCGGCGACCGGCATGTGTTTCCATCCACGTCATATCGCCGTGACGGCCAGTGTCGAGAAACTCGCGTAGCCGAGCACCGGCGAGGCCGATTCCGTCCGGCGTGGTCACGCGGGCGTCGGTAAAACCGAGTGCGTGAGCCTTGTTGATCAGTGTTGTCTTGAGCGTGGCGGTCATGCGGTGATCATCGGTGGCTAAGGCGACAGCATATCATCCCTTGAATTTGAATGGTTGCGGGCAGGGTGGCGCAGGCCGCCGGACGTGTGCTAAATCATCGCTGTCTGAAGCAAAGGTCCCGTAGCTCAGCTGGATAGAGCATCAGTTTCCTAAACTGAGGGTCGCAAGTTCAATTCTTGCCGGGATCACCAATGCAGTTAGCATCTTTGCCGTGGCTGCGTCGCGGGGCTGTCAGCTTTTCACCATATCTGGCCGGATTACAATTGGCTCTTCGATCAGATGTGGTTTGAGGGGTCGCAGCGGTACAAGCTTCGAGCGGTTGCCGGGGATTGGGAAGCCAGC
>JANNTD010000044.1:0-7760 GCA_031403315.1 Planctomycetota bacterium
CTCATGGTCCCCAGCGCCGCGCTCCGTTGGCGCCCGTCTCCCGAGTGGCTGGCGGCCTCCGAACTCGCCGACGCCGCTGCCGAAACGACGAGCCCGGCGGAAGACGACAACTCCGGCCAAGGCACCGTCTGGGTATTGGAAAACGACCGTGTGCGGCCCGTGCGGGTGCAAGAAGTTCTTAGCGACGGCACGCGCACCGAAATCACCGCCGAGGGCCTCGATGCCGGCGCACGGGTCGTGCTGAGCGAGTCGTATGAGTCGGGCGCGCCGGAAACCACCAATCCGTTCACCACGCAAATGTGGGGCAACCGTCGGCCCGCGCAATGAGGCGTCCTGCATGCCGCTCGTGCGACTTGAAAACGTCTACAAGACCTATCGCCTCGGCGAGATCGACGTGCCGGTGCTGCGCGGTGTTTCGCTTTCGCTAGAGCGGGGCGAGTTGGTGGCGCTGATGGGCGTTTCCGGTTCGGGCAAGACGACGCTGATGAACATCTTGGGCTGCCTGGATCGGCCCACGTCGGGCCGCTATTGGATCGACGGCCGCGAAATGTCGAAGGCGACCGCCAACGAACGGGCTGCCGCGCGGAACTCGATGATCGGGTTCGTCTTTCAAAACTTCAACTTGCTCCCCCGCACGAGCGCGCTCGACAACGTGCTGATGCCGCTGGAGTATTCGCACGGTTCGAGCTCTGCCGCCGGCGGACGGAAGCGAGCCCTGGAAATGCTCGCGCGACTGGGGCTAGCCGACCGCACGCGCAACGAACCCTCGCAACTTTCCGGCGGGCAGCAGCAGCGTGTGGCGATTGCGCGGGCACTGATCAACAATCCATCGCTGTTGTTGGCCGACGAGCCGACCGGCGCTCTCGACTCCCGCACGGGCGCGGAAACGCTGCAGCTCTTCCAGCAACTCAACCGCGAGGAGGGGATCACGATCGTGCTGGTGACGCACGACGCGAACGTGGCCGGCTACGCCGATCGCGCGATTCACATCCGCGACGGTCGGATCGAAGACGACGATCGCGCGCTGACAGCCTCTGGCGTCAACCGCGGCGAGCGGAGCGAACCATGATCTTCGGCAAGATTTTTCGTACTTTCCGGGTCGCGATCCGAGCGCTGCGCCGTAATGCGATGCGTTCTGCGCTCACGACGCTGGGCATCGTCATCGGCGTGGCGGCCGTGATCGCCATGATCGACATCGGCCAGGGGTCGGCCGTATCGGTGCAGCAGACGATCGCCAGCATGGGAGCGAATAATCTGGTGGTTCAGCCCGGCACGGCTGCCAGCGGCGGCGCCACCTTTGGCGCCGGATCGGTCGTCACGCTGACGCCCGAAGACGCCGAGACGATCGCACGCGAGTGTCCGGCCGTGTATGCCGTCGCTCCGCTCGTGCGCGTGCGGACGCAAGTCGTCTACGGCAATCGCAATTGGGTGCCGCCGTTCATTTTCGGCACCACGCCCGCGTTCCACGACGTCCGCGACTGGCAAATGCTCGACGAGGGCGAGCCGTTCACCGAGCGCGACGTGCGGAACGCGCGGAAAGTGTGCCTGTTGGGCCGAACGATCGTCCGCGAACTGTTTCACGGTGAGTCGCCGCTCGGCAAGGATATTCGCATCCAAAACGTGTCGTTCAAAGTGATCGGCGTATTGAGCCGCAAGGGCGCGAACATGATGGGAGTCGATCAGGACGACACCGTCATCGCGCCGTGGACCACGATCAAATATCGCGTGGCCGGCATTTCGATGCAGACGGCGAACCAAAGCGCCACGTCGCCATCGACGAGTCAGCCGCTGGTCCCCGGCGCGCCGCCCATGCCAATGAAACCCTGGTCCGCGTTGTACCCGGTCGAAAACATGCAACAGCGACTCTTTACGCAGCCTTCGCAGTCGCAACTCTTGAACACGCCCCAGCCGGTCCGCTTCACGAACGTCGACCAAATCCTGGTCAAGACGGCGTCCGAAGCCGCCATTCCCGCCGCGATTCAGCAGATCACGCAACTGCTGCACGAACGGCATCGCATTCCCGACGGCGAGCCCGACGACTTCAATATCCGTGACATGACGGAAATGACGCGGGCACTCGGTCAGACGTCGAAGCTGATGGGGATTCTGCTGTTGGTCGTCGCGCTGATTTCGCTGATCGTGGGCGGAGTTGGCATCATGAACATCATGATGGTCTCGGTCACCGAACGTACACGCGAGATTGGGCTCCGCATGGCCGTCGGCGCCCGCGGCGAAGACGTGCTGCGGCAGTTTCTGGTCGAAGCGATCGTGCTCTGTCTGATCGGCGGCGCGGTCGGCATTCTCGTCGGTCGCGGCGGCTCGCTGCTGGTGAATTCGCTGCTCCGCTGGCCGGTGCAATATTCGACGCCGGCGGTGGTGCTAGCCGTCGGCGTCTCGGCCGCGGTCGGCATCCTGTTCGGCTTCTACCCCGCCTGGAAAGCCTCGCGGCTCGACCCGATCGAGGCGCTTCGATATGAGTGAGGGCTGCGAACAGTCTTCATTACTGAGTCGACATGAGGGACGAAAACGCCAAGGATATACGTCATTTCCACATTCGCGGATCAAAGTAAAATGGCTTCGACGAGACGTGCGATAACATTGTGGCTTCCGAATGAAGTGGATTTACAAGCACGTTCTTTTCGTCGGGATTCACCGCCGAGGGAACGATTAGTAGCAGCGAACGCCGCTCTCGCAGCCACTTTGTGCCGAGGTCTTGTAGAAAGGCAGGGGCCGGAAAGTCACGCCAGTTTTTGGGAAGCTGGGCGACTGAAAATTCCTCAACGGAGGCCAGATCGGGGAACTTTGCTTCCACGGAATGCAGATCGTCCGGCATGCAGTCGGGTTCCAGGTGAACGAATAGTTCAAGTGCGGCAAGCGACAAACTGGTCGATGAGTAAACCACTCGATCGCCCTTGTGGTTCCAGCGGCCACCATACTTCTCAGCACCGATTCCGCCGAACGCATTGGAAACGTGCTGATACTTGCAGATGCGCCAGACATGCATCAGCTGTAAACCCCGTATTCAATCCGCTTCAGGGCGTCCATCACCTCCTGGAAGCCGATGCCGGTATCCAAGAGGGCGATGGGCACCGCGCCTCCCAAAGCGCGGTTTGCAGTCACTAGCCAATCTCTGGATTTTTCGGCGTTTCCAAGGATCTCCGAGGCCGCCGCAAGGACGCGAGCCAGCCGGAACAGGAGTTCGGATTCGTTCGACTTCAGCCGGGCGGATCGCTCCTTGCGACGAGCGGCCGTCCGCTTTGCGACGCCGAGCGAGCCCCAGATCGTCTCTTCGCTCAATTTCGCCCGATCACGCAGCGAAGTGAAGACCGAAAATGGGAATCCCTTGCGGATAATGGGGACGAAATCGAGCTCCGATTCTGGCGAGCCGATGACTCGGCTGCCCCCCAGAAATTTTCGGACTAGAATCAGGTTCTCCATCGAAACGCCCTCCTCAGGGTGTTGCCACATGACATTATTCGTCATGCCATCTGGCAAGTCAACAGCAAAACTGTCGACAGTCGGAAAACCAGTTGAATCCGGCAGTCTCGTACCGATTGCAGGGCGGACAACGGTCGCGCTCACTCGACGGACAATTTGTACGCGCGCTCGACGCGTTTGCCGCCGTCGCCGTTTTCGGTATAGGCGACCTTCACGGTCGCTGCGCCGGCCTTCGCTGGCTTGAAGAGATGCCAAGTGTAGCCGCCACCCATGAGCGCGACGCCTTGGTCATTCTGCACGCCGCGAACGACGCCGAGCACTTCGAGCGAGTCCGACGCGACGACCGAAACATCCTGTGGCGGCCGGCTGCCGGAGTCGCGGACGACGACGATCACCAGCCCGCCGACGTTCACAGATAGCGGCTTATCTTGGTCCGTTTTCTCGGCAAGTGTCACGACGTACCCGGAAAGCTCGCCCTTGTCTTCCGCAACGGCCGACGAGCCGAACAGGAACAATCCACACGCAACAGCCAGAATAAAATTTTGCATCGCTACATCCTTTGACGAACAGTGGTTTGTTTCCCGCGCAGCTCGACAGAATGGCCAGACAATCGGACTTGTCCGAAGGAGACTGTCGCGGTTGACGATATATAACTGTAAGGTATAATTACCATGAGTCACTACGATGTCAAGGGGAATGCATGGACTCGTCGATCCAGATCGTACAGGACCTGCTCGACGAAACGGCCCGCGAATGTCTCCGCTATGTTGCCACCCACAAGCTGACTGAGTCGCAGTATCAGAGGTTGGCTAAGTTCATTTTTGGATGCATGAATCAAAAGCACGAACTCCCATCGCGTGTTGCGCGGCGCGGGAGTGGAGAATTAGCGAAAGTCTTGGGGTTTGTCGCGATGGCCGCCGAAGTCTTGTTGGAGATTGATGCGGACTCGCGCGAGGAATGACAGAAGAACGAGGGTAGGAGCATGGCTATCGACAAAGAATTACTGGGGAAAGCGATTCGCAAAGTGCGCGAAATGCGTGGTATCAGTCAAGCTGCGCTCGCCGAACAGGCTGGTTTGCAGGGCAATTCCGTGGCACTCATCGAACGCGGCCAACGGGGCGTTTCGTTGGATTCGCTCAACGCGTTGGCCGAAGTTCTCGACGTGCCGGCTGCTTGCCTGGCGCTGCTCGGAACTTCGAAGATCGCGGGTGATCGCACTCGGGCGTCGCTGGTAAAGAGCTTGCAAAAGCTGATCGTCGCCACCGTGGTTGCCAAGACGGATTTGGAGTCCAAGGAAAAAGGCCGATCTTCGCGGAAGCAGAAGCCGGTTAAGAGAAAGGCTGCGAAGAAGCTGGAACCGGCGTAAATGTTTCGCGGCGATGTGTTGCTATTTCGTGGCAGCTTGCACCGTGTTTCGCTTTCTTCCAACAAGATTCAATGCGTCTTCGTAGTCACCGCCGAACGCAACACGTGTAATCTCGCGAATGAGATAAGATGTTGGTTCGACATCCCAAATTGCGTCGGGGTCGATTTCAAGCAGTTTCACTCTGCCGTTTGTTACGTCGACGACGCGACCGATGTGGCACACATCGGGGTCTGCTTTCTCGCGGTCAATTGTAATGAGCGGGAAAACGCGACTAGCAGACATCAATAGCTCGCCAAAGGATGCAAGGCTGACTCGCGGCTTTCTCGGAATGCGGTGGCCTCGAATCTTCAACGCCTGTTCTACAAAATTTGCATGAGGGCCGGGAGCTCGCAGGTTTCGAACATCGGCGGTTCGAAAGCATTCAAAACCGTTGAAGTGTATTTCGTCGGAGACTAGGGCGACTAGGAGAATCCGTTGCCCTGCATCAAGGACGTAGCCGTTCACGCTGCCCCTCTCTAATGGGCGCGTGAATCGCACCAACTTACGGTATTTGATCGCTTCCGAAAGTCGCGTTGATCGACTCGATGCCATTGATGCGTCCTACAGCGCCCGCTCGCGGCGCTGTGCCGGTCGGGCGGCGTCGGCGGGATCGCCAGCCAAGCGGTGTTCGAAGCGGCCGAAGACCATCCGGCCGGCGCTCGTTTGCAGCACGCTCGTGACCATCGCGGAGACTTCCTCGCCGACGTGGTCGCGGCCGCCTTCGATGACGACCATCGTGCCGTCTTCGAGATAGCCGACGCCCTGCCCCGACTCCTCGCCCGCCTTGGTGATCCGCACGTCGATCGCCTCGCCGGGCAGGAACACCGGCTTCAAGGAGTTGGCGATGTCGTTGAGATTGATCACGCCGACGCTGTGCAGCTTGGCCACCTTGTTGAGGTTGTAGTCGTTCGTGACGACCTTGCCGTCGAGGTGCTTCGCCAAGAGCACCAGCTTCTGGTCGACCGACTGGCCGGCGAACTCGGGCAACTCGCGGTCGTAGATCACGAGATCGACCTTCGAGTCGTTGCGGAGCTTGTTGAGGATGTCGAGGCCGCGGCGACCGCGGTTGCGGCGGAGCTTGTCGCCCGAGTCGGCGATGTTCTGTAGCTCGGCGATGACGAACTGCGGCATGACCAGTTGGTTGTCGATCACGCGGGTCTCGACGACGTCGGCGATCCGGCCGTCGATCACCACGCTAGTATCGAGCACATACGGCTTGAGGCCCTTCACTTCCTTGGCGAACTCGACGTAGGGAATGATGAAGCGGAAATCGTTTTTCGTCTGCAGCAGCACGCTGATGCAGGAGTAGCACATGATCGTGGAGATGAAGAGGTTGATCCAGGTGACCAGATCCTTGTTGAGCCCGGCCAACAGCGGTGTGAGCGCGATGCCAAACACGTAAGCGAGAACCAGACCGACGAACATGCCGAAGTAAACGGCCGTGATCGTGTCGAGCTTTTTGCGGCGGACGGCGCTATCGGCGACCAACACGCCAACGGCAAGCAGCAGTACGCCGAAGAAGCCCGCCAGCGGCAGCCAGCGGATGTCGCCTGCCAGCAAGTTCGATTGCGAAAGCTGGAACCCCAGCGCGATCGCCACCGCAAAGAACACGACACGAAGTACGATCAAAGCCATGACGGACATCCACGAAGTGTCGCTCGGCGCGCACCGCGCACGCCAATCATCCCCGCATTCCATTCTAACAGCCGCTGAGTGAGCCACCAGGGCGGGCCGAGCGGACTAACCGGCCGCGGCAACCAACCGACGATGCTCTTCCAGGGCATAGCGGTCGGTCATGCCGGCCAGGTAATCTGCGACGGCCCGGGCCACGCCGTCGCTCGGCACCCTGGCGCGGAACTTGGCCGGCAGCCGATCGGGCGCGGCGACCAGAATCTCAAACATTTCCCGCAGCGCCTGCCGGGCCGCGTCGCGTGTCGCCTCGACCGACTGGTGGCGATAGACGTTCTTGAAGAGGAACCGCTCGAGCCCCTGTTTCAAGTCGGCGAGCTCGGCCGAAGGGGCCACCAGCACCGGCGCGCGGCGGACGTCGGCTACCGACGCGATGCCGCGCGTGGAAAGATCCCGCTCGACGGCTGCGAGCAAGTCGCCCACCTGCCAATTGATCAACTCATGGACGATTGCCCGCCGCGGTTGCCGATCGTCCAACTTGGTGAACCGCTTGCGAACCCGCTCCGCCGCCTCGCGCCAGAGCGGCACGGCGAGCAATTGGTCGAGCGCAAGCAGCCCCAGTTCGAGCGAGTCGTCGACGTCGTGCGAATCGTAGGCGATGCTATCGGCAGCGTCGACCACCTGCACTTCCAAGAGCGGGCTCGCCGCGGCAGCAGCCGTCTTGTCGATCCGCCGAGTTTGACCTTCGAGCACTTCCAGCGACAGGTTGAGCCCCGGGAACTCCGGGTAGCGATTTTCTAACAGCTCGACGATTCGCAGCGCCTGGGCATTGTGATTGAACCCGCCACCATCGCCGAAGTTCTTGTCGCGCAGACACTCGTCCAGCACGCTTTCGCCAGAATGGCCGAAGGGCGGATGGCCGAGGTCGTGTGCGAGCGCAAGGGCTTCGACCAGATCTTCGTTGAGCCGCAGCGCCCGCGCGAGCGTGCGGGCGATCGAAGCGACCTCGAGCGTGTGGGTAAGTCGCGTGCGATGGTAGTCGCCCATCGTGCCGGTGAAAACCTGGGTCTTATGGCTCAATCGCCGAAACGCGCCGCTGTGCAAGATGCGATCGCGGTCGCGCTGAAACGGCCCGCGATACACTTGCGGCGGTTCGGCATGTTTGCGGCCGGCCGAGTCGGCGCTGTGCATCGCGTAGGGCGCCAACAGCACCGCTTCCCGCTCAAAGATCACATTCGGCTCCGTGTCCATGCCAATATCCGCGCCAATATCCATGCCAAAGTTCGCT
>JANNTD010000045.1:0-11655 GCA_031403315.1 Planctomycetota bacterium
CCGCAAAGGGATACGACATCCAGTTCGGAGATTTTCTGGAGCACCGGGGAACGTACGACCGCATCGTTATGAATCCGCCGTTTGAAGACGGACAAGACATCGAGCACATCCGACATGCCTACTCACTCCTTACGCCCGGCGGACGGCTTGTCTCTGTCGTTTGTGAAGGACCGTTCTTTCGTTCCGACAAACGGAGCCTCGCGTTTCGAGAATGGCTCGACGAGCTCGGCGGAGAATCCGAACAACTCCCTGAGGATGCTTTTCAAGGACGCGAAGCGTTCCGCGAGACGGGCGTTCGAACCAGATTATTAACCATAACCAAGGAGGACTAATGCTACGACAACGACCGCGACGCAACGCGACTTGCTTTAGCCTTCTGCCTTCTTACCTCGTCAGCGAATCAAATGCCGAGCGAATTTTGTGAACAAGGTCCGCAGCGGACCAGGGGGGAACAGTATTGGTTTCGTTCCAGTCGGTAAGCACTTGAAGTGCTTCGTCCTCTGAAAGACCTGCATCGCGGAGCTTGCAGGCCGCTCGAAACGTGGCGTTGTGACCGCCCTCGCCCGCCTTAGCATGAATGCGGCGGATGTAGGCGACTGCGTTTCGCACGTTGCCGGTTTGTTCGCTCGATGGAAGCCGAGCGGATTGAGATTTGTCGACGAGCCATGCGGCGTCAAAACTTGGCAGCCTCACGGACACATCATACGCCTGCCAGGCATACAGCTTACCGCTTGGATGAAGGGACGGCGGAGCGGTGGCGTAGCCACCTTCTCCGCGAACATCAATCTTTCTTCCCAGAACCCCCGCACGGTTTCGCACGTCTTCGCCTTTTGGTATCGCGTAGTAAAAATGCACTCCGCCCCCGCCGGTCGAAACGACCAAGGGCGAGCTCGGGTAATGCTCCTGCCAGTAGGCCGCGTCTTCCTGAGAATCGCAATCGACGACCACGAGACCTGAGAGCATTCCCGTCACCACGCCAAGGCCGCTGGGCGGTCGCGTACTGTCGGCAAACCAGGTCTCGACTTCAAATGATGTTGGTAATCGCGATTGGTATGCTTTCCAGGCAGGAATGGCCGGCAGCTTTCCGAACAGCGGAAGGAGCGACCAGCCGCGAGCAAGATAATCGCTGGCCGCGATGGCAAGCGACTCCTGCCAGTCGTCCACTCTGGGCCGGTTGTCTCTGTCCGCATTGATTGGAAGTTCTGACCACATAAACTTGAAAAGGAAAGCCCCTGCGATGCACGAATTGTATCGAGGGGCGAAAAAATTCGCGTCAGGAACTTCAAAGAACGAGCAGTGCTTAGGACTGTTCGTGCTCCTTACGGGACCGATGGAACGCTTCCAGCTGGGATTGCACAAAGGCGTCGGCCGCTTCGAAGAGCTTTGCTGCTCTCAATAAATCGCCGCCACCAAGATACTCTGTGTTTTCCCACTCCGAGTCTTCATCCCGCTTAAAACTCCGCGTGAGCTTCACGCTGAAATTGGGCGGTCCGTTCTCTGTGGGAAACTCGAATGCGGCAATCGTCAGCGGGAAGCCAGTCTTCGTCCAAACTGGACGTTGCTTCCGACCGTTGTCACTCGCGTTCGTACCCCGACCTTTACTCTGCGTCGCAGTAGCCATGATTGGCTCCTTACACGTTAAAAACCACACGCAAAACCATTTGGAAAACCCTAATGCCGCGTGCATCGCATTGGGCTTGCCACCGCCTCGCCTCCAAGACAGTCGCAAGTCCACGCCGAGCCACCGCCCATAGTATCATTTTGGAAACGCTAAGCAAAAAAATCATCGCTCCAAAAACCGCAACAACTCCCAAGCCTGGTCGCCTCCGCAGAAGTGCCCTGTCCCGCTCGCTGGAGAGTTTGCGGTTTCGGATAGCTACCTCCCCTTTTACATCCACTACCTGGTCAGCAAGCGAAGCGTTCTTGCGTTCCGCTTCGTCCTTGCTCGTCGCCCGAGAGCCGAGCGTTCACGACCGCGGAGAACTTTTTCCCCTGGTCTCGTTGGACGCTTTTCCGACCGCAACCTTGGGACGCAAAACGGTTTGCCTCGTCTCTTCCATTTTCTTTTTCTTCAGCAGGCCTCCGCGTCCGGCAATCGCCGTGAGCTTTTGGCAAGCGGCACGCCAGGCGAAGCCTGTCACTTGCTTGCCGACCAAAGCACGTCTTCTTCTATTGCCGGACCAGGCTACGGCCGCCTCCAACGGGAACGCTTTTGTGGTTTCATCGCTTGGGTGCGGAAACGCAAAAAACGTTTAACCTTATGGAGGAAAAAATGAAAAAGAAAAATGAGAAAGCAACCAACAAACCAGTACATCGCGACCGAGTCGGTGCGGTGTCATGCAGCGTCTTCTTGAACAAGACCAAGGAAGGAAAGCAGTTCCCCTCCGCGGTCATCAGTCGCTCGTACAAATCAGGCGATACGTTCAAGGATTCAAACAGCTACGGTGCAAGACACCTGGCTGAGCTTGCAGCCCTGGTAGCCAGACTTCAAAGTTGGTTGACTTCCAACTATCCTGAAGCCGCTAACTGACGCGGCGAGCCCGTCCAGGGCAGCTTCAAGCCGGGAGACCTTCCCGGCTTGAGTTTTTGCTGCGGTAGGAATGTTACAGCCTGAAATCTTCCAGCTCTTCGGCGACTATGCGTCTGCCTTAATCGTCGAATCAAGCGGCATGCTTCGTGCTGTTCACTCTTTAATTCCTATTTGGTATGCCGCTTGGCTAGCCAGTCCTCCAGGGCAGCCTCAACGATTTCCTGAATGCTGTCAGGCGTCGCGTGACGAAGCTGTTGTTCCAGGCACAAGCGACGCAGTGATTGTAGGAGCCGATGAGGTAGTCTCGTGGTAAGGGGGACTAAGACTTCGTTCAGGACTTCATTCGCGTTGGGCACTTCGAGGTCGCGTTCTGAATTTCGGCGTCGCTGTCTCGTGCTTTGGACTTCGGCCCCTTCCGTCGGCAGCGAAAGTTCCACTGTCTTCGAGGCCGGCCTTGAACCTCGTTTGTTTGGAGGCGTCATGGGAGACGACTCATCGCCTTGAATGAATGCGAGTTTCTCAGGAGAAATCGAAAGGGCATCGCCCAGCGACCTTCGTTCAACCATTTTCGACCTTGCCTCCTCGTTCCTGTTGTAGCCGTTGCACTTCATTTCCTAATAGCTCGAAAAACAACGCGTCCATATCCGCTGCGGCTTGAGCCGCTTTGCGACCCGCACGACTGACGACCGTCCCTTGCTGGGCCACGTCGCGGTAGGCTTGCAGGTCACGAATGATGTGCGACGCTACCGAAAGTCCAAGTGTGGACGCCCCTCCCTGTAATTCGCGACTAATCGTATCGCGAGTCTTCATCTTGTTAAGAACCAGTCTCCCTTCGGGCCGGCCATTGTTGATTCCCTGTGCGTACCGAAGGACCGAAGTCGCCCCTGCAACTGACCGAACATCGAGTATCGAGGGAGAAATCGGGAAAACGGCTAAGTCCGCAAGAATGAGCAGAGTGCGGCTCAGGTCCTCAAGCCCCCCTGGAGCATCGGCCACCACAAAATCGTGGCTCTTGAGCAGTTCTCGGACGCCTGAGAGGCACTCGTCGGGCGTGTCAGCGACTCGAACCGTGACTTTGGGTTCCGCCTCGGCGACCCAGACGGAACTCGAACGTTGTTTGTCAGCGTCGAGTAATGCGGTTTGAAAGCCAAGGTCGAAAAGCCAAACCGCACCGTGGACGGCGAAAGTCGACTTGCCGACACCGCCTTTGGAATTTGCAAACGAAATCATCATGCTTTCGACACTGGCACGAATGTCAGACAGTTGGCAAGCATGTTTTTTTGCTTGTCGTTCGGTTGACATTCCAGGCAGTTGTCTGGCAAGGCATGTGTCAAGCCAGCGAGCATTCTGGAACACCCACCGACAAGTTGGAGGACCCGCCGGACTTCCAGGCGGTTTGTCGTATTGCAAGCATGTTTGCTTGCAAGCCGGCAGACTTGTCCTCTGGGCGAAATAGATGCCCAGAAACTTTTCTCTTGCGTGAATTCGTCGAACCGCGTTAGCGTCACTTCAAGCTGCTTGAAGTAACGGCGGCCGTGAGTCTGGGTGAGTGTCAGGCCAGACGGCAATGAGGCCAGAGATTCCCATACGGCAATCGGGCGAGATTTTCACTCTGGCATGAGGCATTGAGGCGAGAAGCCAAGTAAGTGAGGCGAGCAATATACGGGAATGCGGCGAGCAATCCGCCTCCTCGTACGGCAATACGGCGAGAATTTGCGTTCCAACCTGCTGAAACGACTTGGCAATTTGCCACATAACATCTTTGTTCAGTCTCATAAGAGAACAACAACAGGCAGTTGTTGTCTTTATTTGAAAAAGGAAGGATGAAAAGGAAAAGGAATCGAGGAAAAGTAGAACGGGTATCACTGGCTGATTTCAGCAAGGGAAGCGATGAGAACAATTTGGCAGAATTTCCCTTGGCACTCCTCTCAGACTCGGCAATGCCGAATCAGAAGTCTTTGGAGTTTCAGGACACGATTCAAGATTGGAAATCGGGAAAAGAAATCACCCGTCGCGTCTGCGTTACCGGCAGCGAAAAATTCGGGCTCCCGACGGCAAAAGACGACCAAGTCCTTGCCGCTCTCATTCAGCTCACCGGCATCGTCAATAATTTCACAAATCCCGAGGTGCCATTCACAAAGCACCAAATCATTGAACTCCTCAGGTGGGACAATTCAGGCTGGGCTTACGACCGCGTTGAAGAATCGCTTCACCGCTGGAAAGGCGTGTCGGTTCACTATTGGAACGCTTGGCGAGACCATGAGAGCGGTAGCTGGACTGACTCGGAAGCGATTGGCGTCATTGACTACGTCAAGATTTCAGACGGCAGACGACATCAGGGGGCCGACAACCGCAATTCTCAGTCGCGGTTTGTGTGGAATCGACAGTACTTCAAGTCCTTCGCAGCGAAGTACATGAAGCCACTAGATTTTGGATTCTACTGCTCGCTAAGACTGCCGGCCGCACAACGAGCCTATAGGTTTTTGGACAAGCGATTTCATCATCGACTGGATTGGGAATTCGACCTTCATACATTTGCTTGCGAAAAGCTGGGCTTCAGTCGAAATTATGATACCGGTCAGCTGAAAGCTCGACTTCGTCCAGCGATGGTGGAATTGGAGCAGGCTGGCTTCATCAAGCCGGTTTCCTACCGAAAAAGCCGGCCAAAGAAGTGGAGTGTTTTTGTCTCAAAAAAGGTCGCGAAGCATTGCGAGCCCGAAGAGGTCTCTGTCGCGGCACCTTCGCTACTGGTTGAAAGACTCGTCGCGAGAGGCGTCGCAAAGTCCACCGCGGAGACACTTGTCAAACAGTTCGAGCCGCAACGAGTCGAAGAAAAGATTCAGTACGTCGACTGGCTGATGGCTCGCAAGGATAAACGGGCTCCGGCAAACGCTCCCGGATTCTTGGTAGCAGCAATTCGCAATGACTACCCATTTCCGAAGGACTACTTGAAATCGCGTCAGCGGAAACCGACAGTGGCGGCGGCTCGGGCGGCAACGAATGTCACTGCCCCTGAACGGCGGTTGAACCGCAGCGTGGAAGACATCTTGGCAAAGCTGACCGCTGACGAACGGGCAAGCCTGGCGGAAACGGCTGTGGAGTCAGCCGACCAAATCACGGCGGACGGCTACCGCAGAAGCCAAGAATTCGGCGGGCCGACATTCACAGCTTATCAACAGATGGTAATTGAGAGATATCTTGAGCAGAAGTCGGAAGAACCTGGCGACGCTGCTTTGTAAGCGGGGAAGGCCCAATCGTTACGGCTCAGGTAGAAGTTCAAGAGGTCGACTGTCGGAAAGCCTGTAAATTGAGAAGTCTCGCCGGTCGAGAGTGAAGATTACGTTCACATTTTCTTTCTCGGCTACATACATCAGCGACGCGTCAGCAAGTTGGGGGGATTGGTCTGCATATTTTTTCAGGAACGAATCCATCCACGCCGCTGAGTCCGGCCCAAGTGGAAAACAATCGAGAAGTCCTTCACTTACCATGCGAAGTAGGCCCGACACTCCACCAGATGTATTTCGCAAAAGCCAAGCGGCCTCGGCGATAACCGGCCACGTCGTAATGAACGGACGGGGAAGTTCTAGTCCCTGCTTGTGACACGCGTCGTGCTGCGAATCAAGCCGGTTGAGAATTGCTACTAATGGTCCGGCGTCTACAATGACACGTTCATTTTTCACGCTCGCCGAACCCTTCCATGTGAGCTGGGTTAGTGCTGAGGTCGGAGGGACCTTCAGTGCAACCAATGAGTCCTAGCCGTTCGGCTGCTTTAGAAAATGACTCTCGACTATTCCCGTTAACCATGACCTGCGGGCGATAAGTGGCCAGGGCTTCGGTAAACACTTCCGGCCAGGGCTTTCCGGACTGGTCGGAAAGCTCAGCAAGGGCACGACGCTGGGCGTCGCTAAGCGAGATGGTTTTCGGGTCAACGGACATATCTCAATTATCCCGCATATTCTGGCAAAGGTCAAAGAGTAATTGTTGGCTGAATATACAGGGGAGCAATGAAGGATAATTCAGCTCACGTCGCCCCTGGGAATCTGACCAACAAAGGCAGGAGAAGGAAAACGCAGAAGTGCAGTTCGTGGTCCAATCATCGTGGGGGCCAGCTTTGGATGAGCCCGACGATGACAGGCCGACGAAGGCACAGTCTATTGGATGCAAAGCATTTTGCTAAAATTAGATTGCAATTGTCACTAGAATGGAAGTGCCGATGTCGACTCCTGACGACCAAAACGAATCGTCTGACCGGTCACGAAAGTTTTTTGCGGAAATTAACACCGGTTGCGTTCGCCGAATCGACCGTGCTTCCGTACCGATTCTTGGCGTTCAGGACGATAAAATTGTTCATGACCGCACCGGTGTTTTGTACCGGATTGCTGGGCATCACTTTGTTCTGACCGCGGCACACGACCTTCGGCCAATCGTCGAGGCGAATATTCCACTTTATGTGTCAATGAATAAGCCTGGCGTGATGCCACTGCCGCTCGGTGAGGCCAAGTTCAGTTCCACGGAAGAAGTCGGTCGTGACGTAGCCGCCATTTGGATTCCTGCGGAGACAGCGGATGAAATCGCGAAGCACAAGGACTTCCTCCCGCACAGTCAAGTTGACCTAAATGGTGCTGAGAGTCGTGGACCGTTCATGTTTTTCGGATATCCAATGGATTGGTCTGGCCATGTCATTGCTCCTGATTTTGTCGTGTCGCAGGGACTAGCTTTCGGAACGTTTCCGCATAAAGGCGACCGCGATGACATGGCCCACTACGACCCAGACGTTCACATGTTACTGAACTTCACACGGGACGCGGTCAATGCACTGCAAGGTGGAGTTGACCGGCTACCGAGGCTTAAGGGAATTAGTGGTTGCGGCATTTGGCAGGTCGGCGATATCGATGGTCGAAACGTCAAACCACGCGACCAGGACTCTGTGACTCTCGTTGCCATTCAGCACCGGTGGTTCCCAGCCTTGGACTATATACAGGCTACGAAAATTCGCTTTTCGTTGGCATTCATTGTTGAAAATTACCCCGACGTCGCAGCGGCGATGAAGTTGGTCTATCCGCAGCGAGATGGAAGAACGGTCTGAGAGGGGCCTTGTGCCGCATGGATAAAGCTTTCATCAAAAGCGATGACATTCCGGCTTGGTCCGGGCCTTCAGTATTCCACGATGGCAACGTCGAATACGAACTTAAATTGGGTGAGCACGAGAAAGTCTCGATGATGCAGGCGATGCTCGGGCAGGGTGGGCCCACACTTGAAGCTCGGTCCGGAGTGTGTCTTGTTATCGCCGTATACGTGCCAAGGCATGAAGCTGGCTTGCTCATTCACCTTTGGCGTGAAGAGGAACTTTCCCATGAAGCTGCCGACCTCATCCGCAAGCCGTTCGAAAGATTTCGACAATTAGCGGACAGTCCGACCATTTGGATGCTTACTAGTAGTCGGCTAAACGCCACTTACCCCAATCAGATGGACCAAGCGAAGGCGGTGATACGGCAACTCGCACCCACCGCACAGTTCCGCGAAATAGTTGTCACCGACAAGGAGGACGAGATAAGTGTCGATGTTGAACTCCATACTCAGAAAGGCGAGCTGGCCGTCAACGACGACTTTGGGACGGACGTCGTCATCGACTGTCACATATGAAGGGGCTAAAATATCGATGGCATATTCTGTGCCGACAAATCGGGGGCACATCGGGGGCAATGTTGGCAATGCGAACCCAACACGGATACAATACGACATCAACCCTTTCCACCGATTAAACGGGAGCTGCACAACGACTTACACACGAAATCAATACCAAGCCAACGTGTCCCCAACACGAGACCAGTAGGTTCGAGTCCTACCGGGGGAGCTTTTAACTTTCGAGTTTTCCGAGGCCCACGAGATTTCTCGGGGGTTTCGCGTTCTCCTTCCTTCCCGTGCCGGTCATTTCCCCCAGATTCCGACACTGACTGCTGCGCTTTTTGCTGCGCATTTTGGCTCGGCTCCTTCGCGACCCCAATATCCTGCGTCCCCGCCGTCGCCCTGGCGAAGTGTTCCTCAGTCGTTGGACGGTAGTGTTTGTCAGCGATTGCCACACTGTGGCCCAGCCAGCTGGCCGCCACGTGGCCCGGAAACTCCTCCGCTAACTCAGTTGCCCGCGTGGCACGGAGATTTTGAAAGTCCGCACTTTGAGCTGGTAGTTGAGGTGCGCCCGCTTGAGCCGTACCACGTCGGATATCGTGGACTGGCTGCTCCGATACACGGCAATCATCCATTTGCCCTGCCGGGCCAGCCGATTCCACCGCTGCTGAGCCTCCGCGGCGGCGTTCCGTTGCGGCTCATTCGGACAACCCCACTCGTTCGCTTGGCCATCTGGCCAACCCGGATATCGACCCTCCAGCTCATCGGTCGCGACGCGCGCAGGGGTTTGGTCCTTTAGCGACGACACGGAAAAGTCCTCCAATTCCAAGGCGTGAGAAGAGTACTTGCGAACGCCACGGCAAGCTGCAGAACTCGGCCCGTCAATATGCTCGAACGCGAGCGAACTTGCAAGAGACGGTTGTTCGCCCCACGATGATGACGATTCCGACAGCTGTGAATCGCCTGAAGATCGCATCGCTTGCTGCCCACATTTTACAGTGCTGTGGTCAGTGCAACGGTGAGCATAGCCTTCCCGTTCGTACGCGACTCTGATCACGCTCCAACCAGCCTACGTTCGCTAATCAGCAGCACCCCAGACCAATCAGCCTTGATGCGGACTCTTTGGCATGTCCGTTGCTCTAAAGAGGCATGGCGTCACGAGAATCGACGCGACGCCCGGCAAAAGCTGACTCTGGCGGAAAGACGTGATGTGCGTAACCGCACAGAACGCCGCGCGGAGGTGCTCCGGCGGCACACTTTTGGAGTTTGCGGCGGTCGCCGAGACGGACGAATTGGGAGGCGAGTTACGAAAGTGAATAGCGGCCCGCGCACTGTGGAGCGGGCATTCCATACCAACCTAGACTAGTCCAGGAGGAGCTCACATGACACGCGAGGTCGTAGTAGTTAGCGGCGCACGGACTCCAATCGGCGGATACGGTGGCAGTTTGAAGGACATCCCGCCGAGTGACCTCGCGGCGCTCTGCGTGCGCGAAGCCGTGAAACGGGCCCACATCGAGCCAGAATCTGTCGGACACGTTGTGTTCGGCAACGTCATTCACACCGACGCACACGACCACTATCTCGCCCGTGTGGCGGGAGTGAAGGGCGGCCTGCCGGTCGATACGCCGGCACTCACGTTGAACCGCCTGTGCGGTAGCGGGCTGCAGGCGATCATCACGGCGGCACAGGCGATCATGCTCGGCGACGCCGACGTGACGGTGGCCGGCGGTGCGGAGAACATGAGCCGAAGCCCCTATCTATCGCAGGCGATGCGGTGGGGTGCGCGGATGAACGACACCGCGCTGATCGACGTGATGGTCGCTGCGCTGAGTGACCCGTTCGACGACTGCCACATGGGCGTGACGGCAGAGAACGTGGCCAAGAAGTGGAATATCTCGCGTGCAGACCAGGACCAACTGGCCGTCGAGAGCCACAAACGAGCGGCGAGCGCCATCGAGAAGGGGCACTTCAAGGAGCAGATCATGCCGGTCGAAATCAAGGTGAAACGCGAGACGATCGCGTTTGCCGTCGACGAGACCGTGCGGGCAGATAGCACCGTGGATAAGCTCGCCACGCTGAAGCCGGCGTTCGACAAGGAAGGCACTGTGACGGCGGGCAACTCGTCGAGCATCAACGACGCGGCGGCTGCGGTCGTGCTGATGGAGCGTGGGCTGGCGAAGCAGCGCGGTTTGCGGCCGCTCGGCCGGCTGGTTGCCTACAGCTACGCCGGCGTCGACCCGAAGCACATGGGCATCGGTCCTGTGCCCGCGGTGCGATCGCTGTTGGAGAAAACCGGCCTAAAGGTGGACGACATCGACGTATTTGAAGTGAATGAGGCGTTCGCCGCGCAAGCGCTAGCGGTGACGCGCGAGTTGAAACTGCCGGCCAACCGTACGAATCCGAACGGCAGCGGCATTTCTCTGGGCCATCCAATTGGCGCGACCGGAGCGATCCTCACCATCAAGGCGCTCTACGAGTTGAAGCGGACCGGCGGCAAGCGGGCGCTGGTGACGATGTGCATCGGCGGCGGCCAAGGGATCGCGGCGCTTTTCGAGTGCGAATGACGTCGTAGCGCCCGGATTTCCGCGAACAATTTCAAATCAACAACAAGACTCTTGAATGAAAGGTGCCAACAATGGACCGACTAAAAGGCAAGACGGCTCTGGTGACTGGCGGATCGCGTGGAATCGGCCGCGCGATCGTCGTGGAATTGGCCCGCGAAGGCGCGCGTGTGGCGCTGAACTATCAGTCGAGCGACGCGAAAGCGCAAGCCGTCGCCGACGAAGTGGCGGCGTTCGGCGGCGCGGTGATGCTCGTGAAGGCGAACGTCGGCAACGGGCCGGAAGCCCGGGCGATGGTCAAGCACGTCGCCGAAGAGTTTGGCCGGCTCGATGTGTTGGTCAACAACGCGGGTATTACCCGCGATACCTCGCTCAAGAAAATGACCGACGAACAGTGGGAAGAGGTCGTGAAGACGAACCTCGGCGGCTACTTCTATTGCACGTCAGCGGCGATTCCTGTGATGACGGAGAAGAAATTTGGCCGGATCATTAACATCAGCTCGATGAACGGTCAGATCGCGGCTTTTGGCCAGGCAAATTACAGTGCCAGCAAGGGCGGCATCATCGCGTTCACGAAGACGGCGGCGTTGGAGCTCGCGAAGAGCGGCATCACGGTCAACACCGTGTCTCCGGGTTTCACTGAGACCGACATGTTCGCCGAGGTTCCCGAAAAGATTCAGGAGCAGATCAAGAGCCGGATCCCCATCGGTCGTTTCGCCAAGCCGGAAGAAATTGCCAAGGCGGTCGTCTTCCTGGCGGTCGACGGCGACTACATCACCGGACAGCAGATCAACGTCAACGGTGGAGCTTACATGTAGGAGCGGCCTGGCCGCGGATCGAACCAATGTGCCAGGGCAATTGATACCGAACGAGGTGCGCAGATGAGCGACAATCACGAAAAGATAAATATCTTTGATCCGACCGGCATGATGAAGAGCA
>JANNTD010000046.1:0-2423 GCA_031403315.1 Planctomycetota bacterium
GAACTATCACCAGGCAATTTTGCACCAACCGTCGAACGACTCCCCGGCCGACACGGTAACGATGGTCACGCAGCAGGGCTACAAGCTGCACGATCGCGTTGTGCGGCCGGCGCAGGTGATTGTGTCGTCGGGGCCGTTGGAACGTTAGACCATCTGCTCGTCGCCCTGTATCCCATCTCCTGTATCCTGTATCCTCCTTCCATGCCGACTTACGACTACGAGTGCGATGCCTGCGGACACAAATTCGAGCTGTTCCAATCGTTTTCTGCGCCGCTTGAGAAAAAGTGCCCCGAATGCGGCAAACTGAAGCTCCGCCGCCTGTTCGGCACCGGCGCGGCGATCGTCTTCAAGGGCTCGGGATTCTACCAGACCGACTACCGCAGCGACTCTTATAAGAAGGCCGCCGAGAAGGATAAGCCGGCCGCCGAGTCGAAGAGCGACTCCAAGAGCGAGACGAAATCTGAATCTAAATCGGAATCGAAGTCGAGCGACACCAAGAAGTCGTCCGACAGCGGCAAGAGCGAGAAGAAGAAGTCGCCGAAGAAGGACTGAGTGGTGGGTCTCGTGCTACTCGATCCACCCTACAAAAGCTCGCTTGGCAGTTCTAGCGATTTCCACATCGCCGGCACCGGCGCGATCACGTCGACCGATTCCCGCGTCATCGGGTGGCTGAAGCCAAGTTGGCGGGCGTGGAGCGCGATCGCGCGGAGGCGTTCGTCCTCGAACTGCTCGCCGAAGGTTTGAGTCGCGCCGTACTGCGTGTCGCCGACGACGGAGTGACCGCGGGTAGCGGCCTGGACGCGAATCTGATGCGTGCGGCCGGTTTCAAGCTGCACTTCGAGCCAGGTGCCGGCGACGATTCGCGCGAGAACACGCCAGTGCATGATGGCCAGTTTTCCGCGGGGGTCGTCGTCCGGCACGACGATCGCCTGGGCCATGCCGTGGCGTTTGTGGAGGTGGTCGGTCCAGGTGCCCTCGTCGGCCTCGACGTCGCCGTGAACTTGGCCTTCGACGAACGCCCAGTAGAGCTTCGTGACCGTGCGGTTCTCGAACTGCATCGAAATCCGCTGGGCCGCCCGCACGTGCCGGGCAAAGACGATCGCACCGGTCACCGGCCGGTCGAGCCGGTGGGGCAGGCCGAGGTAGATGTTGCCTTCCTTCGCTTCGCGCTGGCGGTAGAACTCCCTGACGCGGACCTCGAGGCTGTCGATCCCGGCGGGCGCTTGCGTGAGCACGCCGGCGGGCTTGTTCACCACCAGCACCGGGCCGTTGTCGTAGAGGATTTCGAGCATCCGGGTAGGTTAGGCTTTCCAGCCTGACTCACTGACAAGCGGGCAAAAGTCAGGCTGGAAAGCCTGACGTACGGTGGGCGAACCCCATCAGACCGCCGGCTGTCCCACTTCGCAAGCCGCCCGTAGCGACCTGAATCGAGGGGAGCTAGAATGCGTGGCTCGACCGTTCCGGATAATTTCAATCGACTGTTTGACGCATCAAAAAGCATGGCTGGAACGAAACAACGCGTGGCGATTTTGGGAGCGTCCGGCTATTCGGCCTTGGAGCTAATCAAGATATTGCTGCGCCATCCGCACGCCGAGATTACGGCCCTCACCACTCGCAAAGCCGAGCCGCGGCCGGTGGGCGAGGTGCATCCGTCGCTCGCGGGCCGGCTCGATCTGTCGCTGGAGAATCTCGCGGCCGAAGCGGTCGCCGAACGGGCCGACTATGTGTTCTGCTGCCTGCCGCACGGGGCGAGTGCCGCCGCCGCATCGCAGCTCTTGCCGCTGGGCAGAAAGGTGATCGACCTCAGCGCCGACTATCGGCTCAGCGACCCGGCCGAATACGCCAAGTGGTACGGCCTCGAGCACGCCGACCCTGATAATCTCAAGGATGCCGTCTACGGCCTCCCGGAACTCTATCGGGAAGTCATCCGCTCAGCGTCGCTGGTGGCCAACCCTGGCTGCTATCCCACTTCGGCGATCCTGGCTCTGGCCCCGCTGCTGGAGGCTGGCATGATCTCTTCGGAGGGCATCATCATCGACGCGAAAAGCGGCGTCAGCGGGGCCGGCCGCGAGCCGAAGCCTCAACTCCATTACCCCGAATGCAACGAGAATCTCGCGGCCTACGGCGTCGGCACCCACCGCCACATGCCGGAAATCGACCAGGTTCTCACCGACGCCGCGGGCAAACCGGTCGAAGTGATTTTCACCCCGCACCTGGTCCCCATGGACCGCGGCATCCTCTCGACCAGCTACGCCATTCCGACCGGCGCGACGTCGACCGAGGCGTTGCTATCACTCTACCGCGAGTTTTACGCGGGCGAGCCGTTCGTCCGCGTGCTCTCCGGTTTGCCGGCCACGAAGCACGTCGCGGGCACGAATTTCTGCGATCTCACGGCCCGAGTCGTCCGCGGCCGCGTGGTTGTC
>JANNTD010000047.1:0-5317 GCA_031403315.1 Planctomycetota bacterium
ACTCCGCGAATACCGGCCGCGCCGATTTCAATCACCGCGCCGCGCTGGTTGTTGCCGATGCCAAACAGCTCGAGTCCCAACTCGCAGATTTAGCCGCGGGCAAACTGCCCGCCGGTGGTAAGCAAGGTGCCGTCCGCGCGATCACCCGCCCCAAGGTCGCCTTCCTCTTCACCGGCCAAGGCCTGCAATACCCGGGCATGGGCCGCGGGCTCTACGAATCGCACCCAGTCTTCCGTCATGCCATTGTCGCCTGCGACGAAATCCTCAGCGAACTTTGGGATGGCGAGTCGCTCGTCGACGTCCTCTATCCCAAAGACGGCGCGGCCGACGATCCGCAGGCGCTGATCCACCAAACCGAGTTCACGCAGCCAGCGCTGTTCGCACTCGAATATGCGCTGGCCGAGCTGTGGCAAGCGTGGGGTGTTGTGCCCGACATCGTGCTCGGGCACAGCGTCGGCGAGTATGCGGCCGCGTGCATTGCCGGCGTGATGAGTCTCGAAGACGGCCTCGCATTGATCGCCGAGCGTGCGCGGCTGATGCAAAGCGTCAAGCGTCACGGCAAGATGGCCGTCGTGTTTGCACCGCCGGAAAAAATCACGGCCGCGCTGGCGAAGCACGGCGGCCAGGTCGTGATCGCAGTGCTCAACGGTCCGGAGAACACGGTCGTTTCGGGCGAGGCCGACGCGGTGGAAGCGGTTGCCGCCGAGCTCACGACGGCGGGCATCCAGACGAAGCTGCTCAATGTGTCGCACGCGTTTCATTCGCCGCTGATGGACGAAATGCTCGACGAGTTCGAAGAGTTTGCTGCGGGCATCGAGTTTCAATCGCCGCAGGTGCCGCTCGCGGCGAACTTGACCGGTCAGCTCATGACCGAGGCCCCGACGCCGCGCTACTGGCGCGACCATCTGCGCAACACGGTGCGGTTCGCCGAAGGCATGGCCCGCGTCGCCGAGACTGCGCCGACCGCGATTGTCGAGATCGGTCCGACGGCGAGTCTGCTGGGCATGGGCCGCCGCTGTGTGCCGGAGCTGGAGACCGCCTGGTTGCCGTCGCTTCGCCAAGGCCAGGACGATTGGCAAACGCTCGCGGCCAGCGTCGCGGAGTACTACGTCCGCGGCGGGCAGATCGATTGGCGGGCCTGGGACGAACCTTGGCCGCGCCACCGCGTCCGCGTGCCGAACTATCCGTTCGAACGCTCGCGTCATTGGCTCACGCTCGATTCCTCGAAGCGGCGTTCGTTCGGGGAGGGCGCGCGGGCTTCGGCACGCGGGGAATCAAGCGGCAGCCCGTTGCTCGGAGTACGCCTCTCCACCGTCTGGACCAACGCGCTATTTGAGACCTCGCTCAGCGCCCGCACGCCGGCCTACCTGGTCGACCACCAGGTGCAAGGCTCGCCGGTGACTCCCGCGGCTGCGTATGTCGAACAAGCGCTCGCCGCCGCGGATCAGGTGTTCGGCCCCGGTCAGCACGGCGTGGCGAATTTGGTGATCCAACAAGCGATGTTTTTGCCCGAAGGCACGCGCCGCCGCGTGCAATTCTCAGTCGCGCCCGAGTCGGGCGGCGAAGCAAATTTCGAAACGTATAGCCGCCCCGCGGACGCTGAGACATCGACGGCACCTTGGGCAATGCACGCCAATGGCGCGCTCGTCAACGCAACACGCAATGGAGAATCGCCAGATCGCATCGATCTCGTCGCCCTTCGCGGACGCGCACTCGGCACAATGGCGCACGAAGAATTTTATACCTCCATGACCCAGCGCGGGTTGGCCTACGGCCCGACGTTCCGAGTGCTCCACGACCTCTACCGTTGCCAACAGGAAACGGCGATCGAGGTGCGGCTGCCCGAGTCGGTCGTGCGCGAGGCGCCGCGCTACCATTTGCATCCGGCGCTTGGCGACGCGATGTTGCAGTCGATGTCGGGTGCAGTGCCGGTGGAAAGCGACGGCTCGTTCAGTCCGTTCACTTACATGCCGGTCGCCATCCGCCGCGTCCGTCTGGTGCAGCCGATCGACGACTACACACAGCCGCTCTTCACCTACACGCTTCGCACGTCGAGCGATTCGCAGCCGAGTCCCGAGCGCGTCGCGGCGAACGTGTATCTGGTGAATGCCGGGGGCGACGTGCTGGTGGCGATGGAAGGCGTCGAGGTGCAGCGAATTGGCCGGAGTGGAGGCACGGATTCCAGCATCGACACGGCTCGTTGGCTGTACCGCATTACCTGGCAGCCCGGCGAGCTCGCTTCAGCGAGCGGAGACGCCACCACTCCAGCCACCACCACGGGTGCCTGGCTTATTCTCAGTGACGTCGGCGGTGTCGGCGCCGAGCTCGCCGACGCGCTCGCCAAGCGCGGACAAGCGAGCATCCTCGCCGCCCACGGTGCGGATTACAAATTCGGCGGCGGTTTCCGGGACGGTGGCTCGTCGAACGGCGAGCCAGCTCGCCATCTCGCGACGACAGTTCAGCCGCTCGATCAAGAACATTTCAAGCGACTCTTTCAGGAAGCATTCGCCGACAAAGGCCGGCCGTGTCTCGGTGTCGTCCACTTGTGGTCGCTCGACATTCCGAAGCACGATTTTGCAGCCGCGCGGCAGCTTGGCACTGGGAGCGTGCTGCAACTCACACGCACACTCGCGCGATTGCCGCTGCCGACTTCGCCGCCGCTGTGGCTCGTGACGAGCGGGGCGCAGTCGGTGGACAGCGCCGCGCCAACACCAATCGCGATCGAGCAGTCGCCGCTGTTGGGGCTGGGTCGGGTCGCGAGGATGGAACTTCCCGACCTGAAACCGCGCCTCGTCGACCTCGATCCGGCGAGCGTGCTCGAGCACATGGGCGCGGCGGCGGACGATTTACTGAAAGAAGTGCTCGCCAACACCAAAGAATCCGAAATTGCCTACCGCGCGGGCCAGCGCTACGTCGCCCGCCTCGTACGCGATCCGGGGATTGTCGCCGCGTCGCCCGACAAAGCCGCTTCGTTCACCGTCCCCGCCGGGCGGCCGTTCCAACTGCGCATCACCCAGCCGGGCTCGTTCGACGCGCTGCGGTGCGCACCGGTCGAACGCGAGTTGCCGCAAGCCGGCCAGGTCGAAATCGAAGTTCGCGCCACGGGACTTAACTTCAGCGATGTGCTCAAGGCGCTGGGCCTCTACCCGGGCATCAAAGACGCAATCGTACCCTTGGGGATTGAAGCTTCGGGCATCGTCACGACGGTGGGCGAAGGCGTCACGCGGTTCAAGGTGGGCGACGAAGTGCTCGGTGTCGTGCCGTATGCGTTCGCGTCACATGCCCGCACTGCGGAATACGCCTTGGTGCATAAGCCCGCGGCGATCGACCACGACGAAGCGTGCACGATCCCGATCACGTTCCTGACCGCTTACTACAGCTTGGTGCGACTCGCGCAGCTCCAACCCGGCGAGCGGCTGCTGATTCATGCCGGCGCCGGCGGCGTCGGCCTCGCCGCGATTCAAATCGCCCAGCAACTCGGCGCGGAAGTCTTCGCCACGGCCGGCAGCGACGAAAAGCGCGACTTCCTCCGCTCGCTCGGCGTGAAGCACGTCTACAGCAGCCGCTCGACCTCGTTCGCCGAGGAGATCCTCGCCGACACCAACCGAGAGGGTGTCGACGTCGTGCTCAACTCGCTTCCCGGCGAGGCGATCACCAAGAGTCTGTCGATCCTCCGCGCCTACGGCCGGTTCCTCGAAATCGGCAAGACAGACATTTACCAGAACCGAATGATCGGACTGTTGCCGTTCCAGGACAATCTCTCCTACTTTGCGATCGACCTCGATCGCATGCTCCGCCAGCGGCCGGACTACATTCGTACGTTATTCGCCGAAGTGATGACGTTCTTCGCGGCGGGACATTACAGGCCGCTGATGTTCACGCGGTTCGAGACCGAGGCAACAATCGACGCCTTCCGCTACATGTCGCAACGGAAGAACATCGGCAAAGTCGTCGTGGCGATGGAGAGTAGTGAGCAGGAAACAGAGAACAAGGAGCAGAGCGACGACTCTGGCTCTGTGGTTCGCAAGGATGGCACCTATCTCGTCACCGGTGGCCTGGGCGCTCTCGGTCTTCGCGTCGCCGAGTGGCTTGCCGAACAAGGGGCCGGCACGATCGCGCTGGTCGCCCGTCGATCGCCTTCGGCCGAAGTCGAAACAAAGCTCGCACTCATCCGCGGCAAAGGGGCCAACATTATCACACTTCAAGGCGACGTGACCGATGCCGCTTCGCTCAAGTTGGCTCTCCGGCAGATTCCCCAGGACGCTCCGCTCCGCGGTGTGATCCACGCGGCGGGCGTGTTGGCGGATGGAGTTCTAGCCGACATGACGCTCGACCAGTTCGACCGCGCGATGCAGCCTAAGGTCCAGGGCACTTGGAACCTGCACACCGCGACGCTCGACGTTCCGCTCGATTTCTTCGTGATGTTTTCCTCGGTGGCGAGCATTCTCGGCTCGCCGGGCCAGGCGAACTACGCAGCGGGGAACGCGCTCCTGGACGCGCTGGCCCGCGCGCGGCGGGCCGCGGGGCTGCCGGCCACGACGATCAACTGGGGTCCCTGGGCGGGTGCTGGCATGGCGGCCGAAGCGGGCCGCGGTGAAGCGGTGAAGTCGCGCGGCATGGACCTCATTCCGCCGGAGGTCGGCCTCCAACTCTTGGGCAAGCTGCTGCAGTCGAACGTCGCACAGGTGGCCGTGATGAACGCCCAGTGGGGCGACATGCTCAAGCTGATGGGCGCGAGACGGCCGATGCTATTGGCCGACGTCGCCACCGAAGTGCAAGGCGCGGCCGGCGCCGATGTCGGCAGTCGCGTCGATCACGCCTTCCGCAAAGAGCTCATGGCCGCCGACAACGAAGCACGGCACACGCTGGTACGCGGCTACATTCAACAAGAGTTGGCTCGCATCATGGGCGTCGCACCGGAAACGCTCGAATCCGATCGGCAGCTCAGTTCGTTCGGCCTCGATTCGCTGCTGGCGCTGGAACTCAAGAACAATCTGGAGAGCCGGCTCGATTTCACGCTGCCGATGGCGAAGTTGATGGAAGGGCCCACGATCGCTTCGCTCGCCGAGGCGACGGTGGGACTGCTGTTTGGCGAAGGGACTACGGTGAGTGGGGAATTGGATTCGGCCGTGGCCAGCCCGCTCGCTAAAGCGAGCTCGCCGACTGTGCAGTGGACGCCGCTCGTGGCGCTGCGAACCGGCGGCTCGCGTCCGCCGCTGGTGTTCCTGCCGGCGCTGGGTGGCGACTCGCGTTACTATGGAGAACTGGTCGACAAGCTGGGCAACGACCAGCCAGCCTACGCCTTCCGTCCGCGCGG
>JANNTD010000048.1:0-18070 GCA_031403315.1 Planctomycetota bacterium
CATTCGGAACACCCATTCCGTCCGCGGACCTGCGCGCGTCGGTGCGACACACCGAAGCTGACTGTTTCGGTGGAGGCGTGTTCGCTGCGCCGACGTTGCCAGAGAGTAGCGGAGCGAACTCGATCGGAATGCCTTGAGAAGCTGTTCATCCTCGGCGGTCAGTGGCGTCTCGTCTTGCCAGTTCGGGTTAACTGGCACGAGAATGTCGTTTGCCATCTCCAGAAGGTTCTGGATCGGCTCACCGGGGTTCCCTTCCTGCAACCGATTTAGCATCTGTGCGTACGCCACCAACCGTGATTCGATCACGTCACGCAAGCCGCCGTTCCTCAACAGGTCGGCCAAGTATCGTGGCTGCATCTGTTCGAGGTGATCAAGAACGGCTGCCCACTCGGGGCTGTCAACAACGCTGCGGTCGATTTTGCTCTTCTTCTCTGCCATGATTCGACCGTGCGAACGTGCCGCCCATTTTCCGATTCAGCGAACAACCTTGGCAGTTCCTGGTGAATTGAGCTCGCCGTGCTCGGCTGGCCGATCTTCTGACAGCCTGTCAGAAGAATTCAACCTTCCTGGTTTACCAAGAACAATTCACTTCGCGGGTGATGAGAGGCGACTTAGTACACATTGAGTAATCCTCATTTAGGGATTGCGGACGGTTGAGATGAGCGGCTGTGCTGGTCCGCAGCAGCACGGCCGCCGCTGTCGACTCCTACATTCCTGGATCCCGAACGATGCCCAGGATGGTCGCTCGCCTAGTTTCTGGCAAAGTCGGCCAGGCTGAGATGACTTCGGCCAAGCGGGCGTCGTCCGGACTAGATTCACCACTTAATGCAAGGCCTGGTGCAAGTCCTGAATCGGCCGAATGCGGTAACTCGTTGTTAGGCAACAACGTTACGGAGTTTTGTTCGACTCCTGCCTCGGCCACTCGATTGTGAGATTACGGGCACATTCGACGAGGCCTACTATGGAACGGCGGCCACGTGCGCGAGCAGGATCCGTAGGACTTCGGCCGACGTCTCGGACCGTTTCAGGATTTCGGTGTGGCTGGCGTCGACGAAGATCTCACTCTGGACGCCCTGCAGTCGGGCGCTAGAGACGGCTACCACGCCATCGCTGCGGCCTTGGGAGAGCGTCCAGCGGTCGTCTCCGATGATCGAGTGCAGCGGGACGCCGGCGCGGTAGGGAAGCCGATCGGTCGCCTGCAAGATGCGGCTCGACGGCTCGAGCAGGTCGATGCTCGTCGGGATGCCGCGACTCATTTCTTCGTGGAAAGCGCACGGATTGTCGCGGATGAGTTGGGCATGTCGCGCGGTCCAATCGGGCGGTTCGACCACGAGCGCCGAACCGACCAGGCCGACGCACCGCCGTGCATAAAGCGAGCCGCGGTGGGGTGTGGCGATGTAGATCACGCGGCTGACGTCGGGCGACGGAGTGAAGAAGAACGAACCGGCTAACTGTGATTGTGTGACGGGGTCGGTGCGAATTGTGCCGAGCGGTTGTTTGGCTGCCGACTGCCACAACTCGTCGCCACTGTAGGTCACCTGCAACTTGGAAACGAGACCGCCGAGGCTGTGGCCGACGACCACCATCCGCGACAGGCTGGGGCCCGCGCGGCAGGGATCGTAGGTTTGTCGCAGATCGGCCAATTGACGGCGCAGCGCGGCGGCGCTAGCCAGGAACGGGTCGCCCGTGTCGTAGCGAAAGACCCAGATTTGGTAGCGGTCCATGATCGCCGGCTGGGCGCGGAGATCGTTTTCGACGTGCGACCAGGTGACGGGGCTCGAGGCCAGGCCATGCACGAGTACCAGCGGGATCTTCCCCGACTGGAACGGTTCGGTCATGATCAGACTTGCTTCGGCGTTCGTATCGGTCGGTCGCAGGAAGCCTTCGAGCCAGGCGTCGCCTTCTTGGGTGGCGGCGTAGGCGATGGGCGCCGTGAGGTCGCGCGCGAGCGGCAGGCCGGTGTCGGTCGCGGCGGTGCGGAGTGGATCGTAGAGGTCGAGCGCAAAGCCGCCGGGCGTGGGCCCGCCGCCAGGTTTTAGGACGCCAGGCTTGAGGACGGCGGTGGCGGCAAAAGGTTGACGGCTGCCAATGAACGGTTGGCGCGGTGTGTCGCTCGTCAATACGACGTACTCGACACCGACGCCGCTCGACGCATAGCGTTGCGAGAGCTCGCGCGACGCATAGGTGCCGACCGGCTGCAAGCAATGAAAATCGGCCGGCTGCCAAAGGAAGCCAAAATATCGAACCGGAATTGGCTGGCCGTCGCCGAGCGTGATCCCGCGCGTCGAGTCGAACCGGCCGTAGCGTGCGGCCGCGTCGAGCAGCTTCCGCACCGCGGCGCGGTAGAGCTCGGAGCCGGCGTCAACAGGTGCGGCCGCATTGGCCGCGTGCAGCGGCCACGATTCGGTCGCGGCCGCGTAGTAGAAGTCGATGCAAACCGGATCGCAAGCTGCGTCGGCGTCGATGCCCGCCGCAAAGTTCGCTTCTGCCGATGCGAGGTATCCGGTAGCGTCGCGGGCTGGTGGTGGCGAGAGGGGCGGATTCCAGACGGTACTCGAACGGGAGAGCGAGCAGCCGACGGGCGCAGCCAATAGCAACAGCGCGATCCAGAATCGCGCGCGCGTCGCTCCTCGAAGGCGTCCCGCATCCATCGGGCGGCTCCATGCCGGGTGAGAGACGGCCCCGTCTTGGGATCGTCATGACAAGTATTCCCGACAAATCGCCGCAGCGGCCGCCCGATCGAAGATATTGTCGCAGATTCTTTCCGCGCCGCGGCCCGCACGTTCGGAACAGGCGGCAAAGTTTATTGCCGTTGGAAAGCTTTGCGGGCGGTCATGCGACCGGCACCGGCCAGAGGAACTTGCCATGTTCGCGGAAGGCGAGGATCTGTTGGACCGAATGTTCGCTCTTGCGATGGACCGCTTCCGCGGTGTTGAAGGCGTTATGTGGTGTCAAAATGCAATCGTCGCGCTGGGCCAATGCGAGCGTGGCGGCGACTTCGAGGTCGTCGGTCGGTGTGCCGGTGCGAAGTGAGATCGCCAACTTCGCTTCGTGGTCGAACACGTCGAGACCGACGCCCGAGAGGTGACCGGCTTCGAGTGCGGCAAGCAAGGTGGTCGACGGACTCAATTCGCCGCGGGAAATATTGACGAACACCGCGCCGCGTTTGATGCGTTGCCACTTGGCGATATCGAAGTATCCCTCGTTCTCGCGGTCGAGGTCCATCGCGGAAACCAGCACGTCGGCCTGCGGCAAGGCGGTGGCGACGTCGGTGTATTCGATATCGGCGTGACGCGGATCGAGGTCGACGCCGAGCACGCGCATGCCGAGGGCCCGCCCGATCACGCAAACTTCGTGCCCGATCTGGCCGACGCCAACGACCACCAGCGTGCGGCCCGTACACTCGCGGCCGGTGATTCCGTTGCGGTGGAACGTGTGGAACTGTTCCACTTGGCGCGGGAGGCGCCGCAAAAGAGCCATCCACATCAGCATCGCCTGCTCCGCCACCGCACGATGGCAGTAGAGTGGCAGGTAGCCGAGCGCGAGCGGTGTCTTGTTGGCGGAGGCATAGGCGGCCAGGTGGTCGTAGCCGGTGCTCCGAGTAAGGATCGCGTCGAACTCGGCGGCCCAAACGAGCGGAATCTGCGACTGGGTGCGAATTGAAATCAGCCGCGCGGGCGGCGCGGTGTGACCAGACTCCTGGATGGTCGCGTCTGTGTAGCCGGCGGAAACCTTCGCAGGCAGCAGGCTGCGGAGAGCGTCGGCTTCTTCCTGGAACGCTTCGTAGAAAAACACGTCGGGCATGCGATCGATTGTGCCCGACAATACTGGTTTCGACAAGTTCGACCTCGCTGCCGCTCGGGCACATGGCCAGCGCTACCGATTGCCATCTCAAGGCATCGGACGCATCAATACATCAGGCGGCGCCGCGGGCAGGTTCGGCCGATAGCAAATCGCGCGGCAGTGTTGCTGCGGAGCGAACTGCGGACCGAGATCGCGGAGCGATTCCTGGCTGCCGACAAACAGCCAGCCTTCGGGTGTGAGCGCCGTGGTCAGTCGCAGGAACAAATCGCGTCGGGCGTCAGACGTAAAATAGATCGCCACATTGCGGCAGAAGATGATGTCGAATTTTCCTTGGACCGAGTTGGGATCGAGCAGGTTGCCGCGCTCGAACGAACAAAGGGCGCGCAGCGAATCCTTGACCCGCCAGCCGTTGCTCTCTGGTTGAAAGTATCGCTGGAGCTGCGCGGGCGGCATGCCTCGTTCGATCTCGTGAGTCGTGTACCAGCCGCGACAGGCGCGAGCGACGGCCGCGTCGGATACGTCGGTGCCCAAGATGTTCACGTCCCAATCGTGTACGTCTGGCAATATGTCGGAGAGCAACATGGCGATGCTATACGGCTCCTGGCCAGTGCTGCACGCCGCCGACCAGATTCGAAGTCGCTTGGGGTGCAGTGTCGCCATTTTGCTATCGATGGCGTCGGGAATAACTTTGTGTTCGAGCGCGTCGAACGGCGAAGAGTCGCGAAAAAAGAGCGTTTCGTTCGTGGTGATTGCGTCGACGATCTGACTGCGGAGCGTTTGATCGGTGTCGTGCCGCGCTCGTCGCGCGAACTCGGCGTAGCTGGCGCAGCCAGAGCGATTGACCAGTTCGCCCAACCGGCTCTCGATAAGGTAGCTCTTGCTTTCGTCGAGGTACACGCCGCACAGGTCGATGACCAGGCCGCAGACGGCGTCGACGTCGTTTGAGGTCAGCATGTAACTGCCCCCCGACGTACTGCTTGAGCGATGGTCTCCGCCAACGCGTCGAGCGGGCAGATTGCGTCCGCCAGTCCGTGCTCGATGATCTGGCGCGGCATGCCGTAGACGACGCAGCTTGCGGCGTCTTGGGCGATGACCTGCGCGCCGCGCCGTTTGAGCAGCGTACAGCCGACGTACCCGTCGTCGCCCATGCCGGTCATGATCACGGCGAGCACGCGCGGTCCGAGCTGTTCGGCAAGCGAGCGGAACAGATAGTCGACCGAAGGCTTGCAGCATTTTTCCGGCGGATCGTCGGTGACGCAAAGTTCGAGACCGCGCGGGTGGCGTTCGACACGGGTCTGGAGTCCTCCGGGCGCGATGTAGACGGTGCCCGCCTGTAGCCGACTGCCGTCCTGGGCTTCGATCACTTGGACGGCACAGCGTCGGTCGAGGTCTTCGGCCAGCGAGCGCGTGAATTTGGGCGGCATGTGCTGCACGATGACGATGGGCACCGGCAAATCAGCCGACAGCTTGGGCAGCATTTCGTGGAGCGCAGACGGACCGCCAGTGGAAACGCCGATCGCCACGATTTCTGGCGGCCGCTGCGGCGACGCCAACGTCGTCTGGGGAGGAACTACCAGGCCGCATTTGCCAAAAGCCTGTTCGCTGTGGAGCGTCAGCTGCCGCCGCTCGGCCAGCATGCGGATCTTGGGCAGCAAATCGGCTTCTAACCGCTTACGGTTTTCGTCGAGGTGCGGCCCGTTCGGCTTGAGCACCAAGTCAAACGCGCCGAGCCGCAGGGCCTGGGCCGTCAGCGTGGCACCGGCATCCGTCAGCGCGCTGACGACGATCACGCCCGGCGGAGCAGATCGATACCGCAATTGACGAAGGACTTCCAGCCCGTCGACTTCTGGCATCTCGAGGTCGAGCGTGATGGCATCGGGGTGGAGTTGCTCGATCTTCGCGAGTGCGGTCCGGCCGTCGGCAGCAGAACCGACCACCTCAATGCCGGGGTCGTGCGCAAGTGCGTCGCGGACCACTTTGCGAAAGAGCAGCGAATCATCGACGACGAGCACACGCACGGCAAATCACACAATCGCGGGAGAATCGTGAGGGTTCCGAAATCGACACCCGAGCCGACGCCCTTTATCCCCCGATGAGGGCGCCGACTCGGGTGAGTTTCAGGTCGACCGCAACCGCAGCCACGGATCGACTTGATCGTGATTCGCCGCGCGGATCGGACGGCCGACCGCGCGGCTCGAAGGCTAGTTGGCTAAATGAAAATGTCCGACCGCCGTGCGGAGTTGCTCCGAGATCTTCGAGAGTTCCGTGGCCACGGTCTCGGTCTGCGAGGCACCCTGGGCGGTTTGCCGCGACGCCTGGTTGACGCCGGTAATGTTGCGCGCCACCTCGCCGCAAGCGGTTGCCGATTCGACGACGCCCGTCGACACCGTGCCCACCGCGTCCGCCGTCTCGTTCACGCGCGCGGCGATCTGCCTGGCGATCACGCTCTGCTCTTCGACCGCCGAAGCGATCGTCGCAGAGGTCTGGTTGACTTGACGGATCGCTTCGCCGACTTCGCCGATTGAGCGGATCGCTGCGCCGGTTGAACCTTGGATGTGTTGAATCCGATTGCGGATGTCTTCGGTCGCGCCGGCAGTCTGGCGAGCCAGTTCCTTGACCTCGGTGGCCACCACGGCAAAGCCCTTGCCGGCTTCGCCCGCTCGGGCCGCCTCGATCGTGGCATTCAAGGCCAGCAGGTTGGTCTGCTCGGCAATGTCCTGGATCACCTGGATCACCTTGCCGATTCCTTCGGCGGCGGCGCCGAGTTGACTGATCGTCTCGTTGCTCGCCTTGGTGAGCGTGGCCGCCGTGTCGGCGATGCGGGCCGATTGTTCCGCCGTCTTGGCGATTTCAACAATGCTGCTGGTCAGCTCGTTCACGGCCGTCGCCACGGTGTCGACATTGGTGGTCATCTGCTCGGTCGCAGCGGCCATGTTGCGCATGTTGGTCGACATTTGCTCGGCGGCTGCGGCGACCGTGGTCGACTGGGCGCTGGTCTCTTCGGCGCCGCTGGCGAGCTGTGTCGCCGTGGCGGAGAGCTGCGTCGACGTGCTGGCAAGCTGGCCAGCATTGCGAGTCAAGTTGCCAAAGATGTGATGCAAATTCGTGCACATGCCGTTGACCGCGTCGGCGATCCGGCTAAAGGTGCCATGGATCGCCTGGGTGTCGTGATCCGCAGGAGCCACTTGATAGCACTGAGTAAGGTCACCGCCGGCGACGGCGCTTAGGACGTTCGATACCTTCTCGACTTCCGCGTCTTGATAGGCTGCGGTCTTGGCATTCTTCTCCGCGTTGTGGTCCCGTTCTAGTTTTTGCTCGGTGACGTCGGAAGCGTATTTCACGACCTTGAACGGCTTGCCGCTGCGGTCCAGAATCGCGTTGTAAGAGGCCTGAATCCAGACTACTTTGCCGCCCTTGCCGATTCGCTTGTATTCAGCGACCTGGTACTCGCCGCGATTGAGCTTCGCCCAGAATTCTTCGTATTGCGAACTCTGAGCAAAGGCCGGCTCGCAGAACATGCGGTGGTGATGGCCGCGGATCTCGTCCAGACTGTAACCCATCGCATGCAGGAAATTCTCGTTGGCGGTAATGATCGTGCCGTCCAAGTTGAACTCGATCACCGCTTGCGACTTGCCGATGGCAGCCAATTCGTTGGTCGAACACGCCACGTACTTGTCGATCGAACGAGCCAACCGCTCGCCAAGCGCAATGAACAGGACCAGCGAGCACGCGCTGATGCCGGCGAGCGTCCACACGCTACGGGAAATCGTGAAGGCGGCACTCGCCTCGATAGCGGCATTCCGCTTGATGGCCATTTTTACGACGTCGTCGATCGCGGCGCGGTGGGCGTCGTATTGCCGCGTCATTCGGCCGGCAAGTAACTCCTTGGCTTTAGCGTGATTGCCGGCCTGCACGGCTGGCAAAAAGTTGCTATCGTAAGTCTCATAAAACGCTTCCGCTGGCTGGTACGACCGATCGACCAACGCCTCTTTCATCGGCCCATCGGCCAGCGTCGTCACCCAGAACTCGTGCCGGGTAACGTAATCGTTTTTGAGCGCCTTGAGTTTCTCGTCGAGCCGGGCAATGGCTTCTGCGTCGGTTTGCTCGGCGAGCTTGAACGCCGTCAGATAGGACTCGATGATATACTCCGGCGGCGGCAGGACGTCGGCAATTAGATCCTTGCCTTCCACGACCTGTCGATAGATCGGCCCGCCTACCTTGACCTTGGTGATGGTGCAGTAGGCGACGATGCAGAAGATCAGGATGCCAACGGCGTACGACGCCAACAAGTACATCAATTTGCCCTTGAAGCCCAAGTTCTTGAACCAGTTCATTGAATGTTTCCCCAAAAAATAGAAGACGATCGCAGTCCTGCGTGTTTTTATTAAACGACCAATTGTTCGACTACGGTTCCCCGCTGCGCGCCGCATTGAGCGGGGTCATCGAGACAACGCTTCCTCCAAATCAAGGATCAGAATAATCTCGGCGTTGCGCTGGCAGACCCCTTGAAAGAATCGCCCGTCGGCGCCATCGAAGTTCGCCGGCAGCGGGACGATGGTCGAGCTGTCGATCGCACAAATGTCGCCGACGCGATCGACCACGAGGCCGATCGATTCTCCATCGAATCGTACGATCAATGTTTGTGTGTTGGCCGATGGCTCGATCGGCGGCAATTGCAAAACCTGGCGCAAATCGATTACGCTCGTGACTTCGCCACGGAGATTGATCACACCGCTGACTTGCGAGGGCGCATGTGGCACGCGCGTCACTTTCACTTGGCGAATGATTTCTTGAATCTGCGCAATTTCCAACGCCAGGCACATGTCGGCCACGTAAAACGTCGCCAATTGCATTGGCTCGCTGCGCGTTTGTTGTGCGGGAAGTGTGGAAGTCGTCATGGTTCGAGTTCTCGCTGAAGCAGTCGGCTTAAATTCGCAAATGGAGTATTACACGGACATGCATGCGGAAGCCATTTCGTCGCTCGCCTGGCGGCGGCGCTGTTGCAGCTTCCTCGACTTCGCGGGCAGCAGCCGATTGACGACTGTCATGATCTGCTCGCGATCGAGCTTCATCTGGTAGTCGTCCATGCCGGCGTCTCTGCCGCGTTGGACATCGGCTTCGCTAGTGAGCGAAGTGAGCGCAATCACCGGCAGCTTGCCGAGCTCGTCGTGCTGCTTGATCTTGCGGCACAGCTCGAAGCCGTTCATGTTGGGCATTTCGACATCGGTGATGACCATGCACACTTCATGTGCTTCATTCGTCAAGTAATCCCAAGCGCATTGGCCGTCTTCGCAGCCGACCACCTGAAAGCCCTGCTCTTCAAAGAAATGCGTGAGTTGCTGGCGAAAGAACGAAGAATCTTCGGCAACCAAGATCTGCGGTTCGGACTCATCATCGTCGCACGTAGGCGCAGCGGCCGATTCAAACCATTCGGGTTGGGCCAACTGGGCGAGCTCGACCGTGTCGACCATTCGCATCGTTGTTTTGTTGAGGACGAAGCCACCGGCAATGCCGCGCTCGCGGAATGTGAGTGAGTCGATTTCGAGCGTC
Source organism: Planctomycetota bacterium (assembly GCA_031403315.1). Classification (GTDB taxonomy): domain Bacteria; phylum Planctomycetota; class Planctomycetia; order Pirellulales; family Lacipirellulaceae; genus DASYDU01. The sequence continues at coordinate 9,355 of JANNTD010000048.1, forward strand.
AATTGGCGGATGTCGTCGAGCTCGGCCACGAGCAGGCCAACCTCCCGGCCGGCCGTACGGAAGACGACGACATAGTAGCGCTCGGCCTCGGCCAGCGGCCGGGTCGTGACGTGGTCCTCGAGACGCAACAACGGCAGATTCGAGCCATGGTATTGCAGCAGCCGATGTCCGCCCACAATCTTGATGTTCTGCGCTGACACGCGCTCGATGCGCGCCACCAGACTCATGGGAATTGCAAACTGGTCTTCCGGCGTCGTGCTGAAGAGCAAAAGGTCCTGAGCATCGGTGTTCGTGTGGGTGAGAGGGGCTTGAATGTCGACGCCAACGTGAGCATTCTGATCATGGCTGGTTGAAAGACTGCTGGTCGAAAGATTGGCTTGGTCCGCAATTCCGGCCGCGTCGAGAATCAGGGCAACACGGCCGTCACCCAAGATAGTGGCCCCGGAAAGGCACGTGCAACCTTTGAGATGTCGTCCGAGCGGTTTCACGACAATCTCTTCCGAATCGACAATTCTGTCGACGACGAGGCCGAAATGGCGGCGCCCAGTCTCGATGACGACGATGCTTATCGGTCGGGGGCCGGTGGAGACGTGGCCGGCCCTGGCGATCTTGGGAATGTTCAGCACGTAGTCGATCCGGACGATCGGCAGCAGCTCGCCGCGGAGGCGCAGCACTTCGGCATCCTTGACCTTGGCAATCTGCTCGTTGACTTCGCCGGCGCGGACGCGAACCAGCTCGAGCACATTGACCTGCGGCACGACAAAGCACTCGTCGCCCGCCCCGACGATCAGCGACGGGATGATTGCGAGCGTGAGCGGCAGCGTGATTTGTATCGTAGTTCCTTTTGTGGGAACCGATTCGACGTCGACCGTACCGCCGAGCGACTCGATGTTCGTCCGCACGACGTCCATGCCGACGCCGCGGCCGCTGATGTCGGTGATTTGTTCCGCCGTCGAGAAGCCGGGATGGAAAATCAACCGCAACGTCTCGCGATCGGTCAGGCGACTGGCCTGCTCGGCCGTGATCACGCCCTTTTCGATTGCTTTTTGGCGGAGTCGCGTCGCATTGATGCCGGCGCCGTCGTCGGCGATGTCGATCCGCACCTGGCCCGCCTGGTGATAAGCCCGCAACGTGATGGTGCCCCTGGCCTGCTTGCCGCTGGCGGTACGCACGTCGGGACGCTCGACGCCGTGATCGATCGAGTTGCGCACGAGGTGGGTCAGCGGATCACCGATCGCTTCGAGAATCGTCTTATCGACTTCGACTTCCTTGCCGTCGATCACAATTTCGCACTGCTTGCCGAGCTTGCTGCTTAGGTCGCGGACCACGCGCGGGAAGCGATTGAACACCGCGCCGATCGGCTGCATCCGGGTCCGCATGATCGCTTCTTGCAACTCGGTCGTGACCTGATCGAGCCGAGCGGCGACCGAATCCAGCGCCGATTTGTCGTTGGCGTTGACGGTCTGCATGAGCTGGTTGCGGCCGAGCACCAGTTCGCCCGCCAGATTCATCAGCCGGTCCAGCACGGCGACCTGCACGCGGATGCTGTTCTCAGCCTGCGGGGCGGCCGTCGCGGGCGAGGAAACGGCCGTAGGTTCGACGGCCTGGAGTTTAGCGGCCTGTGCCGGCGCGGAAATGTCGCCTGACTTTGCCGGTTCGGCCGCAGTGCCGTCCCCACATTCTCCCGAGAAGATCAGGTCGAGCACTGTGACGTGCTGGCTGACGTCGACGTCGTTGGATGATGCGAGGTCGTCGAATAATTTGTTGAGCGCGTCGGCCGCCTTCAGCATCGCGTCCACGTTGTAAGACGTCGGCACCAGTTCATTGGTGCGTATCTTGCCGAGGACGTTTTCCAAGCTGTGGGCCAGCTTGCCAACGGTGGTCAGTCCGAGGAAGCCCGCCGCGCCCTTGATCGAGTGGACGGATCGGAAGACGGTGTTGACCAGATTGATATCGACGCTTTGACCACCGGCCTCTATTTGCAGAAATTGACCCTCCACGTCGCCGAGGTGCTCGCGCGACTCGGCAACGAACTGAGCCACCAGTTCGGGGTCGTCAAATGTCATGCAAGTTCCGGTTTCTGCCGCGGGTGTTCCTTGACCTTGTCACGGAATTTGACGAGTCTTCCGATACCGGCCGGACTTCGAGTATCGACTAGAAAACGTAGGTTGCGATCCTTGCCGAGGCCGGCGACAAAGGGTCGCATTTCCAAGGGAGCGCCGTCAGGCCATGCGGGTGGTATTTCCTGCAGAGGCCGACCGAGCCAAGCGCGCGGTCGTCGCGGATATTCCGACTTGGCCGTCAAGAAAAAACGTGGCGAATGCCGCCCCCGAGAGCCGCGAATCCTCGACGAATCGCGCCGCGCAGGTAACCGATATCTCGCCGATTCGGCATCGATCATGTATCATGGGTGCTGGCGATGAGAAGCGGTTGGAACGGAATGGGGAGTAGAGATTTGACGGGGCACGTGAGACGTTGGGCTTTGGGATTCGTCGTGACGGCATTCGCAGTGCGTTTGGCGGCGGCCGATGCCTACGATCCGCCGGCGACCTACTACAATGCGGCGACCGGGACGGGCGCGACTCTGCTCACGCAGTTGCGCACGATTGTCAGCGACATGGAGCCGGTCACCTATGGTGAGGCGCGTGACTCGGCAGCCATCACGGATGCCGACCCGAATGTGTCGGGGAATATCCTGCTGATCTACAATCGTGCGTCGGTTGATGGCGAATGGAGCACGACCCCTTTAATTTGGAATCGGGAGCACATTTGGCCACAGGCTGCACTCGGAGCAGGCGCAAGCAATAACACGGCAAACATTGCGAGCGATCAGTTCAATTTGCGACCAGCTGACGAAGGAATCAACAATGCTCGGGGGAATAGGCCATTCGGCTTGGACGCATCGACAGGTAGTTATGGACCGGTCGGCAACTATTATTATCCAGGCGATGCTGACGCGGGAGACGTAGCTCGGTCTCAATTCTATGTGGCAACGCGGTATTCCCAGTTAACGCTTACGGACACTGTGTTGCCGGATCAAAGTTTAGAGCAGATGGGGGATCTGTCGTCGTTGATCGTCTACCATTTCAACGACGTGCCAGACACGTTCGAGCGCCGCCGCAACCATGCGATTTATGGACTGGCTGGGGCCGGTGGGCCGGCGATTACGAATCCCTACCGGCAAGAAAATCGCAATCCGTATGTCGACCATCCGGAGTACGTCTGGTCGGTGTTCGTCGATCAAGCGAACGACAGCCGGATCGCAATCAATGGTGCGACGGTCGGTGCGGACGGCTCCTCGATGAACAACGTCGATTTTGGCCGCGTGTTTGTCGGCAGCGCGGTGCCGGCCGCACAGATGTTGACCCTGGAAAAGTCTGGCACCGACGGCACGTACTTCGAGGTCACGACCGCCGGTGCCGCGATCAGTTCGCTCTCGGGCCGATTCAACGCCTTTCGCACAAATCAGATCGACAGCAAGTCAATCACCGTGGGCCTCAACACGACGACGGCGACCGCCGGTGCGAAAACTGGCACCGTCACGATCAACAACCTCGATATCACCGCGGGTGGCGGGGCGGACCGCGGTGCGAACGACGCAAACGATTTGTTCAACGTGAGTCTGGCAGTGCTCGATCATGCAACGCCGTCGTTTGCCGGGGCGTCGGAAGTCACATCGCTGATGTACGATTTCGGCAGCGTTGCGCAAGGCAGCACGGCGCCCACGTTCGACTTCGACGTGTTCAATTTCGGCGTCTTGCCGGCGTTCACGGCCGATCTCGATTTCGACAGCTTCCTGTCGTCCGGCGACGCGAGCATGCTGTCGACGAACCTGCCAGATTCTGCAGGATCGCTGGCGCTCGACGGCGGAATGAGCCACGAATTCACGGCGACGTTCGACACGGCGACCCCGGGTGATTTCTCCGCCACCTACACCCTCTCATTTTCCGATGAGAATTTGCTGGGGGCGCTCACCAAGTCGCTCACGTTGACGCTGATGGGTGAGATTTCGGCAACGTTCTTGGCGGGCGACTACAACCGCGACAGTTTTGTCGACGCCGTGGACTACACCGTCTGGCGCGATGCGCTCGGCTTGAGCGTCGCCGCCTTCGAGGGTGCCGACGGCAGCGGCAACATGCTTGTCGACCTCGACGACTATCAGGTCTGGAAGGACCACTTCGGCCAATCGGCCGGAAGTGGCGCTGGTGGAGCAGCGGCAGCACGCACGACCGTGCCCGAGCCGGCCTCCTGGCTGCTCGTCGCGTGCACGACGGCGGTATTCTTGATTCGGAATCGCGGTCAGTCTGCGATTCCTTCTGGGTGATATTGCCGATCGGCAATTGAGTTGCGGCCCGCAAAGTAGAACTCGCGGGATTGCATCGGCCGCAGGCGCTAACGCGTCAGTGGCACCGGCTGTTCGGCCGGCCAATGCTTTCCGAGCCACCATAGGTCGACGTCGATATCTTGATGCGCCGGTTCGCCGAGGAGTTTAATGGCGTCGGGGGCGGGTGTAGCGCGGCGGCTGATGTGGCCGCCGACATGGACGCGTACCGAACCGGGGCGCTGCATTTCCAGCAAACGCCAGCCGACCGAATTGTTGTCGGCCTTGAGCGTGCGGATTTCGTAACTGTTCGTGTTGTGCTCGACATTGCGGAGTTTCAGCACCAGTGCGCGCGTATTGAGGATTAACGTGTCGACGACCAGGTCGCCGCCCCGACGAATATCGAAGACCGTGTCGCATTGGCCTCCGACAGCGAGAAACTGGAACTGATTGCCGACTGACTGCATGTTGTCGCATCGAAAAACCTTTCAACAGTGCTGGGCCCAGATGTAGCCGAATTGATTCTGATCGGCGTGATTCTCAGTCGGTTTGGCGCTCGCGTAGATGGCAGTGTCGAATTGCAAGAATGACATCTGGGGAGCGCAGATCTTGCCGGTCGGGATGCCGTTATAGCCTTCGATCAGCAGGCCGATCGATCCGTCGCGCTCTGCTGGTGCCGGTGGCGACGGGTAGGCGCCACGCTGGATCGTGAGGCCGTCGAGTCTGAGGCCCATGCCACGGTTCGTGATGGCGGGCTTGTCGGCCGGCCCGATGTAGACGAGGCGCGACACTGGTCCGCCTGTGCGCGCGGGGTTCTTGAACTCGCCCTACGGCAGCCCGATCGTGATTCCATTGCCGCGGATTGCGACGCCGGTCTTGCGCGGCAGGACCAACGGCGTCTTGAACACGATCGCCCCGCCGGGAATGTAGAACTCCTCGTTGAGGCGACCCTGCCCCGCTTGGCCGACGCGGTCGAAGGCGGCGTTGAGAATTGGGCCGTTGTCGAAGTTGTAGTCGTCGAGCTTGCAGCCGAGATCGCGGACGATGTTGATCTGAGCGTGGGCGGTGAGCGACAAGAATGTCATCGCAGCCGTTGCGACAAACCTTTGAATGTCGGTGAGGAAACAGCGAGTCATCAAAGTCGGATCACCTCATAGCTCGACGTGAATCTTACAAACTGCGCTAGGATTTGCGTCCCAGTCGGCCAGAGCGGCGCCGGCGTCGTCGAGGGAAACGGTCGTGGTGATTACGTCGTCGACCGGCAACAGGCCGGATTCGAGATAGGTGATCACCGCGCGGAAGTCGTCGGCGAGTGCGTTGCGCGAGCCGAGCACGTCGAGCTCGCGTTGGACGAAGTGACGTGTGTCGTATTCGACCGGCTTCTTCGAGTAGCCGATGTAGACGACACGGCCGGCGAAAGCGACTTCTTCAACCGCGGCCCGGAACGTGGCAGGAAGGCCAACAGCTTCGATCATCACGCGGGGCACCTGGCGGTCGGTGAGCTTCTGCAGGGCGGCGTGCAGTTCCTCGCGGGTGGAATTGACGGTGTGCTTTGCGCCGACTTTTTGGGCCAGCGCGAGTTTTTCGTCCGCCACGTCGATGGCGATGACGGTCGCGCCCTTGCCCGCCGCGGCCGCGATCACACCGATGCCGATCGCCCCGCAGCCAAAGACGCCGACCGTGTCGCCTGCCGCGACTCGACCGCGCATCACGGCGTGATAGCCGATGGTGAGCGGCTCGACGAGCGCCATTTCGCGGAGCGAAAGTTTCTCCGACGTGTAAAGCTTGTCGAAAGGCACCGCCAGCAGCTCCGTCATGCCGCCGTCGCGCTGCACGCCGAGCGTCTGGTTGTCGCGGCAGCAGTTCGGTCGGCCTTGTTGGCAGGCGCTGCATTCGCCGCAGCTCTGGTAGGGGTGCACCAGCACGTTTTGGCCGATGTGAAACTCCGCGGGCACCGCCGCCCCCAGCGCTTCGATCGTGCAACCCAGCTCGTGGCCTGGGATCCGCGGGTAGCTCACTAGCGGATTTGCGCCGCGGAAGGTGCTGAGGTCGGTGCCACAGAAGCCGACGGTGCGCACGCGTAAGAGCACGTCGCGTTCGCCAATCGCGGGCTCGGAAATGTCCACGAGCGAAGTTTCACCCGGTTGGTCGATGACGAAAGCTCGCATGCAACGAAGGATACAGGGTACAGAGGTCAGGGATTAGGGAAAAACTGTCGGAGCAATGGTCATTGGTGCTTGGTCATTTCTGCAATCGGTAGGCTTCGATCGCCGTGCCGCCAAAGATGCGAGCCTGCTCGTTGTCGGAGAGTGTCGATGCGAAGCGGCGGCATAATTCGTACCACGAATGGTAGCTTGAGGCCAAGAGGCAAACCGGCCAGTCGCTGCCGAACATGATCCGCCGCGGGCCGAAGGCGTCGAGAACCACCAGCCAATAGGTGGCGAGATCGGATTCGGACCAATCCTGCCAATTGGCCTCCGTCACCAGACCAGAAAACTTGCAGTAGACGTTCTCGCGCTCGGCGAGCTTACGAATGTTGCTGGCCCAGGGGTCCAACTGGTTTGCGCGGGCGCGAGGTTTGGCCAAGTGATCGAGGACGAAGGTCTGATACGGATGACGGTCGACGAACTCGATCGTCTGCGGCAGGTGGCGCTCCAAGATGAGGATGTCGTACGCCAGCCAGAAGTCGCCCAGCGCGTCGATGCCGCGGTTGAAGTCGTCACGCAACAAGAATTGATCGTCCGGCTCGTCCTGCACCACGTGGCGGACGGCTTTCAATGTGTGGCAGTGGGCCAGCGTTTCCAGATATTCCTTCACATTGGGATCCAAGAGCGGCACCCAACCGACGACGGCTTTCACGAACGAGTGCTCGGCCGCGAGCTCGCAGAGCCAGCGCGTCTCGGCGAGAGATTGCCTCGCCTGCACACTGATCACTCCGTCGATGCCGACCGCCTTGATCTCATGCTCGAGTTCATTCGGCAGAAAGTCTCGGCGCAGCACCGCCATCGAGTCATCGATCCAGCCGTATTCGGCCGGGGTGTAGCACCAGAAATGATGATGGGCGTCGATTCGCATTTGCCTACCCAACGTATGGACAATCTTTCGCGACGAGCCCCTCTTCTTTCAAGGACGCCCAGAATTGCGGCGGGACGGGCGTGGCGACGGCGGCCACATTCTCCCTGATTCGATCGGCGTGCGACGTGTTCAGTGCCACCGCAACCACGCCTGGGACAGAAAGACCGAATTGGACACAGGCGTGCATCGGCGAGATGCCGTGGGCCTCGCAGAGCGCGACAAAGCTCTTCCGCCAGGCGAAGAGTGATCGATCTGCGTCGTTCTCTGGTTTCACGACGCGGTAGTCAAAATACTTGCCACCCACGAGGAAACCGGCATGAAACACCGCCGAGTTGATGATCGCGATGTCTTGTTCGACAAGTCGCGCGATGAACGCGAGTAACTCCGGCGGATGTCGCAGCACCGTAAGGCTGTTGGCGAGCATCACCCAATCCAGCGCGACGGCGTCGACGATCTCTTGAACGACCCGCCAATCTTTCGCACCGACGCCGACGCTAATCACTTGGCCCTGCACTTTCAATTCAGTAAGCGCTCGATACGCACCGACAATGTCGCTGAAGCGGCGCTGGCGGTCGTCTGGCGACGCGGCAACGGCCAGGTATTCGTCGGGATCGTGCACCGAAACGAGCCGCGGCTTGTAAGCATCGCCGAGTAGTCGGCAGCACTCCTCCCAGCACTCCAGGATGCCGTCGTAGCTGATCCGCTGCACCGCGTCGTGCTCGATGCCCTTCCACACGCCGGGCTCAAAGGTCGGCTCAGACGTGGTGAGGGAGGCGCGCTTCCAGCCGAGCTTACTGCTGATGAGTACGTCGCCGGGTGGGATCTCGAACTTGGCGAGCGACTGGCCCAACACTTCCATCGCCAGACCGGCGCCGTACTTCCCCGCCGTGTCGATGAACACCGGCGGAGCGACGTGCTCGAACCACTCGCTCACGATCTCGAGCTTCGTCACGTCGGGAATCACCTGATAGAGATTCCCCAGTGCACTGCAACCGAACACGATCGGCGGCACCTTGAGGCCCGTCTTGCCGAATGGACGATAGTTTTCGGCGGAGAGTTTCAGCATCCCGCTTGCAACGCCCACAAGTGCTTTTCAAAGTGCACCGCGAGGATTTCTTGATACGTGTCCGGATGTGCTTTGAGGCAATCGCGGACGGCGCCGCCGAGTGATGGGTTGGTCAGCACCGAGCCGAATGTGCAGTGCAGAATCTGTCGGCCGGGGGCGGTGAAGCCGGCACCCTCGGGCACGTCTTCCCAGCATTCGAGGTAGATTTGCTCGAGCTCGTGGTCGTTGCTCACCGCGGCAGGCGCGGGGACCAT
>JANNTD010000049.1:0-8836 GCA_031403315.1 Planctomycetota bacterium
CCCTCGTCGCCGACCTTCGAGCCGCGCAGGTCCAACAGCCGCAGCTTCTTCGCCGTCTTCAAGTGCGCGAGCCCGGGATCGGTGATCCGCGTGTAGAGCAGCGTCAGATGCGTGAGCTTCGGCAGCTTCGCCACTTCGGCCATGCCGTCGTTCGTGACTTCGATCGACCGCTGGAACACGAGCGCCTTGAGGCTCGCCAGCGCCGCGAGCTTGGCGAGCCCGGCGTCGCTGACCATCGTGTTGTCGAGGCCCAGGTCGGTGAGCTTGTCCAGCACCGCGAGGTGATCGAGTCCCGCGTCGGTGATGCCTGGCCCCCACAGCTTGAGCCGCTCGAGCCCCGGCGCCGCCGCCAACAGCCGCAAGTCGTCGTCGGTGGCCGGGCGAGTCGACAAGTCAATGGCGACGATGCCGCCATCCTCGCCGCGCTCCATCCCCCCGGACAACTGTCCAATCTTCGCCACCAGCTCCGCCGGCGCGGGCGACTGAGCCACCGCCAGGGAAGCTGTCCAATTCACGGCAACCAGTGCCAAGCACCCCAGAAAGACCACCCCGCAGCGAACGTGCAAATGTTTCATGGCGAGCCTGTTTCCTCCCGAAAATTGAACCCCGTGTTCCCTCCAGCGTAGTAGCAACCCGGGGGCAGCGTCAAATTCCCGGCGAAACTATTTGAAGGCCCCCGCGAACCCCGCTATGCTGAAAGCTCCCGTTGCCCGCCAGACCTGGCCCTTTATTTGACGGCCCTTTTATTGATGTTGAGGAGACCCGAGTAATGTCGTTCGAGATCCAGGCAGATCGCCGTACGTTCTTGCAGGCGTCGGCGTTGGCGGGCATGAGCTATTGGGTCACGGGCTCGCTGCGGGCAGCGGAGAGCACCTCGTCCCTCGAGCAGATTCAGGTCGCCTGCGTTGGCGTCGGCGGCAAGGGCAAGAGCGACGTTCAGAACATGTCGCGGCACGGAAAAATCTTCGCCCTTTGCGATGTCGACGCGCGCTTTTTGAAAGGCATGGCCAAGGCCTACAAGACCGACCACACCTTCACCGACTACCGCGAGATGCTCGATCAAATGGGCGACCGGATCGACGCGGTGGTGATCAGCGTGCCCGACCACAACCACGCCGTGATCGCCTCGAAGGCGATGAAAATGGGCAAGCACGTCCACTGCCAGAAGCCGCTCACGCGGACGATCTGGGAAGCGCGGCGGCTCGGCGAGATCGCCCGCGAGAACGGCGTCGCCACGCAGATGGGCAACCAGTTCACCGCCTTCAATCCGATGCGCAAGGCAGCCGCCCAGATTCAGCAGGGGCAAGTCGGCACGGTCAAGGAAGTTCACGTCTGGACCAACCGCCCGATCTGGCCGCAGGGCGAACGTCGGCCAGTGCTCAAGCCGGTCCCCAAGTCGCTCGACTGGGAAGTCTGGCTCGGCCCAGCCCGCTACCGTCCTTACGGCGAAGGCTACCATCCGTTCTCCTGGCGGGGCTGGTGGGACTTCGGCACTGGCGCGCTCGGCGACATGGCCTGCCACACTTGCAACTTGCCGTTCATGGCGCTGAACATGCGCGACCCCATCTCCGTCGAGGCCGAGTGCCCCGAGCACGATGGCGATAGCTACCCCAATCGCTCGAAGATCAAGTTCGAGTTTCCGGAACTGGCCGGCCGCGCGCCGTTCACGCTGCATTGGTACGACGGCGGCAACATCCCACCGGCCGAACTGTTCACCGGCGTCACGCTTGCCACCAAGGATGAAGACGGCAAGGAAGTGTCCCCGCCCTGCAAGAGCGGCTGCCTGATCGTCGGCGATAGCGCCAAGATGTATGCGGCCGGCGACTATGCGGAGCTTGGCGTTCAGATCGTTGGCGACGTGAAGGTACTCGATGCCGAATATCCGATCAGCCCCGGCCACGAGAAGGAATGGTTCATTGCCATGCGCGATTCGAAGCAGCCGGCCATGTCGAACTTTCCCGACTATGCCGGCCCGCTCGTCGAAACGATCTTGCTGGGAAATCTCGCCGTCTGGAAGCGCGGCCGCGTCGAGTGGGACCCCAAGAATCTCAAGCCCAACGACCCAGCGCTCGAACGCATCGTCCACTGCGAATACCGCGACGGGTATCAGGTGTGATGGTCCGTGGTCAGAGGTCGGGGGCCAGAAGTACAGGGACTGAACCTCAATCCGACGCCCCACTGCCGCTTGCGATGTAGCTGCCGCTTGCGGTTTAGCTCCGCCCCTCACACGGCACCCATTCAATTCGGCTCGTCCGGTGGTGGACCATCTGGCGGCAGCCCATCTTCGCGTCGCGGCCCACCATTCGGCGGACCGAATTCGCGGGGCGGCGGTCGCCAATCGCGCCCCTCGCGCGGCGGCGGACTACCTGGCCCACCAGGACCTCCCGGCCCCGGCGGAAACGGCGGCGGACCATCGAACCCGTCGCGCTCGAAATCTCGCCCGGGGCCGTCACGCCGTCCGCGTTCGTCCCGTCCGCGGCCACGCTCCTCCGGACCGCGCCCACCCGGTCCGCCGCGCCAGAACCGCCGCGGAAAGTCGTCGTCCTGCAAACCCACCTGCGAGCGCATGTACATCTGTTGGAGTTGCACTTCCATCTCCGCGAGCGGCAGTCCCAACAGGTACTCCCGCTGATCGTTCGTCAGCTCCTCAGCGAAGAATTGCTCCAAGTTCTGCGAACCGAATTTTGGTTCGAGCGCGTCGTACATCCAACGCCACAACTGCCGCATGCGTTGCCCGCCTTCGAGGCCGTCGAGATACTCTTGCGCCTCCGGGCTGAGTCGGGCCGTCAGGCGATCCTGCAATTGTCGCCGCCGCTTGTCGTCCTGCATGTCGCGCATCACGATCACCAGTGCCACTTGGGCAGCGCTGCGGCCGGCGAGGCGTCGTTCCGGATCGGCATGACCCTGTCGGCGAACTTCTTGGACCAGTTCACCACGACGCTCTTCGACAATGCTCAGGATTGCGTCTTGCAGCGCCTGCTCGTCTTCCAGCGACAACTGCCGCCGCGTTGCCCGTTCGGATTGCTCCAGCATGCGTTTGACGCGCTTCAGCCTCTCCGCCGTTGGCAGCTCGCGCAGTTCCAGTTTGTCGCCCGGCGAGCGGGGTTGGATCCAGGCCGCGTAGGCGGCGAGCGTTGCCTCGAGTTGTGCGCGGTCCTGCGACGTGGCGATGTCGAGCTCAAGCTTGCGCAGCCGATCCTGCGCGGCCGGCGCCGGGCCCAGTTTCTCGAAGCGGTCAAACTTCGCCGCCAGCTCCGCCTTCTGGTCGACCGGCAACGCTTCCAACCACTTGCGGCGATCGTCGAATGTTTGCCAATTGGCCGCGGCCGACACGTCGGAGACATTGGTAGCCCCGCGCGCGTTCGGCTCGAAGTTGAACTTCGCCAGCCCGCGCAGATACTCGATGTCGCCGACTTCCGTCAGCACGTCGAGCTGCACGATCACCGGCAAATCGGCCACCAGTGCATGGTTTCGGCTCGGCGCAAATGCCCGCGCCGCCGCAAACGCCGCAATCGCGATCGCCAATCCGGCAGCTGCCAGCCAATACGTCCGCCGCCGGCCGCTCGCGGATTGAGTCGTCGATTGCTCCGTCGCGTCGCGCTCGGCCACCAACGTGACCATCTCGATCGTGGTCCGCGCAAAGTTGTCACCCACCACGGTCGGCGGCAACGCCTCGAGCGCCGACCAGGCCTGCTCCAGTTCCGTGAGCCGGCGACGATAATCAGAGTCGCTGGCCAGCCGCCGCTCGACGCGCCGGCACTCGTCGGCCGTGAGCTCGCCGTCGAGATACGCCACCAGCTCGTCGGTGTCCGGCGCTTCGGGTTGGAAATTGGACGTGGACATGATTCGAAAAGTCAAGAGTCGAGAGTGGAGGGCTGAGGGCCAGAGTCAGCCAGTTCTGGCTCTTGACTCTCGACTCTCGACCCTCGACTAAAATAGGGTTCTAAAACTTCGCGCAGCCGGCTGCGGGCCCGCGACAACAGCGACTTCACCGCCTCCGGCGAGAGGTCCATCACTTCGGCGATCTCGGCGTAACTGAAGTGTTCGAACTTCGACAGCAGCACGGCCATCCGCTGCCGTTCGCCGAGCGCGCCGATCGCCTGCCGCACCGCGTCGCGCAGTTCCGCTTTGTCGAGTTGCCGAGTCGGCATCAGGCCGCTGGCGGCGACGGCCACCGCTTCGATCGACATCGTCGAAGTGTCATTGGTCGACGGCGGCATGTTGACTTCGTGTCGACGGGCTCGGCTCCGCTGAGCGTTGGCCGCAACGTTGCCTGCGATCGTGAACAACCACGTCGAAAACTTCGCCCCCGGCACATACCGCTTCCGCGCCCGGTACACGCGCAGGAACACGTCCTGCGCGAGGTCCTCGGCCAGGCCCGGCTGACCGGTCAGGTGCGCCAACAGCGACACCAGCCGATTCTGATAGCGCAGCATCAATTCCTCGAACGCCCGCGCATCGTCATCGCGCACCAGCAGCATCAGCCGGACGTCCGGGTCGGCCAGCGTATACCGTTCGGCGGTGGATTCCGTGATGGCCAAAGTGGCTCGCGCAGTGGTTTCTCAATTCCGTGCGAAAAGCGCTCGCAATTCCAGCTTACCGTCTTCCAGCTTACCGTCGGGTGCGACGACGGGCGAGCGGGCCGAACGGCGGATGCGTCGCATTGCCTGGCCCCCTGGAGTTGAAACCCCGCCGCGGCGGGCCGGTTTCGCGGCATTTGTCGCGTCTCATCGCCGAGGCGCCATTTACTTCAACCGCGCGATCATCGCCAGCAGCACCGCCAATACCGTCGTCGCCACGAACAGGCTCCGTAGCGTAAATCGCCACGGGCGGCACAACCGCAAAACTCCCGCCGGCAGCACCACGATCACCACCGGCAGCCACAGCGGCACCATCACCCGGATCGTATTGGGCAGCGGAAAGTCCCAACGAACGCCAGGAAACTTCGGCCGCAGCAGCTCCGACGGAAACGTCATCAGCTCGTCGATCGAATAGCTGCGAAACATCCACGGCCAATCGCGCGTCGGCGTCACGACCACCATCAACCGGCCCTGCATGGCCACCGCGGCAAAACTGCGGCTGTCCACGAATCGCCCTCGCAAGTCGTAAGCCGTGTAGTAGCTCCGCACCGAGAGCAAGGCGAGCGCCGCACACGCGATGAGGCACGACACTGACGCGATGTTAAGACAGCGTCGCAGCACGGGAGATCGACCGCGGAGATTGTTTTGGGTTCAACCCGCACGCTACGCCAGGCAGCCTAACAGATCGTCAGCCCGAAGGCGAATTCTCGATTGAAATCGGGCCAGTCGATGGGTTTGCGTGTTCACCCTTTGATTCGTGAATACAATACGAAGTGGCGGAGTCATCCTCAGCGGGTGCCCGCCGACCACGGCACCACGTACTTCGATCTCCGAACAGGAATACATCAGAATGAGGCAAATGCTTGTTACGACGTTGCTGATCGCGGCCATCGGCAGCTTGGCGGGCGCGCAGTCCCAGGTGTTAGTGATCGCGGGCAATAATTCAGCCGAAACGCGCTGGAAGCACGCGGTCAGCGATTTGAAATGCACAGTGCTCGACGGTGCAAAGTCGAGCACGTTCAGCGTGACCACAGCCCGCAGCAATGCACAGAAGATCCAGGAAGCGTTGGCCGCAGGCTATTGCGTGCTGCTGCCGCCGGACCGCATCGCCATTGCCGACCACGACAACGATCAAATTGACATCAAGTGGCCGGAGAAGTATGGCCTGGCTCTGGTGGGCACTGGGATAACTGATGTGCTGGTTCGAACTGCCGCGAACCAAAACGGCATCGGCGGCACCGAGCACGTCTCCGCGTTGGTTCACATCGACAATCCGCTGCGAGAAGATTACGACGAGTGCATGTTGCAATATAGCGGTTACGGCGGAGAGATCGCCTGCTGTTTTATCGGGGCGCACTCCGATTTCGGACGGACGGCCGAAGCCATGTTCGACGCCGACCAAAATGCCCAGGTGGCCATCCGGTTTCTCAATACGGCTTCGTCCCCGCCGGGCAACAAAATGCTCGGCACCGCTCACATCACCAACTGTCAAATCGGCTGCCAGTTTACGTACGACACGCTGGAAAATCACACCGACCACATGGAGTGGAATTGGCTGGGGTTTCGGTTCGTCAAAACACACTACCAAGTGCTCAACTGTCAGTCGATGGACCACCACATCAACATGTACACCAACAGCGGTTCGCCGACGGACGTGGCATTCGATTTCCAGAAAGGCGGCGATTTACTGGTCGACTACGCCTACGCGCCCAACGGAACGCTGCTGCGAGTCGGCGACGCGGTCGCCACGAACCAGGGCGACTTCCGCTTCACCAAGATTCGGATGGACGCCAACATCTCGACCGGCGACGACACGATCCTGCTCGACAACCAGGACATGAGCAGCGAAATCAGCGTGCGAATCGGTGGGCTGCTGGCGAGCGAGAATTTCAATACTCGCCAATTGTTCAGGAGCAAGAGCGGCGCCGGCAGGCTGGACCTGCAGGTCGATGTGGCCAATCTCGGCTCCGAAAGAGCTGCCTATCCGATGCGGCCCATTCGAGGCCAGGCGGTCGACGACTACTACGAGACGCGCCCATTTCCCTCGACGAAACTATGGTTCGATCCGAACAATCGAGGATCGGGGTGGGCCGTGTCAGGCACGAAGGTCGTGGAGGCCGGCGACCTGGCCGGCACGCAGGCGTTCAGTCAACAGACGTCGGCGGGCCCGACGCTCGTGGCGGATGGCTGCAATTGGAGAGATTGCATTTCGCGCGAGTCGAGCGATGGGCCGCTCTGGGACCAGTCGCCGTCGGAGCTGGCCAGTATCAACGATCTGACGATCATGGCGGTAGCCCACACCGAGTCGGTTGCGCCGGGGACCAAAGTGTTGTTGTCCTACGAGAATGCCGACGGGTCCGATCGAAGTGGTTTCCAAATCAAACGGGCGGCCGACAAGATTGTATTCGAGGTGGGGGCCGACGACGTGACGTCGACCAACTCCATCGAGGCGTTCCGCTGGTATCTCATCGTCGCTCGGCGTGATGGTTCGACCGGCCGGCTCTACGTGACGGTCGACGGCGTAACCACCAGCGAAGTGGCCAATCACACTGCGGGGGCGATTGCCGATCCGACCGGGCCGCTAGTGATTGCGGCCGAGGTCAGCAATTCCACCGGTAGCTTCGTCTCGGCCAATCACTGGACGCGACAGATCGGCCCGATCTTGATCGACCTCGACTTTTGGGCCGGCGACGACAATCGGAACGGAGAATTGGAAGTCGGCGAACCCGCCGCGCAATATCTCGAACGGTTGCACTACTTGCGGCAATGGGGCGTGTGGTGAACGCTCCACAGCAACGGGCTGACACGTGATTGCCGCGGCGGCACGCAATCCGCAACTCTGGTCGCCGATCCGGGCATCTTCACGTTCGCCGATGGCGACACGGTCGACGTGATTGCCGGCGGCGCCACAATTCCGCTCTGGCTGAGCGGGCCGTGACGCTGCTGCATCGCATTTCCGAAAACGAAACGAGCGCCTCCGTGTGAACGGAGGCGCTCGTCGTTTTTCAGGCCCGGCTTTATAACCTGTCGCTGCGAGTCGCCGTGGCAACTGACGCCGCAACGGTGCGATTGTCAGGCTAGTGCGAGTCGCACGGACGTGTAGCGTGTGCCGTTTCAAGTTTTCCAGACCAAAACGACGAAAAATCCGCTACAGTTACGTGAAACGCGCTCTAAAAGCCTAACGTACTAAAACGCCCAGGCCGACGAGCTGCCGCCGGCGAAGAAGATCGTGGCGTGGATCTTCACGTTGCCATAACCGCCGCCGTGACCGCCGCCGCCATGACCGCCACCCGGCATGCCGCCGTAGCCGCCACCAGGCTGACCATTGCGCGGATTCTTGCCGCCCTTGCCCTTGTGGCCGCCGCCGATCCAGATGTCCGCCACGCCGGCGTACGACGAGTTCGAACCCTTGGCCGCGTGCTTGCCCTCGGCGAAGTAGCCGTTCTCCGAATGGGCGCCGCCGTTCGGGCCGTCGATCGTGGCGAACGAGTTGCCGAACACCTTCACCGACGAGCCGCCTTTGTAGCCCTGGCCGCGGACGGCGAGCGCCTCGTCATCCGACATCACGGCGAGTGACCCCAAGCCCATTTGTTCGAGCGCCTGCCGGCTGGGCCGGCCGCTCTCCGCGTGAGCCAACTGACTCACCATCGCACCAACCGAACCGATCGCAATCACCACACCAAATCCAATCCATCGTCGTACGCTCATCGCAGTCTCTCCTAAGTAGAATGGCGCCCCCGCGTCCTGAATCGAAGGGATCGGGACGTCCCGGTCCACAACTCTGGCCAACGCCGATTAAAACGCGAACGACAAAAACCGTCAACGCGAATCGCATTTTCGGCCGCATCGCGGAGTGCGAAACTTCAGCGCGGCGCGAAACGCGCAGGCTACGCAAGATCGGCGGCGTCAGAACGACGAGAGCTTAAACGCCGTCGCGCGTCAGCGTGTTGTCGAAGTGAGAATGCCAAATGCCCCAGTCGGCTTCTTGGATCACGCCATTGTCATCGCCATCGGCTCGCAGGTCAGTCGTCGAACCCAGCGTGTCCGCCCAGATCGTGTAGTCATCTGCGCCCACATTTCCGCTGTCGTCGATAACCCCGTTGCCGTTGTAGTCGCCAAGCAGATCAAATACGGCATCCGCGACTGCTCCCGCCCGCCACGCGACGGACGTCGGCCCCGCGATGCCGCGCAGGGTCAGCGAAGCAATCAATTTGGCCAACACGAATCCCGGCGATGAAATCTGGCTGCCCGCGTGG
>JANNTD010000050.1:0-4362 GCA_031403315.1 Planctomycetota bacterium
ACGCGTGCAACAGTTTATCTCGATTGCAGGTGATCTTCATCGCAACGACTTTCTGATTTCGAGGTGGCTCCGCGTCAATCGACTGGCGGCTGCCAGACTGGCGATGTACTGAGCGGAGTTTGAGAGAGTTCTGTTCAAAAGATTAATAGTATATTTAAGTTTGTATCAGTATTGGTATGGGGTGATGGAGTGTCGAGTGACGAGCGGCAAAGTGATCTAAGTTGGTGCTACGCCGTTAGTATGGAGATTTGTGAGAGTGTGGATTGTGCGTTGGTTCGTTGTTGAGCCGGCGTTGGTGGAATGTTCGTTGTTCGTTGCGTTGAGCGAGCGTTTGATCGGTGAGCGAAAGTTGTCGACAGTCGCCATCATCCGTAGACATTGAGTCCACAGGTTCTCCACGTCTTAATTTGTGACCTGCAGGCTGCGTTGCAAATTGGCCAGGGCCTCGCGGACCGCTCCGTCGTGTATGAGACTATCAGCGATTTTGCGGTAGTTGTGCATGATCGTGGAGTGGTCGCGGCCGCCCAGGGCGTGGCCGATTCGCTCGTAGCTGAGTCCGGCGAGTTCCCGCGCGAGGTACACGGCCATCGCCCGCGCCGAAACGGCCGACTGGCGGCGGGAGCCGCTTTTGAGCACTTTTTGCGGCACGCGGTAGTATTTGGCGACGGCCTGGAGGATGTCGCGGATGGCCGGGCGGCGGGCGGCGCGATTCGCCAAATACTTCTCCACGGCCCGGACGTCGCTGCCAATCGGACGGGAAAGATCGGCACTGAGCTCGAACAGCGCTCCGAACACGTCGCCCGCCGTGCCGGTGACGCCCGCGGCCAGACGGCGGGCCGCTTCTGCCGACAGGGGATGACCGATCGCGGCCGACACATGGTGGGCGAGCCGCTGGCGGGCGGCTTCCTCCGGCGGAGCGAGCCGCAGTTCGAGGCCGCCGGCGAGTCGGCTGCGTACGTCGACCGCGAGATTCCGCACAATGCTCGCCGGACTGGATGATGTAACGACGATCATGCCGCCATTTTCTGCGCAGGCGTCGATCGTGTATCGCAGCTCCTGCTGGATGTATTCGTCGCGCGGCAAGCGGTCGACGTCGTCGATGGCGAGCAGCTTGCGGCCGCGGAGGCGGCGACGGAAATCGTTCACCGTATCGGTCTTGATCGCATCGGCGAGCGTGTGGCGGAAGTCGGCCGCGGTGAGATACTCGGCACGCTCGGCTTCGCGCTCCTGCCACGACCACACCAGTCCACGCGCGAGATGCGTCTTGCCGGTGCCGCTGGCGCCGTAAATTGCCAGCACCGGCAACGTCGCAGCAGCGCCGACTGATTCCAACAGCCGATTCACCACGCTCGCGGCCAGCCGATTCTCCGGTCCGGCGACGAACGCGCTTTCGGCAACGCGCGGCGGCGCAGTGTGGTCGTCGACAGACGTTCCGCAGATCGTCCGGCCGGGCAGGGGGATTTCGGTCACGTGGTCGACCAAGTCGGCTCCGTCCGCAAAAGCAAAATGTGGGCCCGAGGTGGGCCAAAAATCTGGCGACGAGGCCGGGCCGGCGATCGAATTTCGCAGCTCGGAAAACGGGCGGCGGAAGATGCCAAATAGCCGCTCGGAAGCACTCGTCCGACAACCCGGAAATTCTACCCGAAGGGGGTCGCCAGCGGGAGCGGTCGCGGGCGAAAATCAGCCCTGTTTTTGTCGCCGCAAGTCGTTGCAGACTTGGAGGATGCGGCGCGAACTTTCCGCGACCTCGGCGGCGGTCGTCGTGGTGCCGAAGCTAAACCGCAAAGCGCTCGAAATCACGGCCTCGTCGAGGCCCATCGCCACCAGCGCAAGCGAGGGTTCGCTCGAACCGCTCGCACACGCCGAGCCGGTCGAGCAGGCGACGCCGGCCTGGTCGAGCGCGATGAACAGCGCCTGCCGATCGAGGCCGACGAAGGCGATGTTCGACGTGTGCGGCAGTCGGGGCGAAGCGGCGCCGAGCACGATCGCCTCAGGCCAGCCGGCGCGGATCGTGCCTTCGAACTCGTCGCGGAGCGCGGTAAGTCGCAATCGCCTTGCATCCTGTTCCGCGTGCCACAACTCGAGCGCGGTGAGCATGCCGACCACCAGCGCGACCGATTCGGTGCCCGGCCGCAGCCCCGCTTGTTGGAAGCCACCGAAGAGCTGCGGCGATAGTTCGACGCCGTGGCGGACGACGAGCGCGCCGATGCCGAGCGGGCCGTGGAACTTGTGCGCGGCGAAGCTCATGGTTGCGACGCCGAGCGTGCGGAAATCGACCGGCAGTTTGCCGACGACCTGGGATGCATCGGTGTGGAGCGGGACGTCGCGCTCGGCGCAAACGGCGGCGATCTCGGCCACGGGCTGCAGCACGCCGGTTTCGTTTTGTCCGAGGATCGCGGTGACGAGGCGGGTTTCGGGATGTAAGAGGGGCGGTAAATCGGCGACACGCAGCAGTCCGCAGCCATCAACACCCAACCGGTCGACTTGACAACCAGTGCGGGAGAGTTCGTCGGCTAGGGCGGTGATGCTGGGATGTTCGAGGTTGGACGTGACAAGCCGGGAGAACGGGGGCGAGGACGCCCCGGCTCGCTGGGCTTGCTGAGCTCGCTGGAGGAGGCCGCGGACCGCGAGATTATTGGCTTCGGTGCCGCCGCTGGTGAAGACGACGGTGTCGGCGTCGCGGCCGGTTACTTTCGCCCCGACCAATTCGCCGATCCGTTCGCGGGCGTCTTCGAGTCGCCGCCGCGCCCGCCGGCCGAACTCGTGCTGGCTGGCGGGGTTGAAATAGGGCTCGGCATAGCACGCGCGCATCGCCTCCGTGACCTCCGGCAGCAGCGGCGTGGTCGCGTTGTGGTCGAGGTAGATCGGGGTCGCCATGGTTTCATGGTACTCGTTCCATGATATTCTGCCTGCTAGCGATGCAACACCATCAGTACGCGGCAAGAAGGTGCTAGCTCGTCGCGAGCGACGCGGCGAAGGGAAATCGCCATTGCGGGCGGGGAATTGGTCCAGCTATCATCCGCCCCCTGCGCCGCGGCCCAACCTGGGAGGGATCTTCGTCATGGCTTCGTTCCGAACCTTTTTTCGCACCGTCGTGATGGTTGCCACACTCGGCCTGGTGGCCAAGCTCTGGTACCACCATGGCCCGACGGTCGACGAAATGCAGACGATTGGCACGCGGGTTAGCGAAGTCGCCTCTCAAGCCTGGACGGAATACTGGCAGAAGCCGGCGGATAGTTCGCTCGCCGACGATCCGAGATTGCCGCACATGGGCACTGCGCCGGCCCCGTTCGTACCGCAGGGCACGCCGATCGCGCCGATGCCGCATGGGCCGAATCACTCCGGGCCGCTGGCCAGTGCGGGGACCGTGCAGCTCGCCGGCGGGATGCCGGCCGAACTTGTTCCGGTTCCGTCCTCCGGACCGTCGACAGCCTGGCCGCCCAGTGCGACGCCCGAGCCGATGCGACTTCCGCCAGATAGTGCGTCGCCCGCGCCGCAGCAAGACACGCGACTCCCGGCAATGCTCGAGCAACTCTCAAAACTGGGGGCGCGCGATCAGGAGCTGGCGCCTTGGGGCAGCCGCGGCGAGCTCGTGCGATTCAGTTGCAATGTGCCGTGGGCCAATTCGCCCGCCTACAGCCGGCACTTCGAAGCGGTGGCCGCGACACCGCTGGCGGCCGTGGCCCAAGTGGCGGCCGAGATCGAGGCCTGGCGGAGTGGGCAGAATTAGCGGGGAGCAGGGAGCGGGGAGTCGGAGCAAATCTTGCTCATTCTTCACGCCTTGGTCGACGACTCATGAATAGCCAAGGCCACTCTTTGGGAAGCGGTCTTGGGCGGCGTGCTTGTCGGCTCGTGCCGCCGAGCGCACGGCCGTACGGCAGCCAAATGATGTTGCCGAGGTGGCGGGGAACTTTGCCGTACCGGCGGCTCCTGGCAACCCCGTCGACCGCCTTGCCGGTGGTCGCCAATCGATCGGCCCGCCGCAGCCGACTGGAGGCGGTGCTGTTTCTGGCCCGCGAGCCGGTGGCGCTACGAAAATTGGCCCAATCGGCCAATCTTGCCGACGCCACCGAAGCCCGCACGCTGCTGGCCGAACTGCGCCGGAGCTACGATTCCCGGGGATCTGCTTTCCAGGTGGAACAGCTTGCTGGGGGGTACCAATTGCGTACGCGGCCGAAATTTGCAGCTTGGTTGCGGCCATTGGTGCCGGAGAGCGAGCAAATCCGGCTCACACCGCCGGCCCTGGAGACTTTGGCGGTGGTGGCCTATCGTCAGCCGGTGCTGCGAGCCGATGTAGAGGCCATTCGAGGCGTGGCCTGTGGCGAAATACTTCGCCAGTTGATGGATCGCGACCTCTTGCGT
>JANNTD010000051.1:0-22586 GCA_031403315.1 Planctomycetota bacterium
AATCTTTACCGCGGGCACCAGCGAAGCGACCACGTCGACGACGCCGTTGCAAAACGCCGCATAAGCCCGCGCTTGCGCTTCCCACGAAGCGTCGCTCGTGCGAAACGCGTCCGGCAATTGCTCCCAACGCGGATCGAGCCCGACCACGACGGGGCTGGCGAGCCGGCGAACGGCGCTGGCCAATTGATCTGTAAAGTGATGAGTCAACGGACGGAGAGCGTCACGGTTTGGAGGTCGACCGAATTCGGCCCCACCATGATCGCAAATTCGCCCGGTTCGACAACCCGCAGTTTGTCGAAATTCCAAAATGCGAGCCGGTCGGGCGTAATCTCAAGGGCGACGGTGCGTTTTTCGGCCGGCTGGAGCGTGATCCGCTCAAAACCCTTGAGTTCCTTCACCGGCCGCGTGATGCTGCTGACCAGGTCGCGAATGTATAACTGCACCACTTCGTCGCCCGCCCGTGTGCCGGTGTTCGTCACGTCGATAAGCATATGGGTCGACTCGTCGCGGCCGATCGTCGACTTTTCCAGTCGCGGCGGGCTGAAATCGAAGGTCGTATAACTCAACCCAAAACCAAACGGATAAAGTGGCGTAACTTCGTCAAACAAATAGCCACGGCGGGCGGACGGGCGGTAATTGTAGTAGGAGGGAAGATGACCGACAGATCGCGGAATCGTGATCGGCAGTTTGCCGCCCGGATTCGTGTCGCCAAAGAGCGCCTCGGCCACGGCGTTGCCAGTCTCCTGCCCGAGATACCAGCATTCGAAAATCGCCGCCGCTTTTTCCGCGACGTTGCGAATCGACAGCGGCCGGCCGTTGAACACCACCGCGATGATCGGTTTGCCGGTCGCGGCGATCGCATTCACCAGCTCGTCCTGCAGGCCGACCATGTCGAGACTCGTGCGGTCGCCGAGGTGGTTCCCCATCCAGGCCTCGCGCGAAGTCTGTTCGTTGCCTCCAATGCAAAGGATGACCGCATCCGCCTTGGCAGCGAGCTTCGCCGCCTCGGCAATCGTGCGACGATCTTCCACGGGGTCGTTCGGCGTCACGTCATCCTGCTGCCACGAGCCGCCGATCGTGATTTTGCAGCCTTCGTGATAGAGCACTTCGACGTCGCTGCCGACGCGAGCACGGATGCCTTCAAGCACCGTCGAACGATGCATCGGCCGGCCACTGTAACCGCCCAACAGTTCGCGGTCCGCATTCGGCCCAATCACGGCGAGCGTCTTCAATTTGCGCGGGTCGAGCGGCAGCGCATTGTTCTCGTTCTTGAGCAGTGTGATCGTCTTGCGGGCGGCCTCGAGCGCGAGCGTGCGATTCTCCTCACAACCGACCAGCCTCTCCGCCACCGCCGGATCAACGTACGGATCCTCAAACAATCCGAGCCGGAATTTGTACTCGAGCATCGGTGCCACCAGCTCATCGAGCTCCGACTCCTGGAGCGTGCCTTCGTCCACCAGCTCCGCCAAGTGCTTGTAACAATCGGGCTCAGGCAGCTCGATGTTCACACCGGCCCGCACCGCCAGCAAGCACGCCTCCTTACCGTCCCGCGCGACATGATGCCCGTACAATTCCGGCCGCTCGGCCAGTTCGCGGATCGCGTAGTAATCCGAGACGATGTATCCCTTGAAGCCCCACTCCTTCCGCAGCACGTCTCGCAACAACCAGCGGTTCGCATGGGACGGCACGCCGTCGATCTCGTTGTACGAGGCCATCACGCTGATCGCACTGCCCTCGTCGATGCACTCCTTAAACGAATAGAGAAACGTCTCACGGAGCACGCGCTCGGAGATGTTCACCGGCGCACAGTTATTGCCCGACTCCGGCTGACCGTGAGCGGCAAAATGCTTGAGCGTGGCAATCACATGCTGCTTGTCGCGGAACGTGCCGTCACCCTGAAAACCTTTCACGGCCGCGACGCCCAGCCGCGCGACCAGATACGGATCTTCGCCATACGTCTCCTCGACCCGGCCCCAACGCGGATCGCGGGCGACGTCGACCACCGGCGTCAGCGCTTGATGCGTGCCACGCGAGCGGGCCTCAGCCGCCGTCATCGTGAACAGCCGCTCGACCAGGTCCGGATCAAACGTCGCCCCGAGCCCGATCGGCTGCGAAAAGCTGGTCGCGTCGACTGCAGCTTGCCCGTGCAAGCATTCTTCGTGAAACACGACGGGAATTCCGAGCCGGCTTTCCTCGACGAAAAACTTCTGAATTGCATTAGTGAGCTCCGCGGTCGCCCGCGCGTTCTTGCCGCAGCCGGCGTCGCTCGGCCGACCGACCTGGCCGAGACCACGCCCGTCGGCAAAATTCTCGCGGGCCTTCGCCAAATCGAAATTGCCCTCCGCGTCGAGCAGCTTCGTCGCCTTCTGCTGCCAGACACACGTCATCTGCGCCGCCTTTTCGGCAAGCGTCATGCGCCCAAGAAGATCGGCCACACGCTCCTCCACTGGGAGTGCCGCATCGCGATACGGAGCACTATCCTTCAAACGAGACATTGTCGCCATCGTCGGTCCGCCGAGGGTGAAAAGCGTCAAACAACTGAGTATAATGAGAGCGTCGTTCGCGCTGTGTCGTTAACGCGAAGAAAAATTCTGCGATCTGTACGTCGGGCTTTCCAGCCTGACATTTCACGATTGGGTCAGGCTGGAAAGCCTAACGTATATGCCATGAAGCTCGGCCTCGGCCTCTACCGCCACCTGCTGACACCGGAGAACTATGCGTTCGCCCGTCAGGCCGGGGCCACCCATGTTGTGGTCCACCTCGTCGATTATTTCAAGGCGGGGGCACACAATCCGAGCGACAATCAGCCGACCGGCACGGAACACGGTTGGGGAGTTGCCGGCGATCCAAATCAGTTGTGGACCGTCGACGAATTGGTCGCCCTGAAACGCGAGACGAGCGTCGCCGGCCTATCGCTCGAAGCAATCGAAAACTTCGATCCCGCCCATTGGCACGACGTGCTCCTCGACGGCCCGAAGAAGCGCGAACACCTCGAAAACTGCAAGACGATCATTCGCCGCGTCGGCGAGGCCGGCATTCCGGTGTTCGGTTACAACTTCAGCATCGCCGGCGTGTGTGGCCGCATGACCGGGCCGTTCGCACGCGGCGGTGCAACCTCCGTCGGCATGGACGGCCCGCTCGACACGCCCATGCCGCGCGGCATGGCCTGGAACATGATCGTCGACCAAAATGCCCCGCCCGGCACCATCCCGCCGGCTACTCACGAGCAACTCTGGCAACGGCTCGAAGTGTTCCTGGAAGCGGTGCTGCCCGTTGCGGAAGCGGCCGGCGTCACGCTCGCCGCCCACCCCGACGATCCACCGCTCGCCACGATGCGAGGCCAGCCCAGGCTCGTATACCAACCACAACTCTACCAGCGACTGCTCGACCTTTGGCCAAGTCCGTCGAACGCTCTCGAATTCTGCATTGGCACGCTCGCCGAGATGGCGGGCGGCGACGTGTACGAAGCCACCGACCAATATAGTCGCCAGGGCAAACTGGCCTACGTCCACTTCCGCAATGTCACCGGCAAGGCCCCGCACTATCGCGAGACATTCGTCGACGATGGCGACGTCGACATGCTCCGCATCCTCCGCATCCTCAAGCAAAACAACTACGACGGCGTCATCATCCCCGATCATACGCCACAAATGACCTGCGCCGCCCCGTGGCACGCGGGCATGGCGTACGCGCTGGGTTACATGCAAGCCGCACTTAAGATTGTCGTCCAATCATGATCTACACCCACTTTGCGACCTTTGCCACTTTGCGTCATTGCGCGCTGATCATCGTGTCGACTTGCTTAATCTGCGGTATTGCCCACGGCAAGATCCCTCATTTGGCAAAGCAGGGAACTGCAACGCAGCTCAGCGGCGACGAGAGCCATCAAGGCCGCCACCTTCGCATCCCCGCCGGCCAGTTCGGCAGCCAGCGGATCAAGCTCTATCGCGACTGCTGAATGATTCACGCATTAGGATTCCAGTCTCTCGCGTGCGATCTTGACATTTATTTTCGCAATCCGAAAACCACACTCTTCTCGGAGTGGTTTACACTGATAGTTCTGAGCTCGTGTCGGGCTACCAGCATCAGGCAACGAGAGGCGGACTGCATGGTGAAATCGGCGCAGCGAGACGTTCTACTTTGGTGCTTTGCAATCTCTTGTCTGTTCCCGACTACCGCGATGGCGGCGCTCACCGGCAGCGAGCTGGTCATGAAGTCCAGCGGCTTCAATGCCGGCACCGATTGGACGCTCGACGCCAACGGCTACCTCGGCACGTACATCACGCTCGACGCTTCCGGTCAGGTCACCCTTTCCGCGACCGCCACCGGCGACACGACAGATGCGGTCCAGCCGCGCATGAATTTCGTGATCGCGGACACCAAGGCCGGGTTCGACGTGGCCGGCGGATTCAATTCTTATCAGCACACGTTCGACCTGCCGGCCGGCACGTATTTCGTCCGCACCGAGTTCAACAACGACGTGCCCACCGCGGAACGGCGGCTGACCGTCCGCAGCCTCGACGTCGCCGGAGCAACCGTTCGCAACAGCAGCGATTTGGGACCTGCGGGGCTCGAGGCAATGCTGGGATTCTTGGCGCTCGAGTCGTCCGACACGTACATCGAGAATTTTCGCAAAGGGAACGTGACAGTCGCGCTCGAAGGGCTGGCTCCCGGTTCGACGGTCGACGTGAAACTTAGACGGCATGCATTCAATTTCGGCACTGCCGTGCCGGGCGGCGGCCTCAACGGCGTCAACAGCGTTTTGGGCACGGGCGGCACGGCGCTGCAGAACAACTATCAAACCCGGCTCAATCGGCTGTTCAACGCCGTCGTGCCCGAAAACGCCGGCAAATGGGCCAACAACGAGAATCAGCGCGACGTCGAACAAGTTGCCAACGTCGACTTGATTCTCGACTATGCCGAAGCCCACAACATGCGGACTCGCATGCACAACCTGATCTGGGGCGATAGCGCGAGCAACGGCCAACAGCCGGGCTGGGTGCTAAACAACACCCAAACCGGCTTACTCGATCAAGCTGACTTCGGCGGTTCGGCAACCGCCGCCGACGAGATGCGCGGTGAAATCAGCGAGCGCATCGACTACTACGTCGGCGACGGCCCTGGCGGGCGTGAGGATCACTCCACCCGATACGTCGAACTCGACGTTTACAATGAGAGTTTTCACACCGGTGCCGAGGGACCTGCGAGCAACTACTGGCACGTCTATGGCCCGAAGGGAGTCGCCGATATCTATCGCGAGGCGAAAGCAGCGGTGGCCGCCTCGGGTGGCACGGCCAAACTCTTCGTTAACGAGTACAGCGTGCTCGGTGGCGACGACTATGCCAGTTGGTACATGCAACACATCGAATCGATCCGCAGCGCGGGGATCGCCGCCGGCTACGGAGACGTCGTCGATGGCATCGGGGCTCAGTACTATCCCGAAAGCGCCGGCGCTCACGTGCCCCGCAACGTGATGCAGACACTTCAGAATCTTTCCGTTCAAGGACTTCCGATTGCACTTACCGAATTTGGCGTCGCCAGCGGTGTCGACCAACCGACGGCCGCGAACATTCTCGAAGAAATGCTGCGACTGTCGTTCGGCAACGCGAACGCGACTGGCTTCTTCATGTGGGGTTTTCATCAAGGGGGTGGGTCGAACTTGTTTCGCCCCGGCGCCGCATTGTATACGGTCAGCGGCGGCAATTGGACGATCACGCGGCCCGGCATCCGCTACGAGTGGTTGTTCGGGCTCGGTCCCGACTCGGCGAAACGCGGTGAAAACTCCAGTCCCTGGGATACCGACCTCTCGGCCCTCGTCGACGAAAACGGCCAGATCGACTTCAACGGCTTCTGGGGCAACTACGAGCTATCGATCCAGGGCCGCACCTATCGCTTGGAACTCGTCAAAGGCACGACGCAATACTCGCTCGTGGTAGTGCCCGAGCCTGAGGGCGCCGTGCTGCTGATCCTCGGCAGCATCGCAGTTAGCGTTCGAGGACTTCGTAGTCGAACCAAGCGAAGTCGGCCGGCGCGGTAGATTGCTTGCCATTGCCGGTCGCATACATGCCGAAGTAGACGCCGGTGAAGCCGCCGATCTTTTCGCTCGACAGGTCTCTTGTCGCCGCGATGCCCAGACTCATCGGCGAGCCGACGTCGGGCTGATACGAGAATTCATATTCGAGCTGCCGGGCTGCGATGCTTAGGACCACGCCGCCGGGCGGCAGGGATTCGTATCGAATTGGCTCCACGGATTTGCCGCCGAGCACCTTGCGGAAGAACACTTGCCGGCGGCCTTCGCGGAGCGTGATGCCCAGCTCGTAGTGATTCTCGTCGTTGCCGCGGACCACCAGCCCCGCCTCTTCGTTCTCGCTCGTCGGAGTGAAGTCGAGTTGCGTCACCGCGCGGCAAGCGAGCCCCGTTTGTCGCCGGCCGACAAATGCCGGGGAATTCTGATCGCTAAGAGTTACCGCTGAGCCGTTCAGTCTCAAAACACCAGGCCGTGCAGCGAGCGACCAGTCGCCATCGCGTGGACTACGCAAGAAGTTCCAGTCGAGCGCGAGCGTGTCGCCGTCGAATTCGTCGCGCGCCGGTTGGTCCGGCCAGGGATGCGGCGCGAGCTTAGGCGCGGCCATCCTGAGTTCAATCGCTCCTTTCGTACCGATCGTGGGCCAGTCGTCGTCGCTCCACGTCACCGGTGCCAAGTACGTCTCGCGTCCAATGTGATGAACCCGCCCGTCTTGCGGCCGGATGCCGAGAAACACCGCCCACCAACCGGCCGGCGACTCCACCATGTCCGCGTGCCCAAGCGCCTGAACCGGATGATCGGGCCGGTTGCGGTGCGTGAGGATCGGATTGTGCGGACACGCTTCAAACGGTCCCCAAGGCGAATCGCTGCGGGCGATCGTCACCATGTGGTTGTAGCTCGTGCCGCCTTCGGAAATCATCAAGTAATACCGGCCGTCCTTCTTGAACATGTGCGGTCCCTCGGCCCACACTCCGCCGGTGCCGCCCCAAATCTCTTTCATCTCCCCTTCAAGCTTACCGGTCTCGACATTGAGCACTTGCTGGCCGATGTAGCCGTCCTCGCCGCCAACATGCCGGATGTAGTACACCGTGCCGTCATCGTCGAAGAACAGCGACGGATCGATCCCTTCGCGGTCGAGCGGATGGGGCTCCGACCACGGCCCGGCCGGATCGGTCGCCGTCACATAGAAGTTTCCGGTGCCCCAGACGTTGGTCGTCACCATGTAGAATGTGCCGTCGTGGTAGCGCAGCGTCGGCGCGAACACCCCGCCCGAAGCACGCATCTTTCGCAGCGGCAACTGGCTCGGCCGCGTGAGCACATGCCCGATCTGCCGCCAGTGCATCAGGTCCTTGCTGTGAAAAATCGGCACGCCCGGAAAATACTCGAACGTGCTGTTGACCAAATAGTAATCGTCGCCGACGCGACAAATGCTCGGGTCGGGATAAAAGCCCGAAAGGATAGGATTCTCAAACGTCGGCGGCGATTCCTCCGCCAGCCCTGCCGACGCAGATAAGAGAATGAACCACGACGACACGACGGGCACGACGAAGAAAATGAGTATGAAGAAGTGATACTGAATCATGCGGAGGAACGAGTTCATCAAATTGACTTTCTTGTTCTTCCCGTCGTGCTCGTCGTGCCGTCGTGGTGAACCAGTTCCTACTCAGCCACCTCGATCACCGCGTCGAATGCCGGCTTGGGCTCGAGTTGGGCGTCAAACAAGAGCGGATACGCGTGCCGCCCGGGCACCGGATGGTAGCTGAGCCACGTCTGGCCGTCGTGAACGCCCCAAAACGTCACCCGCGCGATCTTGTCGCGATGCTTGTGGAACAGCGTGAAGACATCACGATAGCGATCCGCCAACTTCTGCTGCATCTCGTCGGGCAGGCCATCCGGGTACGGATCGAGCTTCTTCATCAGCTCGTTGTCGTCGGAAATGTCCATCCCGCGATACTGCCGCGCATCTGGAACCGTCGCAATGTCGACTTCGGTGATCATCACCTTGCCGGCCGCGTCGGCGAACGCCACGATGCTCGCCTCGGCCTGGTCGAGCGACGGATAATCGAAGCCCCAATGTCCCTGCATGCCGATGCCGTCGATCCGCGCCCCGCCCGCTTTCAAATCGCGGACAAGCTTGGCGGTCGTCGCCCGCATCTCCGGATACCACTCGTTGTAGTCGTTGTAGTACAGTTCCGCGTCGGGGTCAGCTTCGTGAGCATATTCGTAGGCCTTGGCGAGATAGTCGGGGCCGATGATCTCGAGCCACTTCGTCTTTCGCATCGTGCCGTCGGGCATCACGGCTTCGTTGACCACGTCCCAACCGGTGATCCGTCCCTTGTAGCGGCCGACGACGGTGTGGATGTGCTCCCGCATCCGCGCGAGCAGTGCCTCGCGCCCCAGCGGTTTGCCCTGCTCGTCCTCGAAGACCCAGGCGGGCGTCTGATTGTGCCACACCAGCGTGTGACCCAAGATGAACATCCCCTGCTGCTCGCCAAACTCAACGTATTTGTCCGACTGCTCGAAGTCGTAGCGATCGGGCTCCGGATGGACCGATTCCCACTTCAGGCAATTCTCGGGCGAGATGGCGTTGAACTGCTCGGCGACCAACTCCATCGACTTCGGCTCGTCGCCCATGATCTGGTCTTCGCCAATCGCCGCGCCAACGACGAAATCGTCCTTGAACGCATCCTTGAGCCGCGGCCGCTCCGCAGCAGCGGCGCTGCCGATCGAACTTATCACGACCCAACTTGCCAAACTCGATATCGCTAGTTTCCAGTTGCTCAATTGATTTCTCCGAAAAAAATTAAACAGGATCGACAGGATTGACTGGATGGGAGGATACACTTACCTATCTTTTTGAGATCAAATTAATCCTGTCGATCCTGTAACTCCTGTCAAACAAATCATTCAGCTCTGCTTATTGCGTTGCTAATATCGCCCGCCGTTCGGCCAAGTCGTCGGCAATCTGAATCGTCATTTGCTTGTTAATCTTGTAAGCCACTAACAGAAGCGTGCAGACCGCGAACAGCACTGCGGGAATGATGCTGGAACAGATGCGGATCCCTTCGAGGGTTTGCGGGCTCTGCGCGACATTGGCTTCGTAGCCGTAGCTGGCCAGGAGCGTCAGCAGCAGATAAGCCCCCACGCTCAGTCCCGCTTTGAGGGCAAACCCGATCGTGGCAAAAATAATCCCCGTCGCCCGCCGGCCGTTTTTCCATTCCGAATAGTCCGCCACGTCCGCGAACATCGCCCACAAGAGCGGGATCGTCGGCCCATAAGTGATGGCAGCAATGACGGTCAACGCCACCATCCACCAGATGTCCGTCGGCTTCGGCAGATAAAACAGTGCCGAGACGATCGCCGTCAGCGCGAAGCCGACCACCGCGATCGACTTCTTGCCGAACATTCTGGAGAGCACCGGCGAGCAAACGATCACGATGATGAAGACAATCTTCTCGATAATGTTGATCACGCTGTTGGCGACGTCGGCGACGTTGGATGTCGCCAGGTCGGATTTGTCTGCGTGGACGACATAGCCCAGGAACTCCAGGATGCCGCCGGGAGCGGGCGCACCTTGGACCAGCGGCGGCGCTGTGAGACCGAGCGTGTCGAGCCAGTCGTACATCGCGGCCTTGTCGGCGTAGTAGTGGTAGTAGTTGTAAAACGCTCCGCCTTTGAGGGAGAGAATCGTGAAATGCACCAGTGTCATCACGAACATCACGATCCACGGGCTGTTGGCGAGCAGATCGGCGAAATCCTGCTTCGGCGTCGATTTATGGGCCAGGGACGGCTCGATCCGTTCCCGCGTTGTCGCAAACGTGATCAGGAAAAAGACCACGCACAACACCGCCCAAATCCCCATCGTGATTTGCCAGCCGGTCGCTCGGGCCGTGTCCCCCTCGCCGTAGGTTGCGGCAAATTTCGCCACCAGCGGCAGCGTGAATCCACCGACGACGAGCTGCGCGATGTTGACCGCCACGAAGCGGTACGAGTTCAACTTCGCGCGTTCCTCGAGGTCGCCGGTCATCACGCCGCCCAGCGCCGCGTACGGCATGTTGTTGGCCGAATAGAGCGTCATCAACAGGACATTGGTCACGAGCGCGTAGGTCACGATGGCGCTCGGACTCCAGCCGGTCGGCGTCGTGTAGGCTAACACGGTCACGATGCCCCAGGGCAACGCCGTAATGAGAATCCACGGCCGGAACCGGCCCCACCGCGTTCTGGTGCGGTCGGCCAGCACGCCCATCAGCGGATCGAAAAACGCGTCCCACAGACGAGCGGCGAGGATGATGATGCCCGCGGTGGCGGCGGCGATGCCCATCACATCGGTGTAGAAATTCGCCTGAAACAGAATCATCGTCATGAAGACGAAATTCGCGGCCGCGTCGCCCAGGCTATATCCGACCTTCTCCGTGATCGAAAGTTTTTGCGATGGTGTGCCTGAGGACATCGAGTTCTCCGTCCACTTTTTCCTCTCCCTCGGGGAGAGGCCGGGTGAGGGTGCTTGAACCGAGCGAGACAACGCGTCAGAAAAGAGCCCGCCCGAAACTGCGGTTTGAGTATAACCGCGGCAGAATTGCCCCGTAAGCCGCGATTGCGAACGAGAAGTTGTGCGATTGCGACCTGCCGCGACTGGACTACTGCTCTACTGCTTCTACTGTCCCAAAGTCTGACCCCCGACTTTAGGACAGTAGATTTTCAAGAGTATAGGACTTCCGCTGGATGCCAATTTGAGCGCTTCTCAGATCGGCGTACGGCGAGCGGACTCGTTTGTCGCCCGCATCAACCGCTGGGCTGGGCTGTCCGCCAGCAGCCTGTTTCGTCAGCGTGGGTCCGCCGCATTCGTGCGCGACGAGCTACTTCGGCGTGAGCGGAATGTCGATCGTGTTGTTGCCGGAAGTGACCTCGAACTCAAGGCCGGAGGTCGTCGTCGATTCGTATTTTTCCGGCGTGAGCAATCGGCCAGGAGGCGGACGCTCGCCTGGCTCAAGATGGGCCGGCACTTCGCGGGCCGAGACGCTCAGCGAATATTTTCCCGGCTTGAGGCCGACGGCCCGGCTGGTCTTCATCGAATACCAACCATCGAGCCCAATCGCTCCCGTCGCTGGATTCGACTTCCCATCAGCGGGAGCAAAAACAACGACACCTGGGCCGATCGGCTTACCGTCCAGCGTCACTTGCCCGGACACTTCCGATCCCAAATCGCTACGAGAACAACCGACCAGCGTCGTTACGGTTACAGTCGAAACCAGCACGACGGGAATTGCCCACCATTTCCGAGTGTCGTTCATCCGTCGTTGGGCAGCGCCCACTCCCGGCTAATAGCTTCCAGCGACTTCGCCACGATTTCGCGTCGACAGCGCACGGTAGGTTAAATGTTCGATGTTGTCGGAAAGAAACGTCACGGAGCCATCGGCAAGGCCGAAAGTCACGCCGCCAGGATGGTAACTCCGGAAGCTACGCATGATTGGATAACAAGTACCCAAACCCGCACTCGGCGTGCCACTGCCGTCGAGGCATGCGCCTGATGTTTCCCAATCAAAGTTAAGTTGGACACCAGTCATCGCCCAGTCACCGTCCGCAGACCAGGCTGGACTATTGCCGTCAACCGGCGATGTCTCACCAATCAGAAGTGTTTTACTCATTCCGTCTGTGATCTCGCGAATCTTTACACCACCGCGGTGGTATGTGTATCGCCAAAAAATCCCGAAACAATCAATACCATTGTGACAGTCCACTTTAGCATTTCCGATTCCGCTCCAAAAACCAGGTGGATCTCGAAACGGCAGGACATCATCACTTGAAACGAATGCGGTATCGCCTGCATTCCCCTTATAGCAAGTTGTTGCCACTCGCCACGGGGGTGAGTCGATTTGACCAGTATTGGCGAAGGGAAACTGATCGTCGCGAGGCCCGGCGAATTCATTCGACGGGCACTTGAGCACGTCTGGCTGAATTTCCAAAGCCGCGCGAAACTCAGGAGTATTGAAATTCATCCCTGCGCGGCCAGGTATGCTCTTGAGCACCCAGGCGCCATTGATCCCGCCAGTCGGCGGTGACTTGAACTTGTCGTAAAGCGCCTGCTCTTCGAGATTGGGTAAGATTCGTACAATCCAGCCACCCCCATCGAGCTTGGCGGTAAACTGTGAGTCGTCCGCTCCAAATGTCTGTTCTTGACCAGTTTCCAAGTTGATGTTCTTGATCGGCGAGCTGGCCTGATTGTTCTCACTCTCCGGAAAGTGCTTTTTCTGGTCGTGAAAATTTAGCACGGCAAGCGAAATGTTTTTGACGTTGTTGGAGCAACTTGAACGCCGGGCCGCTTCGCGGGCTGCTTGGATCGCCGGCAGCAAGAGCGCCACGAGGATGCCGATGATCGCGATCACGACCAACAACTCAACCAGTGTAAAGCCGCGAGTTCGTGAATCCTTCGGTCTGTTCATCTCAATATCTTTCCGAGACAATTTGTATCCGCCGCTGTGAACCAGTCCGGCCGTTGGCCCCAATCATTTTCTGCAACCACGGATTTCACGGATCGGGATGCGACCGAAGCCGCATCCGTGGCATCCGTGCAATCCGTGGTTGTTGTAACTGGTTTCGCCTCAATTCTATTCCGACAATTTGCTTTCCAACGACGACTATTGGCCCAATCGCTTGCGACGGAACATGCCACATCCAGCCATGGCCAAAACGGCCAAGGCACAACTGCCCGGCTCCGGCACGGCCGCACCGGCGGCGCCACCGGCACCGTTCGACATGCCAAAGTTCATTTTCCACAAAGCGTAATCCGAGTCGTCGACGACGCCTCCGTTGCCATTGCCGCCGAGAAAACTCCCTTCGGTCGCACCCAAATGGTCCCGCCAAACCGAGTAGTCTGCCGCGTCGACGATGTGGTTGCCGTTGAAGTCACCCGGCAGGCTCAACGCCGGCGTGCGAACCTCGATGCTCTCAATCTCCAGGTCCACCAGGCCGATGTCCTCGATCACGGCTACGCCCATGTAGTAGAGATTGAAATTCGTGAGCGAAGCGTCGCCGTCGTTGACCGTCTCAAAACCGTGGTCCCGCTGCGTAAAATTTGTCAGCGGAATCGAGACCGTGGTGAACGTGGACGTATTGAACTGGTTCAAAAGCACGTCGTAGCGATATCGCTCGCCACCTTGCCCCGCGGCCGCGTCATTGCCATCGAGGTCGCTGAGATACAAGGCAACCCGATTCGCCTCGCCGGCCCCTTGCGGGACAGTTAGCTTAGCCTTGATATTGAGCGTCGCCATCGTGCCGTCGAACGTCTGGTAAATCGGGTCTTGCCAAGCCCCAAACTCGCCGGCAATGTCGTCACCATCCACGGCGGCGATGCCATCTTCGTCGGTGTTGATGATGATATTAGTAAATCCGGACTGGTTGAATCGCGACACACGATCGGTGTCACGGATGAATGCGAACTCGTCTCCGGCGACGGTGCCATCGCCGTTGTTGTCGTACATCAAAAGCACGTCATCATGTCCCTGGTTGGGGTCCCGCTCGTTGGTTGCACCCGCAAGCAACGTGCTGGTGCGGAAGGGTGCGCCCCAGCGGTTTCCAATGCCGCTCTTGGAGTCGAAACGGCCCTTCAGCGTCGGGTCGGGATTACGCGGGCGTACGCGAACGTCCTTGACCTCGACATTCATCCGAGCCGTATTCTCGGCGCCGTACAAACTTTGCAGGAAGATCGTAATAGCCCCGTTCGGGACCAGATTCTCAAAGCTGTTGAAATCGGCCAAGTTGTCGCCGAGCAGCGTGTTGCCATCGCGAAACGCAGCGTCACCATTTTTGAACAAATAGCTCTTCTCGTGACCGATGTGAGTCTGTCCGCCCGCGCCGTCATTGATGCCTTGGGTGATGGTAGCAAAGCCGTCGGCGTCGTGAGGATTCGAGTCGTAATAGTTGACATAGTCGGTGAATCGATAGCGCAACTGCTCTGCGACACGTTTGCCGACGTTGCCGGCATCCGGATCGGGCGCGAAGCCGTCGTGCGTGTCGAGCGTCACGTCAAAAGAGGTCGCTGCGTTTCCGGGAAGCGGCTTGTAGACGACATCGATGACGAAGTTGTCGGGATCGAAATTTGCGCCGAATGCGCCTCGGTCAATGTACGGAAAGTCGCTCGCATCAATGCCAAGAACAGGTTGCTGAAACACGCTCTCGAAAATGGCATCACGATTGACAGTCGTGTGCCAGGCCGAATTCGAGCCCTGACCTTCCAGGTCGTCCACGACAAAGGCCCCATATTTCCCCAGCGTCGCCGACGGGCCACAAGTCGCGCCCTGGCAAAAGAATCCGAAGCCGCTCCAACCCGGCTGGCCCTGTGACGCGTTGTTCACGTAGAGGCCGCTCATCGACAATGGCACGACGCTTTGGCCCTGTGCCGCCGCCAACAATCCCGTCAATAAGCTCAACGCGAGACACCCGCGACAAATTGCTCGAATCGACCATTGCTCTGCGCACAACATGAATTGTCTCCGTCTGAAGTTCATCTATTCAAGTATTTCACCACGTGCTCAACCGGGAACCGGACAAGGAGGAGATTCGGAGGAGGTTCGCGCCTGTCGATTGGAATGCAATCGGCGAAAAGTCCGCACGCCACCGCCCAACCTCGAACCCTGCCGCCAAGAAATGCTCCACCGCTCAATTCCAAAGGGAGCCCACGCTCGACCTGCCACTGCAACCGCTAGCCACCGATTCTCCCATGACTTTCCGCTTACTCATCTTACTCGGAACGAAAAATCTTGGACATGATTGCATGCGAAAAAAAATGCTGCTTTTGCGCCGAGTGGTCCGGTTTTCCGCAGCTTCCACGCCGTGAATACGCACGAAGTCGTGAATCTGGTGCGGGCGAGATGAAGCGATCACGACGCGAGGTCGACGCGGTACTTTCGCGGCGTCTTGCCGACTCGCTTCTGAAAGAACTGGATGAAGTAGCCCGTCGAGCCGAAGCCCGAGATATCGGCCACCTTTGAGATGGGATAAGTCGTTTCCAAGAGCAACCGCTTGGCCCGCTCCAGTCGCACGAGCTGGATTTCTTCGAGAATTGTCCGCCCAATCGATTCGCGGAAACGCTTTTCGAGGCTGCGGCGCGACATGGCCACTTCGTCGGCCACGCGATCGACCGAGATGCCGCGGCCTTGCTCGCGGCGAATGAATTGCAGGGCGGTCGCCACGTCGTAGTCCTTCACGGCGATCACTTCCGTCGACCGCCGGGTGACCACGCTGACGGCTTCGACCATGATCCGCCGCGGCCGGCGAATCTTGCCATTCATCATGCCGTCGAGCAGCTCGGCGGCGCGATAGCCGGCCGTCTCGGCATTTAGTGCGACACTCGAGAGCGGCGGATCCGAGAGCTCGCAGAATACCTCATCATTGTCGACGCCCAGCACGGCGATATCCTCGGGCACGTGGAGGCCGACGAGTCGGCAGGTTTCGAGGACCTGGCGGCCACGGTCGTCGTTGCAGGCGAACAGCCCCAGCGGCGTCGGTAGCGAACGAATCCAATCGGCCAGAATTTCCTGCTCTTTTTCCCAGACGCGGTCGCGCGGCTTGGCAGGCTGATGGTAGACGGACGGCGTGAATCCGGCCTCCTGCAGCCAGTCGCGAAAGGCATTCTCGCGCCGCTGCGACCAAGCGCGATTCTCCAGTCCCACGTAGGCGAAGTGGCGGAATTGTCGCTCGAGCAAATGCTCGGCTGCCAGCCGGGCCACTTCTTTGGCGTCGGAGCTCAATTCGGACAACTGCGACAGCGGGTTATCCGGCTGTTGCTGTTCGTCGGTCAGTCCGAGCGCGATCGTGGGGACTCCGGCTTCGATAATCGCCTTGGCGATGCGTTCGTTGGGGATCCTGGCGATGATGCCGGTGCCGCCCCACTGTTTCATTTTCGGCACGGCCTGCTCGAAATCGCCAGGCGTGATGTGGAAGCTCCAGGGACCGTGGATGCGGGCATAGCGCGCGATGCCGTGCAACAGATCGCGGCCGAAGCCGCGCGAAGTCTCTACGAGCAGGGCGACTTTGGGGATTTCCCGCATAAATAATGGACCGCTGCGATCAGAAAAGAGGATGCGCAAATGGCTGCGCCTCTACACTATATTATGCTGCAATTCCGCACGGACTTCAAATGTCGTAATGAGGCAAATAAATGTCCTTTTATTGGGTCGGCAAATTGACAAGAACATTCCTTTCGATAAAAGTGAATCTATCGGTGAGGTGGTTCTGGAAGGGGAAGCATTGCGCTCAGAGCGCAATGTGTGCCCTTAAATTCGGTTGATGCTCTTCTGCATCGCGTCTATCTGCTAATGATTGGAGGATGCTAGTGATGTACAAAAGTCTTTTCCTGGTCGCGTGCGCGGTGGCCGCGATCGTTCGTGCTCCCGCCCAGGCGGGGCAACTCTCGTTGACCTCAACTGGTCAAAACGCCGCGTGGATCAATTTGGACAACAGTAACCTCACGTCGATCAACGACGATGATCCGATCACCACGCTGGCGGCGGTTGGTCCCAATGTTCTCAATGCTGTTCCCACAACCTTTGCTCAACCCGAAAATAATTTTGGCGGTCCGCCGCCGATCGCCGGGCAAAGTTTTCTGGCCACCAAGAGCGGCCGCGTTGCGAACATCCAATTGCTGTTGAGTGGCCCGGATACCGGCATCACCTACAATGTGCATTTGTATGATGTTGGCGCCGGCGCTCCGGCCCCGACGGGCGGTACGTCTTACACTAATGCGCTACCCGATCTGCTGCCCGCCGACTCGTGGGTGCGCTTTCCGGGTTCGGCAGGCGCCGTATTCCTGCTGGGTTTGAACTCGAATGGTATTCCTGTCGATATCATCTCTGGGCATACCTACATCTTCGAACTCGAAGGACTGGCACGCGATGCGAATGGCGTGCTCACCGGTAATCCGACTGGAAACAACCAGCTGACCTGGAATCGCAATGCTGGTGCGAATGACTACCAACCGAATGGTCAGGCCTTTCGCTTCCGCTCCGCGCTCAATGGCAATCCGGCTCGTGCATTTGCCATGGCCGCCCACCTAGTTCCCGAGCCGGCCACGTTTGTGCTCTTCGGCCTGGGCCTCGTTGGCGTGGTGGCTTCGCGCCGCCGCGGCTGCTAGTTAGTCGAACGGCAGGGTAAGTCTGCAATTCAATGCGGTGAGCGACCACGGTTGCTCGCCGCTTTTTTTTGCGCGCACCCGGCCCCTTTGCGTCCACCCGGCCTCTCAGCCTCCCGCCCGGAAATGTAGTATATTTCCCTACCCATTTCGTCGCACCTTCCCCTCCCCCCGCCCTTTCCGCCTGCCATGCCCGATCTCCAGCAAATCCTCAGCAACTTCGTGCTCCTCTGGGCCGTGATCGATCCGATCGGCACGGTCCCCGTCTTCATCTCTGCGACGCGCGGACACAAGCCGGAGGAACGCAAACAAATCGCATTGGTGGCCGCCGCCGCCGCCGTCGGAATCTTGCTGTTCTTCATTTTCGTCGGCGAAACGGTGCTCAGCGCGATGGGGGTCCCGCTGCTGGCATTCCAAATCTCGGGCGGCATTGTGCTGTTCCTGTTCGCGCTCACCATGATCTTCGGCGAGAGCAAACCGGAAGCCGAGGCCCAAGACATCCGTAAGTCGCACGACGTCGCCATTTTCCCGCTCGCCACGCCGTCGATCGCCTCACCCGGTGCGATGATGGCCGTTGTGCTGCTGACTCAAAACAATCTGCACACATTTGACGAGCAACTGGTCACGACGGTTTTGATGCTGATCGTCGTCGGCGCCGCCTACGTCTTGATGCGTTGCGCGAGCTGGATCTCACGGACGATCGGCAGTGGCGGCGCGAGCATCGTGAGCCGCGTGATGGGGATGATCCTGGCGTCGGTCGCGGCGACCGAAGTGCTGGAGGGGATCAAGGAATTCTTCGCCTGAACATGCAGCGCGGGGCAAGCCCGGCCGCTTAAATACGCTCGATCATGTAGGGGCGGATGGTTTACCGGATGTATCTCCGCCGGGCGATGCGTGCTCCGTTGCCACGTCTTCATCGGTCAGGATGATCCGTTTGCCGCGTCGGCGCGTCAGCGCGTTCCAGCCCCAATCGACGAAGACGCTCGTCTTTTCTTCCGCGCCGCTCAATAGGCTCAAGTGCACACCGAGCCACGCCAGCCAGGCCACGGATCCGGTGAGCGTGCCGCCGCCGGGCAGCTCGACCACCGCCGCGCCGCGGCCGACTTGGGCCATCGTGCCCTTGTCGCGGTATTCGAACGGCTCGACCGGCTTTCCCGCGACGAGACGGGCGATTGTCTTGCCGACATAGTGGCCGGCCTGGAGCGCGACGGCACCGAGCCCAGGCAGCGGCTGGCCCGTCTTGGCGTCGGTCGTCGCCGCGACGTCGCCGATCGCAAAGACACCGGGGTAGTCCTTGATCTGCAGATTGGGCCCGACCGGGATGCGTCCGCCCGGCGCGAGTTCCAGTCCCAACGATTCCGCCACGGGGTTGGCGTGCAAACCAGCCGCCCAAATCAGCGTCCGCGTTTTCACCTTTTCGCCGCTGGCGAGCGTGATTACGTTCGGCCCGACTTCTTTCACGCCTGCACCGGTGTGCACCGCGACGCCCCGCTCTGCGAGCGCCTTTTGGGCGTAGTCGCGCAATTTTGGTTTGAATGGGGCCAAGAGATGCGGAGAGTGCTCGTAGAGAATGATCTGCACTCTGTCGATCGGAAGGTTCGGATAGTCTTCCGCCAGTTCCGCGTGTAGCAGTTCCGACATCGCACCGGCCAGCTCGGTCCCTGTCGGGCCGCCGCCGACGATGCAAAAAGCGAGCGCCCCCTCGTCCACGAGCGCCGGGTTCTTGTCGACCGCCTCGAACATCTTGAGGATGTGGTCGTGCAGCCGAATCGCGTCGTTCATTGTGTAGAGCGGATAGGAATACTTGTCGGCGCCGGGCGTGCCGTTAAAATTGACGCCCGCGCCGAGCGCCAGCACGAGATAGTCATATGCCAGCGGCGCCATCCCCTCGGCCACGACCTGCTTCTTGGCCAGGTCGACGCTTTGGACCGCACACTTGTGGAACGCCCAATCCTTGTGTCGGTGTAACAACTCACGCACCGGGTAGCCGACCTCCGCGGGCCCTAGCTCGTCGGTGGCGACCTGATACAGGAGCGGCTGAAACGTGTGGTAGTCGTGCTTGTCGACGATCGTGATCCGCACCGGTGCGTCGCGCAATTTCTGTGCAGCCCCGATGCCGCCGAATCCAGCACCAAGAATCACCACGTGCGGCAGTTCGGCCATGATCCAAATTCCCTGTTTGCTTTGACTGGACTACTATAGCCCCGGGCTGCTCTGCATCATGCCGCCATCGGCAAAGATCGTCGTTGCCGTCAGGTAGCTCGCGCCGTCGCCGGCCAGGAAGCCGACCACACTGGCGATCTCCTCAGGCTTGGCCATCCGACCGAGCGGAATTGCATCGTTGAGCTTCTTCATCAGCGCGGGGTCCTTCATCGTCGAGAGGTTGATCGGCGTCGCCACC
This sequence comes from Planctomycetota bacterium, assembly GCA_031403315.1. Classification (GTDB taxonomy): domain Bacteria; phylum Planctomycetota; class Planctomycetia; order Pirellulales; family Lacipirellulaceae; genus DASYDU01. The sequence continues at coordinate 19,552 of JANNTD010000051.1, forward strand.
GCGCCCGGGCCAACGCCCACCACCAAGATGTTGTGCGGGGCGAGCTCGACGCCGGCGGTGCGGGTGAGCATCCGCATGCCGCCTTTCGAGAGGCAGTAGGCCGTGTTGCCGGGCATTGGCCAATCTTCGTGTACTGAAGTGATGTTGATGATCCGGCCACCCCCGCCCTGCTTGATCATCTGCTTCGCGGCCAGCTGGGTGCCGAAGAATGCGCTCTTGAGATTGATCGCCAGCACCTTTTCGTATTGGGCTTCGGTCGTGTCGAGGACCGACGTGCGGGTCTCGACGCCGGCGTTGTTGACCATGACGTCGATCCGGCCGAACTGCTTCACGGCCGCGGCGATCAGGTTCTCCAGGTCGGCCACCTTGCTAACGTCGGCAGCGACGCCAATCGCTCGCTCGCCCAGCGCGCACACCTGTTTTTCGAGCGCCTCGGTAGATTCCGGATGCGAGACGTAATCGATGACGACGCTCGCACCTTGCCGCGCGAGTTCCAGCACTATCGCCATGCCGATGCCGCTGTTGCCGCCCGTGACTATAGCTACTTTTCCCTTCAAACTCATGCGAAATACTCCTTTATGTGTATCGAAATCGGCAGCGACGATTACAGACGGTCGAGCAGATGGTCGCCCACGCGCAGCGCATTGGCTATTGCCGTGAGCGCCGGGTTCACCGCGCCGATGCTGCAGAAAAAGCTGGTGTCGACGACGTACAGATTGTCGAGCTCGTGCGCCTTGCAGTTCGTGTCGAGGACCGACGTTTTTGGATCGCGGCCAAAGCGGCAAGTGCCCGCCTGATGGGCCACGCCGCCCAGGTCGATCTCGTTCTTCATGTAGAGATTTCGCGGGATCAGGTGGTCGTGCATGTCGAGGTGGTTGAGCATCGACTTGAGCTTCTCGTACAGTTTCTGCTTGGCGACCTGATTCGTCTTCGTGTAGCTGAGCGTGATCTGGCCCTGGGCGTCGACCGTGACACGGTTCTCCGGTCGGGGCAGGTCCTCGGTCGAGAGCCAGAAGTCGACCGCGTGACGGGCGACCAGTTCGAGCGTCCACTGCGGCGCGAGCGCGGTTTCGATCGGCTTCTCGCCGCGAAACATCGGAGCCTGCGACTTGCCGATCATCTGGATGTTGCCCATCGGATACTCGAAGCCGTCCATGCCGAAGTAAAAATCGTTGAGCCCGAGCGTCTTTTGGTAAATCGTCGGGTTCGGCTCCTTCGACAGCGCGAGCACCGCCTGGCTGTTGTGGAACATGTAGTTCCGGCCGACCTGGTCCGAGCCGTTGGCGAGGCCGCGGGGGTGCTTGTCGTTCGCCGACATGAGGAGCAGCTTGGCCGAGTTGGCCGCGCCACAGGAGACCGCGACGATGCCGGCTTCGTAGATTTCCTGCTGACCTTCGTGATTGACGACGACCTGCGTCACCGCGGTGCCGGCAGGATTCGTGCCCAGCTTCAGCACCATCGCGTTGGTCATGAGCGTTACGTTCGAGTGTTTTAGAGCTGGCCGCACGCCCAACACTTCGGCATCGCTCTTGGCGTGGACCAGACACGGGAAGCCGTCACAGTCGATGCAACGGACGCATCGGCTGAACGCCATCCGCGACTCGTCGAGCATGATGCCACACGGCGAATGAAATGGCCGGTAGCCGACCCGCGCGAGATCGTCGGCGAGCTTGGCGATCCGCGGCTCGTGCGACACGGGCGGATGCGGATACGGCGCACTATAGGGCGGCTCGGTCGGGTCCTCGCCGCGGGCGCCATGTACGTGGTACATCTGCTCGGCCTTGGTGTAGTACGGCTCCAGCTCGTCGTAACTGATGGGCCAGGCCGGCGAGATGCCGTCCTTGTGCTGCATTTCGCCGAAATCCTTTTCGCGCAGTCGGTAGAGCGCCGCACCGTACATTTTCGTCGCCCCGCCAACAAAATAGTGGACGCCGGGTTGAAACGGCTTGCCGTTTTTGTCGCGCCAGATGTCGGGAGATACGTAACGATTCTTGACGAACACTTCCTCCGTGACCCAATTCTCCGGCTCGCGCTTGAGCCAATCGCCACGCTCGAGAAGCAGGATCCGCTTGCCCGAAGGGGCGAGATGACAGGCCAGCGTGCCGCCGCCCGCCCCGCTGCCGATGATGATCACGTCGAATTGGTTGGCCATGATTTCGCTCCTTCTCACGATGGCTGCTCGGGACCTATGCCGGAACACTCACCAGCACGACCGAAGACCGCGCCTGGCAAGCGTATTTTGCCGGCCCGCCGGACAGCGGTACCGGCGGATCGCAAAAATCCAGCGGCGACTCGAGGGCCGTACCGACCATTCGCCGCCACACTCGGTCCGTCTCCGTCGCCGGAAGCTCGAACGTCAGCGGTTCCCAGTACTCGTTGAGCATGACGTGCAAATGCTCCGAGCTCTCCGCGTGGAACAATTCGTACGCCAGCGAGTGCGATTCATCATCCCACTCCGGCTGATTCAATTTCACTCCATGCCAGGTGATTTTAGTGGCCCCCGGCTCGCCCCAAAATGTGCGATCGCGAAAAATCGCCGATTCTTGGTGAAAATGGATGAGTCCGCGGGCGAACTGGCGAATCTCCGCATGGCGGGCGACATCATCCCAGTCGAACCAGGAAATTGCGTTATCCTGGCAATACGCGTTGTTGTTACCCTGCTGCGTGCGTCGCACCTCGTCGCCCATCAACATCATCGGCCGCCCCTCCGATAGCAGCAGTATCGTCAAGACGTTCTTGATCTGCCGGCGGCGGATCGCGTCGATCGCTGGATCGTCGCTCGGTCCCTCAACGCCGCAGTTCCAGCTAAAGTTGTCGTTCGTGCCATCGCGGTTCTGCTCGCCGTTGGCGTCGTTGTGCTTGTCCTCGTACGTGACCAGATCGTTGAGCGTGAAACCGTCGTGGGCCGTGATGAAATTGACGCTGCGGCTCGGCAGGCGGTCGACATGCTGAAACAGGTTTGCGCTCCCCACCAGATTATCGGCAAGCGGGCCGACCGTCCCCGTGCTGCCCGTTACAAACCGCCGTACGTGGTC
>JANNTD010000052.1:0-3004 GCA_031403315.1 Planctomycetota bacterium
TACGTGCAGCTGATCGCCCGCCGGGTTCGCGAGCAGCATGTGTACTGCGAAATCGTCCGGCACGACATCATGGCCGATCGCGTCCGCGAGCTCGCACCGAAGGGCCTGATTCTCTCCGGCGGGCCGGCCAGCGTGTATGCCGACGGCGCGCCCCATTGCGATCCGAAAATTTTCGAGCTTGGCATTCCGGTGCTCGGTATTTGCTACGGCATGCAGCTAATGTGCCACGCACTGGGCGGCAAGGTGCAGAGCCACGAAGTCCGCGAATTCGGTCGCGCGAATTTGGTCGTCGACGCTGCGAATCCCGCAGCGGCTGACTTGTTCGCCGGCGCCGCCCGCGAGTCGCAAGTCTGGATGAGTCATGGCGATCAGGTCGATCGCGTGTCGGACGATTTCGTCTCGCTCGCGATCACCAGCACCTGCCCGCACGCCGCGGTCAAGCATCGCACCCGCCCGCTGTACGGCCTGCAGTTCCATCCCGAAGTAACCCACACCGTCGAAGGCAAGACGCTGCTCGCCAACTTCGTCAACAAAGTGTGCGGCTGCCGCGGCACGTGGCGGCTGGGCGACTTCGCCGAGCAAACCATCCGCGATGTCCGCGCCCGAGTCGGTAGCGACCGCGTGATCTGCGGACTCTCCGGCGGCGTCGATTCGTCGGTCGTAGCGGCGCTCTTGTATCAGGCCATCGGTCCGCAGCTTTCCTGCATCTTGGTGGACAACGGTCTGTTGCGCAAGAGCGAGGCCGAGTCGGTGATCGAAGAGTTCACCAAGCACTTCAAGACCGACCTGCACGTCGTCCAGGCCGAGGACAAATTCTTAGGCGCGCTCGTCGGCATCGTCGAGCCCCAAGAGAAACGCCGCCGCATCGGCCATGTGTTCATCGACTGCTTCACCGCCGAGGCCCGCAAGATCCAAGGCGCAAAATTCTTGGCCCAAGGCACGTTGTACCCTGACGTGATTGAAAGCGGCGCCGCCCTCGACGGACCAACCGACACGATCAAGTTGCACCACAACGTCGGCGGCCTGCCTGCCGAACTCGGCTTCGAGCTGATAGAACCCTTGCGCGATTTGTTCAAAGACGAAGTCCGCCAGCTCGGCCTGCAGCTCGGCCTCCCCGAGGAGCTCGTCTGGCGGCACCCGTTCCCCGGCCCCGGCCTCGCAGTCCGCTGCTTGGGCGAAGTCACCAAGCCGCGGCTCGACACGCTGCGGGAAGCCGACGCGATCGTGGTCGGCGAAATCAAAGCGGCCGGCCTGTATCGCGCCACGTCTCAAGCCTTCGCGGTGCTCTTGCCGGTGCAGAGCGTCGGAGTGATGGGCGATGAACGAACCTACGAAAACGCGCTCGCGGTCCGCTCGGTCAACACCGACGACTTCATGACCGCCGACTGGAGCCATTTGCCGTACGACTTGTTGGCCCGCATCTCGACCCGCATCATCAACGAAGTGAAGGGCATCAACCGCGTGGTCTACGATATCTCCTCAAAGCCCCCCGCCACGATCGAATGGGAGTAGTGCCTCGTCGACGGACTGGTCGCTTCAGCGACCAGTTTTTGGCGAGAAACTTCGATATTGTTCAGGAATTTACTGGTCGCTAACGCGACCAGTCCATATACTCTCCCTCATGGGAAAGTACCGTCACTTTCGCAAGAGTTCGTCGAGCGCGTCCGAATCGTTTGGCGACAACCATCGCTTTGAGCACTGGTATCTCGACAACCAGGTGTATTTCATCACGGCCCGCTGCCGCGACCGTTTCCCCGCCTTCACGAGCGATGTGGCCAAGAGCGTCTTCTGGGACCGTTTCGATCACTACACCGCAAAGTACGAGTTCACGCCCTGGGTCACCAGCCTGCTCGACAACCACTACCACACGCTCGGCTACTTGAAGGTCGGCGAGAACCTCGGCACGCTCATGCAGCGGCTGCACGGCTCGGTCGCCAAGCTCGTCAACGATTTACTCCCCGAACGCCGCATACCATTCTGGAGCGAGGCCGGGCACCAGGATTATTTCGACGGCTGCATCCGCGACGAGAAGCAGTGCCGGCTGGCGTATCGCTACACGCTGACGCAAGCGATTCGGCATGGGATCGTCAAGAATTGGCGAGACTATCCCCACACACATGTGCCAATCGATCTGGACCGGGGCCTGAAGCGCGCGTTGGAGCTATGCGCCTTTCTCGAGAAAGTGCCCTACAAGCGCTACCAGAAGCCACGCTAAACTGGTCACTAAAGTGACCAGTCCGTCGCAAATACGGACTAGTCGCTTCAGCGACCAGTTTGAGTACGTGGCAAGATTCCGCGACCCGTGACACCTTCATTGGGGTTCGATCTTCCATGTGTTAGGATCCAGTGATCACTCCGGGAGACCGTGCGATGCATTCACTTATCCCCATCCCCGACCGGCGGCAATTCATCAAAGGTGCCACGCTCACGGCAGCCGGGTTGGCGATCCCCGCGTTTTGGGACGTGCGCGGCGCGTTTGCCGAGGCGCTCTTTAAGACGCCGCTGCAAACCGAGGGGCCGTTCTATCCCAACCGCTTGCCGCTCGACACGGACAACGACCTGATCGTCGTGAACGATGCCCTCACACCCGCCATCGGAGAGGTGACCCACCTCTCGGGCCACGTGCTCGATGTCGCTGGCAACCCGCTGCGGAATGTGCTCGTCGAGATCTGGCAAGTCGACGGCAACGGCGTGTATTTGCATTCGAATGATCGATTCGGCCAGCGCGAGGCGAATCGCGACGCGAATTTCCAGGGCTTCGGCCGATTCCTCACCAGCTCCACGGGCGAGTACTACTTCCGCACGGTGAAGCCCGTTCCCTACCCCGGCCGCACGCCCCACATCCATTTCAAGCTCAAACGCACCGGCCAGGACGACTTCACCACGCAGTGCTATGTCAAGGGGCATCAGCAGAACGAGCGTGACGGAATCTATCGCGGCATCCGCGACGAGCGGGCGCGCGATAGCGTGACCGTCGCCTTCGCGCCAATTCCCGATTCGAAGC
>JANNTD010000053.1:0-3966 GCA_031403315.1 Planctomycetota bacterium
CCAGCACCTCCGCGATGCGGCCTTCGATGGTGTTCTGGCTGACGAAGCGCGTCACGAACACCGGTTCGCGTTGGCCGATGCGGTGGGCGCGGTTGATCGCCTGATCCTCGACGGCCGGGTTCCACCAGCGGTCGAACAGGAATACATAATTGGCGAACTGGAGATTGAGGCCGACGCTGCCTGCGCCGTAGCTCATCAGCATCACGCTCGACGCATCGTCGCTGCGGAAGCGCTCGATGGCCGCGTCGCGCCGCCGCGGCGGAATCTGGCCGTGGAATTCTTCCGGCGAAAAGCGGGCGAGCCGCGACTTGAGCTCCAAGAGCGTCTCGACCCACTGGCTGAAGACGATCGCCTTGCGGCCGCTCGCGGCGCACTCTTCGAGGTCCGCCTCGAGCCGTTCGAATTTGCTGCTCGCGCCAGAGTCGGGGTCGAAATTGCAGATTTGCTTGAGCCGCAGCACCAGCTCGAACACGTGCTGGATCGTCACCAGGTGCTTCATCTCGCGGAGCTTGATGACGCCCTCCTCTTCCGCCAACTGGTACACAGCCGCCTGCTCGGGCGTGAGCTCGAGCTCGGCGTCGCGGAACAGCTTGGGCGGCAAATCGGTGAGCACTTGCTCTTTGGTGCGGCGGAGGACGTAGTCGCTCACCGCCCGGCCGATGGCCCGCGGCTTCATCCCCGCTTCGATCTGGCCCGGCGCGACGAATTCAAAGATCCCCACCAGGTCGTCGACGCTGTTCTCGATCGGCGTGCCGGTGAGCGCCCAACTGCGGCTACGCGGAATCGACCGCGCGACCTGATTGGTGACATTGGCCCGGTTCTTGATCCGCTGCGATTCGTCGAGAATCACCAGGTCAAAATGATTCGCTTCGTCGCAGACCGCTTCGGCGTCGCGGACAACCGATTCGTAGTTGGCGATCGTGATCAGGTCGCGGGAGTTTCGCCACAGCCATTGCCGGCGTTCGGCGCTGCCTTCGACCACGGTGAGCGGCAGCTCCGGCGCCCATTGGGCAAACTCCCGCTGCCAATTGGTCACGAGCGGCTTGGGGCAGACCAAGAGCATCCGCTGCAATTGGCCGTGGTGCGCGAGTAGCCGCACCGCCGTGATCGCCTGCATCGTCTTGCCGAGCCCCATCTCGTCGGCGAGCACCGCCTCGTGCCGCGGGTAGAGAAACGCGACGCCGTCGAGCTGAAACGGAAACGGCGTGTGCGGAAATCGCAGCGACTGCGCGGCGAGCAGCGATTCGAGCGGCGGTTCGAGCAGCATCCGCAGCCGGTCGGCGAGTTTTACCACGTCGCGCGGCGGACGGATTCGCGTCGCGTGAAACTTCCGCGGAGTCGTCGCGCGCGGCACCGCTGGCGATTTTGCCAGTGCCTTGACGTCGTTCTGCCGTGCTTCGCGAAACATGCAGCCGACGGTCTCGATTCGCAGATTCGCAAACGACGCCGAGCAGACGCCGCCCGACGTCACCGCGAGATCGAGCAGGTCGACACAGGGAATTTCGTCGATGGCGAACGCCGTGTCGCCGGAGAGCGACCAACCGACTTCTACCGGACTTGTCGTATTAGGCTGCTTCGCCATGAGCATCCTGCCCCCGCTGGCCGATCCGTTGCGCTTCGCAAATCGCCTCGTGAATCCGCTCGAACGGCTCCGGCAAATCGACGTGGTTGGCGAGCGTCGTCAGTAGCGCGATGGCCGCATCGCGGTCGGCTGCAAATCCGGCAGCCAATTCGAACGCGTGTCCGGAAACAAGGACATGGCCGGCTAATGGTGCGCTAGCGTCGAGAGCCGCGGGAACCAGATAGACGATCGGAACATCGACCTTTGCGCGGTGGCAAAGTACGGAGGATTGGTCGGTTAGGATGATTTGCGGCCTCGTTTGTGCCTTGGCTAGCAGTGTGCCCGCGATCTGTTCGCCGAGCAAATACGGCTGCAGAGTCGGGCCGTAGAGGATTTCCTGAGCCCGTGAAGGGCGAATTGGGGCGGTGCAGTGAAACTCGACGGGCCTGCCCAACGGCGAAACCAACAGATAGCCGCCGAAAAAGCCGTGCTCGGCCGATTCGACGGCGGATAAATAGCCGAAAGTCGTTGCCCCGTTTGGGGTTTGGTGGAGCATCATGGGTTGTCTGCCAGAGCCTGAAACACGGTGTCGATCGTTGCAGAGCGGCACCCGCAAAGTCGGGTTGCCGAGCACGGGGTAATCAAACCATCGGGACCGCTCGGTGGAGGACTTTAGCGATGGAATCGCCGGCGACAGCCGTTACGACGGAAACGCTGCAAGCCACGGCCATTGCGACGGCCAGATTCCCGCATGCCAAATCGCGCCGGCATTTGTTTCCCGAAGAAAGTTGGCTCGATTCTGGAAATCGACTTTAGTTTCCGTTAAACTAAGAGAGCAAAAGTAGGGTTCTGCTTGGGGAGGTCAGCGGAGTGCAGTGGGCGGGCTGCTGCCGCGGTCCAGGATCTCATCGGCGATTGGGCAGCGCGATGAAAACACTGTGGCCGACGATTGGCTTTCGAGATGCGGCGGATTCGCGATAGGAATCCGCGCATCTTAATTCCTTTTGAAGTCAGTTCCTCGCGCAGCCAGACCTTACATCCAGCGATCGCTTTCGAAAATACAAATACATACCAAGGAACCGACATTTCATGTCTAGTTCTCGACATTCGACACCGCCGTTGTATTCGCAGTTGGAAGTCTCGCAGGGCACACCGACGCGCTCGGTTGCGCGCGAGGAGCAAGTCGATTTGCTCCGCGACGTGCTCAATGCCCAGGAGCGGACGAACGAGTTGCTCGAAGAACTCGTGGCCACGATGGCCACGCAGCAGAAGCAGCGGGCCAGCGAATTGCATCAGTGGCGCAACGCCCATCCGAAGCTGGCCGCCGCTTGCCGCGAATCCGCCGAGGCGCTGAGCCGCGTGCAGATCGAGTATCTCAATCGTCTGACGGACGACATCAACGAGCAGAGTGAAGACATGGTCGATGGCGAATTCGTGCTCAACGAATTCGTCGATCGCCACGGCCCGCGGCTGGCACATCTTAACGGCGTGATCCAGGTTCTGGCGCAACTCTCGAGCGTGCCAAACCCGGCCAATTCGCAGAGCTGAGCTGCCGGCTGCGATTTTGCAGATCCCCGGCCTCGCAGCGGCGGGGCCATTTTCTTGCGCTTTTCGGCCAACCAAACGGGGCCGCGCGGCGTAGTGGAGGAGATTCAGCGTTGTCTGGCGGTGCGCGCCTCGATATCGTCAGAGTTGGATGCAGCCTGCCATTATTCTGCCTGCCTCGTTGGGATTCGCCGATGTCGAATACTGCTCCTGCCGACGCCGTCCGCCGGGCCCGCGAAACGCTCGATGCCCATGTCGTCGAGACCGTCGCCTGGCATTTTCACGAATCGACCGGCTGCCCGTTCTGGCTCGATTTCAAGCGGAACCTCAAATTTGACCCGCTGACCGAGGTTCGTTCGTTCGACGATTTGAAAAAGTTTCCGCCCTTCGAGGACGAATGGCTGCGGGGCGGGCCGGTGCGGCGGTGGGTGCCCAAGGCGCTCGCCGACAAGCCGATTTACGTGTTTGAAACGGGCGGAACGACGGGCGTCCCGAAGACTCGCGTTGCGGTTGATGACTTCCGCACCGACTACTCGCTCTTCAGCGACACGCTGCCGGAGAAGTATTTCCCGCGCGGCTCGAATTGGTTGATGCTCGGTCCTTCCGGCCCGCGGCGGCTGCGGCTGGCCGTCGAGCATCTCGCCCAGCACCGCGGCGGCATTTGCTTCTGCATCGATCTCGATCCGCGGTGGGTGATCAAGCTCATCAAAAAGGGGTGGATGGAGCAGCTCGAAGCGTACAAGCAGCACTGCATCGATCAGGCGATTGGCAATGCACGATCGTCGGCCGCAAGTAGCTGGCCCGACCCTGCTCGACCAGCCGGGGTCCGTACTTATCGGTGACGTGCGTCACTCCCGCAG
>JANNTD010000054.1:0-6371 GCA_031403315.1 Planctomycetota bacterium
GTGCGGACGGTGCACGTCGACGCCAAGATCCGCCGCTACATCACCGAGATCGTCCACGCCACCCGCGGCCACCACGACATCAGCCTCGGCGGCAGCCCGCGGGCGTCGATCGCGCTTTATCGCACGTCGCAGGCGATCGCCGCGATTCGAGGCCGCAATTTCATCGAGCCCGACGATGTGAAGAGCATTGTCCCCGCCGTCCTTGGCCACCGCATCATCCTCCGGCCTGAAGCGCGATTGCAAAACGTGAGCGTGGCCGAGATCCTCACCGACATTTTGGACAACGTTAAGGTGCCGCTCTTGGAAAGTCGCGGCGTGGCCCCCGCCGCGCGTGAGGCGTAATCCCATGCGCTGGTTGGTTGTCACCATCGCTTTCATTCTGGTGGCCCTGGCACTCAATCTCGGGCTCTTGGCCTATGCGATGTACGCGCTGCTGGGCGTGATTGTACTTAGTCGCACGCTCGCCGATCGCTGGTCCGCCCATCTGACGGCGACACGCTCGATCAATCGCGAGCACGTGAAGATCGGTGATAGCGTCGCAGTGGTCACCGTGATCGAAAACCACACCCGGCTGCCGATCCCGTGGCTGCTGCTGGAGGACTTGCTGCCCCGCAAAGCGCTCGTCCACTACCCGCCCAACTTGCAGATCACCGGCCGGCGGCTGCAGCTCGTCTCCTTCCGCGGCCGCGGCCGCAAGACGATCAGCTACCAACTCAAGTGCAACTGCCGCGGCTACTATCAACTCGGCCCGCTCGTGGCCGAGACCGGCGACGTCTTCGGCCTCTACCGCCGCTACCGCATCTTGAGCGAGCCCAGCTTCGTGCTCGTTTACCCCGACGTGATTCCGCTTGCGGGCTTCGACATTGCCTCGCGCCGCCCGATCGGCGAAGTGCGAATGTCGCACCGGCTGTTCGAAGACCCGACGCGAATCGCGGGCGTCCGCGGCTACCAGCCGGGCGACCCGTTCAATCGCATCCACTGGCGCGCGACCGCGCGGACGGGCACTCTGCACAGCAAGATCTACGAGCCGTCGACCGTGGCGGGAGCGACGATCCTGCTGGATTTTCACCAGCAATCGTTCGCCGCCGAGGACGAACCGGTCCGTTCCGAGCTAGCCGTCACAGCAGCCGCATCGCTCGCCGGCGCACTCTGCCAGATGGGCCAGCAAGTGGGCCTCATCACCAATGGCCGCGACGCTGCCGAGCGGATCCGCCGCGAAGGCTGGAACCACGACCAGGTCCGCACCCGCCGCGAAGCCCAAGCCGCCGGCGACGAGCAGGACAATCACCGCCTCCGCCCCGTGATCGTGCCGACGCGGCGCAGCAACATTCAATTGAGCCAGATTCTCGAAACGCTGGCCCGCGTCGAGAAGTCCGACGGCCTGCCGCTCGCCCAACTCGTTCACGAAACAACGAGCCGCATGCCACAGAGTGCCACCGTCATCGCCATGCTCACCAGCGTGACGACCGAAGCCGCCATCGCGCTCGGCGGACTGCGGCGTCGCGGCATGGCCGTCACGGCGATCGTCAACGTGTACGATGAATACGACTTCGCCCGCGTCGCCGGCCCGCTCGTGGCCGAACGAATCGAAGTCCGCCAACTCCGCGACCGGGCTGGCATCGCCCGGATGTGCCAGCGGCTCGTGTTGCGCTAGCGAACGAAAAATGGCAAAGCGCCTCTACATGACGACGGCCGATTACGTGACCATCGCGGTCAGCCCCGCGCTCGTCATGGCGCTCGTGGGCAGCCTCGTTTTCTTCCTGATCGAAGTGATGTACGTCGGCGAGTACCAGGCCCGGTTGATGTACGTGTTCGCGCTGTTTGTATTCGCGGCGGTGCTCGTCGCCCGAATTTCGATCGAAAGCGGCAGCGAATACGCGTCGCTCTTCGCGTTGCCTTTGGGGCTGGCGACGTTCTTTGTGTTGCTGAAATTCGTCGAACATCCGAGTCCGTTCAGCTGGTTGATCAACATCGCGCTGATGTGCGTCGTCTGGTGGTGCGCGCACAAGCTGACATGGGACTGCACGCTGATCGACGACGATGAGGATTCGTCCGGCGAAGGCCTGATGCAGCGAATCGGCGTCGATGCAGCGAATTCGGCGCAAGATTCGCCAGCTGCCGAGAATGAGTTGCTGGCCGGCAAGGACGATTCAACTCCCTGGTGGCGTCGGTTCCTCAAGCCGAAGAAAGGCAAACACACGCCCGGACTGTGGGTGCTCTATTTCTCGCTCGCGGCACTGCCGCTGTTTGGCATTGGCCAACACTGGGTTCCTGCCGCCGACGTCGGCCGCCGTCGGTATGTGTTTTCTTTGCTATTGGTTTACGTCGCGTCGGCGCTGGCGCTGTTGGTGACGACGAGCTTCCTCGGCTTGCGACGCTATCTGCGGCAACGCCGAGTCGAGATGCCGGCGCCGATGGCCGCCACCTGGGTCGCGATCGGCGCGGCGCTGATCATCGTCGTGATGCTGCTTGCGGCCCTCATTCCCCGGCCGCACGCCGAATACGCGATCTCGCAGGTTCCATGGCAAGCAACTTCCCCAGGCGGCATGCCGGCATCGCGCTTTGGCGCCGGCCGCGACGGCTCCGACGAACACGATCCCTCCGGCGGCGCGATCAAGGAAGACGCCCCGCAAGGCGACGCGGTGCAAGAAGGTGCCAAGGGCGACCCCACCGAGTCCGATCAAGGCAAGCCTTCCGGCAAATCGGAAAGCGAAGCGGACGAGGGTGGCGAGTCCAGCGACGAAAAATCGGCCAAAGCGTCAGACTCCGGCTCCGCACAAAGTGAAAGCGAGCAGGGCGAACAAGCGTCCGACAATTCCGGCGAGAAGGAGCGCTCCGACGACAGCGGCCAGCAAGTGGCGAACGAACAAGACGACGAGCAGCAGCAAGAAAATGCACAGGGCAACCGACCGGCGAACGCCCCGCTGCCCGAGCACTCGCCCGACGAGAAGCCGTTCGAGTTGCCAAAAATCCCGCCGCCTTCGCTGAGCGGCCTGGCGGGCCTGCTGAAGCTGGTTTTCTACGCAGTCGTGGCGATTATCGTCGCCGTGTACATCTGGCGAAACCGCCACGCGCTCGCGCAGGCCGTGCGCGACGCCCTGCGACAGCTTCGTGAGTTGTTTGCACGACTGTTCAGCCGAGGTGCAGCAGCCATTGAGAGTACAGAAGAGGAAGCGAAGAAATCACACCACCACCGCCGTTTCGCCGAATTTCGCGACCCCTTCGCCACCGGCGACCATCGCCGCCTGCCGCCCGAAGAGCTCGTACGCTACACGTTTGAAGCGTTCGAAGCCTGGGCCCGCGACGCAGGCCATCCGCGCTCGCCCGACCAGACGCCCACCGAGCTGGTCTGCCTCGCGGTCCCGCCGCATACGCCGCTTCACGAAGAAGCCCGCCGCATGACGCGCCTCTATAGCGAAGTCGCTTACGCCTCGGGCCGCATCACGCCCGCCGCCGCTGAGAGCCTCCGCGAAATCTGGGCGCTGATGCAAGCCAACTCCGGCCAATTGATATCACGCTAGCACACGCGGCCGACCTCGACTTGTCGCGCCTGCAGGCATCCGCTACCATCCGCGACCCGCTGTACGTCAGGATTCCCAGCCTGACACTTTTAGGGACGAGTCAGGCTCGACAGTCTGGCGCACAAGGAAGCCACTCGGATGGATCGATCGATTACGCTCGGCATGTTGGCGGAGTTGGCGGGTGGGCAGGTCGTCGGCGATGCGGCGACTGTGATTCACGGCGCGGCGGTTCTGCGCGAAGTCAAACGCGGCGAGATCACTTTTATCGACCAGCCGGAACGCGTGAAACAATTAGCCGCGACTGAGGCGGCCGCCGTGGTGGTGCCGGAAGCGATGGTTTGGGAAAAGACCGGGGTCGGGGACGACCCGGCTCGCTGTGCGATTCGCGTCAAAGACGTCCACGCCGCGTTCGCCAAGATCGTGTCCTACTTCCGTCCGCCGCGAACACAAGCCGCGATCGGCGTCAGCCCGCAGGCGATCGTCGCCAGCACCGCACGGCTTGGTAAGAACGTGAACGTCCACCCCGGCGTAACGATCGGGGACGACTGCATCGTCGGCAACGACACCACGATCCTGCCCGGCGCGCAGATTCTGCCCGGCTGCACAATCGGCGGCGGCGTGCTCATCGGCCCCGGCGTAGTGCTCTACGAAAACACGGTCGTCGGCGATCGCTCGACCATCCACGGCGGTGCGGTGATCGGCGCCCACGGCTTCGGTTATACGCAAGTCGCCGGTAAGCACGTCGTCGCCGCTCAGCTCGGATACGTGCGAATCGGTAGCGACGTGGAAATCGGCGCGGCCGCGACCGTCGACCGCGGCACCTACGGCGCGACCACGATCGGCGAGGGCACCAAGATCGACAACCTTGTGCAGATCGCTCACAACTGCCAGATCGGCAAGCACAACCTAATTTGCTCCCAAGTCGGCATCGCCGGCAGTACTACAACCGGCGACTACGTCGTGATGGGCGGTCAGGCGGGCATCCGAGACCACGTCCACATCGGCAGCCGCGCGATCCTCTGTGCGATGGCCGGCATCACGAACAACGTGCCCGACGGCACCGTGATGCTCGGCGTCCCGGCCACGCCGGAACGCGAACAGAAACTCAAACTTGCCGCCGTCGCCAAGCTCCCGGAGATGCGCAGGGAATTCAAAGCGATGCGACGTGCGATCGCCGACCTGGAAAAAGCGGCCGGCATCCAACCCACCGTGCTCCGCGATTCCGAACAAGCAGCGTGAATCGGGCCAAAAACATGCAACTCACTCCACGTCAACAATCCAGTGGCAACGACCGCCGCATCGGCCTGTTGGCCGCGTGGGGACGACTGCCGGTGCTCGTCGCCGAAGAACTGCGGCGGCAGGGTTACCACGTGAGTTGTCTGGGCGTCGTCGGCCATGCCGATCCACACTTAAAGGAAATCTGCAACGACTTCCAGTGGATTGGTTGGGGGAGCCTCGGTGGCGCGATCCGTTATTTCCGTCGGATGGGTGTGAGCCAAGCGACAATGGTCGGCAAATTTCAAAAAGTGATGCTGTACCAACCCAACCTGTGGTGGCGGCACTTGCCCGATTGGACGGGCATCAAAACCTTCTGGCATTTTTTCGTTACCAAACAGCGCGATCACCAAGACGACTCGCTGCTCGGCACGCTCGCTGGCGCGTTTGCTGATCATGGCATCACGTTCCATCCGGCGACCGACTATGCCCCGGAGCTGCTCGTGAAACCCGGTCAAATCGCGGGCCGGCCGCCTTCGGCCAGCCAGCAGAACGACATCGAGTTCGGTTGGGAGATCGCCAAGCAAATGGGCCGCCTTGACATCGGCCAGAGCATCTGTGTGAAAGACCGCGGGGTGCTAGCGGTCGAGGCGATCGAAGGCACCGACGCCTGCATCCACCGCGCCGGCCAGCTTTGCCAGGCCGGCGGCTTCACGATCGTCAAGGTCGCCAAGCCGCAACAAGACATGCGCTTCGACGTGCCGACCGTCGGCGTCCGCACGCTGCGGACGATGGTCGCGGCGGGCGCGAAGGTGCTCGCCATCGAAGCCGGCCGCACGATTCTGCTCGACGATGCGGAGTTTCGCGCCTACGCGGCCGAGCACAGACTCGCGGTCGTGGCGCTCGCGGACGGGGCGGCGGTGGAAGTGGCCGCATGACGCCACAACCGGGCGGTGGGAACCATCTTGGCGAGCGGCAAAAATAGCTCCGATGCCTTCGCTCCGATCGACCACTGGTCGCGGCTCGATTTCGACGAACTGCTCGACGAGGCTCGGATCGCGTTCGCGGAAGGCCGGCTGGAGCAGGTGCACACGCTGTGCCTGCTAGGGCTCTCACGCTTTCCAGATTCCGCTCCGTTGCTCACGGTTCTCGGCTGGGTGTACGCGCAGCGGTCGGACATTGTGAATGCCGAAGCCACTTTTCGCCATGCACTCTGCCACGATGCGAATAGCGTCGATTCGCATGCCGGCTTGGCGGCCGTGCTGGCGGCGACAAACAATTTCGCGGCGGCGGTGCCCCACTATCAGCGAGCGCTCGAGCTCAACGCCAACGACCCGCGCACGCTATTCAATTTCGGCTGCACGCTGTTGTCGCTCCGCCGCTTTGACGAAGCGATCGACATCCTTCAACGATCCGTGCAATTCGATCCGACTCTTGCGGGCGCGCTTCACAACTTGGCCGTCGCTCACGCACAACTGGGGCGGTGGGAGACCACCGGCGAATTTTGCGAGCGGGCACTCGCGCTCGATAGCAAGGCCTGGCAGGCGCAGTTGACGCGGGCGATGTCCCGCATCGCGCTCGGCTCATTCGCCGACGGCTGGGACGACTACGAAGCGCGTTGCCAACTTCAGGACT
>JANNTD010000055.1:0-3846 GCA_031403315.1 Planctomycetota bacterium
CAGACGGTCTGCGACATGGGCTGCGGCAACGGTTTCTACACGCTGCATTTGGCCCGCCTGGTCGGCGAAAAAGGCAAGGTCGTCGCCGTCGACATCCAACGTGAAATGCTCGGCCTCTTGAAGGATCGGGCCGCGGCCGAAAAGGTCGACAACATTGAGCCGGTGTTGGGCACGGTGGTCGACCCGCGATTGACACCGAACTCGGTCGATCTGGTGCTGATGGTCGACGTCTACCACGAGTTCTCGCATCCGGAGCAGATGTTGCGGGCCATCCGCCAGAGCTTGAAGCCTACCGGCCGAGTGGCGCTGGTCGAGTTTCGCGCCGAGGACGAATCGGTGCCGATCAAGCCACTGCACAAGATGAGCAAAGCACAAATTCTGCAGGAGTTTCCGCCGAACGGATTTCGGCTAGTGGAGCAATTCGACAAGCTGCCCTGGCAGCATTTGATGTTCTTTCAGCGTGACGATGCGCCGCGGTGACGTCGGTCAATAGTCCGTAGGCCTGGGCGAAATTGTCAGATCGCCACGTGCCCGCTCGATCGACGGTTCGGCCGGGCGATACTTAAGAAGTTCGCCAATCGAGGAGTCTTAGCGGGAAACCCAGCGCGACAACTCGTTCAAAGTGCTTCGTGTTGCCCGTTATCAACTCAAGATTGTGAGCAATTGCAGTGCCTGCGATCAACGGGTCAATGCGGCCGATGGTCTGGCCGGATTTTTCCAGTTCGCCATAGATTCGGCCAGCAAGGACGGCGGCATCGAGATCAAGCGGCAGGAGTTCTTCCTTCGCCAGCCCCGCGACCAATCCGCGAATCCGTTCTTCGCGGCCACGTTTTTGAAGCCCTTTAACCAGCTCCGTGATCGTGACAGCCGAAACGGTATAGCACCCGAACTGCTGACGATAAGCACGGGCATTCCGCAACACGTTCTGGTTCTTTGCCTTAATAATCTCCGAAAACGTGTCGGTGTCGAGAAGGGCGTGATCCATTAGCCATTTGCCCGAAAGGGATGGGACTCGCGGGCGAGCATGGCTTCTTCGACAATCATGTCCACAAGCTCCGGCTCGTCCGCCATGAGGCCCATGAGCGGATCGTCTGATGCCCCATCCGCCAAACCACTCTTCTGCTGCACAATGCCGGTTACCTCAGCCGATTCAGGTAAATTGAGCGGCGAGAGTGGGCGCAGAATGCCGTGCTCGTAGATAGCGTGAAATTCCTGGCTCATGGTAGTATTCTAGCTTGTGCGCGAGGCACGAGTCCAGCAGCTTCTTATCTGACTGCGTTCAGTGCACAGTACCAATGCGACGCGCTACTGTTAAAAAGGGACCCAATTCAGGTGAGCGTGGATATCCTCGCCGAAGTCGGCAGCCATCAATAAATCGCGATAGTCCGTTTGAGCAAGCGCGATTGCATTTAGTAACGTATCCAGGTTGCCATTCGACAATTTGAGAACTGCAAAATGACAGCGCTCCAGTTCAGCCAGCGACATAGTAGAATAGTAGAGGAGTGAAGTGCGTCAGCGGTACAGTCCTCACGCAGTAACCGAACAGCTTCGGGGCGGTCGCCGTCACTAAAAATTCGGTTCAATCGAAGGATGGTTGCATCCGACACGACAGTCATCGTTTCAAAACTCCGGTGCTAGATGCTTGATTCGCAATTCCGTCTCCGCCATCAGCGCATCTTCAGCCTTCGCATCCGCTGCTTCGTACGTCACGCTGAACCGCAGGAATGCCCCCGCATCGTCCCACGGCACCGTGCAGATTGATTGCTCGGTGATCAGGTATTGGCTCGCGCCCTCGGCGTTCTCGAAATTGACCGGCCCGCCGCCGGGCGCACCGTTGGCAAAAACCTTCGGCGAAGCCGCGTAGAGAAAATAGGTGCCGCCCGGCATCTGGCACTTGAAGCCGCAGCGGCCGAGCGTCGCCACCAGCTTTTCCATCCGCCGGCGATACTTGGCCTGCGTCCGCTTGGGAATCTCCGGGTCGTCGAGTGCCGCGGCGGCCGCCTTCTGGATCGCCATGAACTGGCCCGAGTCGAAATTGTCCTTCGTGTCGGCGAACGCTTGCACGATCCGCTCGTTGCCGCAGACCCAGCCGATCCGCCAGCCGATCATGTCGTAACCCTTCGAGAGCGAATGGACCTCGACGCCGACATCGCGGGCGCCCGGCACCGCCAGGAAGCTGTTCGGCTCGCGGTCGAAGCTAAGCATGCCGTGGGCCGCGTCCTGGATGATCACGATTTCGTGCTTCTTGGCAAACGCGATCGCCCGCTCGTAGAACTCGGGCGTTGCCGTTTTGCCGGTCGGGCTGTTGGGGTAACAGAGCACCAAGAGCTTCGCTTTGCGGGCGACGTCGGCGGGAATCGCGTCGAAGTCGGGGAAGAAATCGTTCTCGACCACGAGCGGCAATTTGTAGACCACGCCGCCGTAGAACGTCGTGTGCGTCCCGGAGACCGGGTAGCCGGGAACGGTCATCAGCGTCACGTCGCCCGGGTTGATGAAGCAGGCCGGCAGGATCGACAGCGCCGTCTTCGAGCCGATGCAGTGGTTTACCTCGGTCGCCGGATCGAGCGCGACGCCGAACTCCCGCTGCATCAGTCGGGCGACCGCCTCTTTGAAGGCGGCCGGCCCATTGTCCGCGTAGCCGCGGTTCTCGGGCCGGTTGATTTCCTCGGCCATCACGCGGCGGACGCTCTCGGGCGCCATCGAATCGTTCTCGCCGATGCCGAAGTCGAGCAGCTTGCGTTCGGGATGGTCGGCCAGCGCCTTCCGCTTGGCCCGCTTGATCTTCTCGAACTTGTAGATCGCGGTGCCTTTGCCAAACATGGCCCCACCGATCCGCTCGGCGAACAGGTTTTGGAAATAGGGGTCGGACATGGGAATACTCTGAGCGTTCCGAGGCGGCATTTGATAAGTTACTAGCTTAACGAATTTGTGGTCGACGGCCAAGATTCAAGACTGGAAGGCGAACTCACTTTAATGAACGCGAAGGACACTATCTCTCTCAGGCGACGGATACCGACTCTATGCGGAGTGATAGCGCCAGCGTGGTTTCTCGTCGCGCTCCTGGCGTTCGCTGCGTTGCGGCCGGATTACAGTCACTTCACCAAGGCCGTGAGTGAGCTGGGCGCGGTCAACGCGCCGAACGCGCTGGCTTGGAACATTCTCGGTTTTGGCGCGGTCGGTACACTTGTGGTTGTCTTCGCTTGGGGGTTGGGGACGCACGGTGGTTCGCGGTGGGTGGCCCTGATGGTTGCCATTTCTGGATTGGGCTTCGCGGCTGCTGGTCTCTTCCCGGCCGACATGAATGACATGAACGCGGACACGACGCGGCTGCACATTCTCGCGTCGCTGGTGTCGTTTGGTGCGTTTGCTGCGTCAGTGCCTGCCGTCGGCTGGATGCTGTGGAAGACTGGGCGAGGGCGATTCGCGCTGTGTGCGACGGCATTTGGCGTGGCCGCCGTCGTAAGTGTGCTATTGCGCGAGACCGACATGCCGCCCGGCTTGGTCCAGCGGATCAATTTTATGGCGTACCTGATTTGGATTGCGCTTGCTGCGTTGGCCGTTCCTATCGTCGGCAAGGACAAATTGCCCTAGTAATTTGTACTACCATAGTAGCCAATGGTCGGCAAATTAGTGTGCGCGTGCACCAACTCTGCAATCGCATTCACCTCCGCATCCGCGAGCGGCGCGACGTATGACTCCGTCGGCCGCCGCGCGATCGTGTAAATCTGCACGAGTTTCAGCTTACCGCCAGCCGCCGCGATCTCGTTGAGCCGGTTGCAAAACGCTTCGAGTTCCGCCGGCGACGGCGGCTCGCCATTGACATGCATGAATAGCGCCTGAATCACT
>JANNTD010000056.1:0-2971 GCA_031403315.1 Planctomycetota bacterium
GGAAGAACAGCTCAGCGACGCTCGGGCGCTGCAATCGCAACAATTGTTGGGGAGTGAGTAGGGCGTAGGGTAGGTCGAATTTCAAAAGTTCCACCATCGAACGACCATGCCAATTTCCCTTCGTGCTCGCATCATTTGTCCCGTCGACCGCCCGCCACTAGAAGGCGGCGTGGTGACGATCGACGGCGAACGGATCGTCGCGGTCGAGGCGGCGTCGCCGGCCGGCGGCCTGATCCGCGATCTGGGTGACGTCGCGCTCGTGCCCGGCTTCATCAACGCCCACACCCATCTCGAGTACAGCCATTTGCGCGCGCGCCTCGGACGGCTGGGCATGCCGCTCGTCGAGTGGCTGCCGCTGGCAATTGCCGAGCGGCAGAATCGCGGCCACTCGGCCGAGAGCTCGATCGCCGATGGCACGCAAGAGAGTCTGCTGGCGGGAACCTGCGCGATCGGCGAAATCGCCACCGCCGACCCGGCCGCCTACCCAATGGATGCTGAAGTCGCGCTCACGCCGTTTCTCGAAGTCATCGGCTTTTCCCGCGCACGGGCGGCGTCGGCGTTCGCGGCGGTGAAAGAGCGGCTCGCCGCAGCGCAGAAACTGAAAATTGAAGTCGGCCTCAACCCGCATGCTCCCTACACGGTCTCGCCGGGTTTGGTGGATCAGCTGGTGAAGTTGGCCCAGGAAAACAACCTGCCCGTGGCAATGCACCTGGCGGAAAGCGCCGAGGAGATCGAATTCTTGTCAGCCGGCACGGGACCGTTCCGCGAATTGCTCGACGCCCGCAGCATGTGGGACCCGGAAGCAATTCCGCTCGGCAGCCGGCCACTCGACTACTTGCGACTGCTGGCCGACGCCCCGCGAGCCCTGGTGATTCACGGCAACTATCTCGATCCCGACGAGCACGCATTCCTCGCGGCCCACGCCGATCGGATGACGCTCGTCTACTGCCCGCGAACGCACGCCTATTTCCAGCACCCGCCCTATCCACTCGCCGAACTGCTCGCGGCCGGCGTGCGCGTCGTGCTGGGGACCGACAGCCGGGCGTCGAATCCCGATCTCAACCTGCTTGGCGAAATCTGCCACGTCGCCCGCAGCCATCCCGCCGTCCCCGCCGAAGCCATCCTCGACATGGCGACACTCAGCGCGGCACAAGCCCTCGGCTGCGACGACGAGTGTGGCAGTATCACGCCGGGAAAGCTTGCCAATCTCGTCGGACTGCCGCTGCGATCAAATTCGCTCGCCGAACTATTCGCGAGTAGCGCGAAGCCGACGGCCGTCTGGCTCCGCGGCCGCGAAGTGTGACGCACGAGCCATCACGGAAAGCACGCTACTTCCGCAGGTACTTGCCGAAACCGCGAATCGTTTCAGCCGGCACGGCCACTTCCGTCCAAACGACGCGGCCTGCAACGCCGCCCGCGAAACCGACCGGCGGCGCGACGGGAAATTGCGGCACCACCGGCCCGCCGATCACTGCACCCAAAATGGCGTCCATCTGCCGTCGCAGCCACTCGCTGTAGCCATGCGGACTCGCGAATAGTTGCCAATCGTTCTTCTCGGCAAGCAACTCCGCCGACTCGCGCAGCTCCGCTTGATCGGTGGCAGGCTTGATCTGCCGGCCCATCACGGTGATCACCTGCTCAACTTGGGCTTCCGTCGCCGCGGCCAAGAGCACCGTGCGGTCGTCGATCGCCACGAATTGCAGGCGGAACTCGCCCCCGGGCCCGAACAGCTTTTCCATCGACGCCTTGAGCTCCGGAATCGCCGGCGCACCCACCGCAGCCCCCATGTCGATCGAATACTCCGTGCCTGCGTGCTTGGCAATCGTGATCGGCTTCGATTTGAACACCAGCCGAATCGCCCCCTGGGCCTTGTCGAGCATCTTGTTCCAGAGCTGCATGATCTCGGCCGCACGCTCGAGAAATGCCTGCGACGAAGCAACGCGGAGCGCAAGAAAATTGTTCGTGAACACACCCTCCTGGCCCGCGCCCGGTCGCGTCAGCACCGAGAACGCCCGCACATCGGCCACCGCTCGCTCGACTGTCTGGCGAAACTTGGCCACGTCCGCGTCGTCGAGCTTGTTGCCGTATTGGGCGGCCAATTCTTGCGCGACTTGCCGCACATAGGGAGCCACAGCCGGCACCACCCACCGCGACGACACCTGCCCCCAGCCGGTGACGACGAAGTCACCCGCGTCGTACAGTCGCGGCACCGCGTGAGCGTCCACCGCTGCACCCTCCGCACGCACCGGTTGAACCATGTCTTGTGAAAACGCCAGTCGCACCCCCACCAGCGCATCGCCTTCGTCGTCGAGCCGCAGTCCACAAGCGGCCCCCTCCGCTTCCGCGGCCCAGCGGGCGAGTTCCGGTGCGTCCGCCAACGTCGCACGGATCCAGTTTCGCACCGCGGGCCAGCCATCGGTTGCACGCGCCGTCGGAGCCGCGGGAGCGAACAAGTCGTTGTCGGTGGCCTGCTGCCGCCCGGCTTCCTGCGCCGGATCAAACAACCTTTCGCTCGCGGCCAGTGCCCACAGCGTTCGCATTCCCGCCGGAAGCACCACCACCGCCGCATCGTTCGCATCGATCCACTCGGCCCATTGGGCGAGCTGTGGCGGTGGGGACACCGTATCGCCGCGCGTTTGCTCGAGCCGGTCGCGCTGGTCGGGATCCATGACGATCGCCCAATCGCCTTGCCGCACCACGAGCAAGTCTTCGCCGGCCAGCGTCACGGCCGCGACCCGCCGCTCCGGATCGCCGTCGAGCGAGCGGACCAGCACGTCGTAGTCATTCACCGGCAGCCACACAGCCAGGTGAAACTGCCGCGAATTGTTTTCCGGAGGCAGGAGCACGACCAATAAATCACGCCCATGATCCAAGCCCGCGTCGAGCCCCGCAATGGACTTCAACAGCGCCAGCGGACCAGGCAGCCGCGAGCCAAACGCGCCGAGCACCTTGCCCGCCTTGGCATCTGCTT
>JANNTD010000057.1:0-5417 GCA_031403315.1 Planctomycetota bacterium
GTCCGCGGCCGCGTGGTTGTCGTGAGCGTGATCGACAACCTCATCAAGGGGGCCTCCGGCGCGGCGGTGCAAAACTTCAATCTAATGAGTGGCGTTCCGGAAACCACCGCGTTATTGTAGGACAGGTTTCACTTCCCTGTATCCTGTCCCCTGAATCCTGCATCCTTCTTGGCATGCCCACCCTCCCCCAAGGTTTCCGAGCCGGCGGCATTTATTCGGGCGTCAAGCGCAATCCGGACAAGCTCGATCTGTCGCTGGTGGTTTCCGATCGGCCGGCGGTGGGAGTGGGCGTGTACACGCAAAACTTGGTCTCCGCGGCGCCGGTGAATTTCGACCGCGCGCGAACGCCGAGCGACCGCATCCGTTGCGTGGCGATCAATTCCGGCGTTGCCAACGCCTGCACCGGCGAACAAGGCGACCGCGACGCCGCCCAGATGGCCTCCTGGGCCGCCGAGGCCTGTGGAGCGCGGGCCGACGAAGCGCTCGTGATGTCGACCGGCGTCATCGGACAGATGCTGCCGCTGGAGAAGATCCGCGCCGGTTTGCCGAAAGTCGCCGCTGAACTTGGCACCGACGAGGCGTCCCTCGAGCGGGCCGCCCGCGGCATGATGACGACCGACACCGTGCCAAAGATTCGCGGCCGCGTCGTCAAGATCGGCGATCAATCGATCACCGTCACCGGCATCGCCAAAGGCGCCGCGATGATCGGGCCAAACATGTCGACCATGCTCGCCTTGGTGATGACCGACGCGGCGCTCACGAAGGCCGACGCCCAGGCCGCGCTCGTCGACGCGGTCGAAGAATCGTTCAACTGCATCAGCGTCGACGGCCACATGAGCACCAACGACACGGTACTGCTCTTGGCCAATGGCGCTGCGGCTGAGCGAGCCGGGTCGTCCCCGACCCCGTTATCCGGCAAATCGCTCGCCGAGTTCCGCGCGACGCTCGACGAAGTCTGCGAGGACCTGGCCCAATCGATCCCGGCCGACGGCGAAGGGGCGACGCATCTCGTCACGGTCGAAGTTCACGGTTGCCAGACGCAGCAGGACGCTCGGCAAGTCGCCAAGACGATCGCCGACAGCCCGCTCGTGAAGACGGCGATCGCCGGGGCCGATCCGAATTGGGGCCGCATCGTCTCGGCCGCAGGCTACGCCGGCATCCGCTTCGACCCCGCGAAGGTGACGCTGCACCTCAACGGCATCTTGCTCTACGAACGCGGCTGCCCCGTCGACTTCGACGCCGATGCGGTCTCGAAAGCGCTCGCCGCCGACCGCGACACGAGCATCGTCGTCATTCTCGAAGAAGGCCGCGCGGCGGCACGCTTCTGGACGACCGACCTCACGGCGGAATACGTGCGGCTGAACGCGGACTATCACACCTAGCTAGCCGGCGACCTACGCGTCGCCGGAAGCAACCTTCGGCGTGAGCGCGTCTTTTTTCTGCCAAAATCCGTGCACCGGTACGAAACCGTGGCAGTGTCGCGAGTCGGGCGCCAGCAGGATGCTCAGGATGCCACCCACGCACACCAGCAGGATTCCCACACCGGAGATCCAATCGAGCGTGTTGTGCCAGACGATCCAGCCGATCAGGCCGGAGAAGATCACGACCGAGTAATTGAATGGGGCGATTTGCGAAGCGGTGGCGTGCTGGTAGGCGAGAATGATTAGCAGCTGCGCGACGGCCATGAACACGCCGACGCCGAGTAGGAGGCCCCATTCGTGTGGCGTTGGCTCGCTCCAATTGGCGACGGCAAATGGCAGGGTGGCCAGCGACGCGATGAAGAAGTAATAAAACAGGATCGTGTCGGGCTCGTTGTGGCCCGAGAGTTTGTTGACGCTCACCAGCGCGATCGCCGAGAAGAGCGCGGCCGACAGGGCGATCAGCGCCGAGGGGTTCGTGAGCAGGTCCTCCCCCGGCTTGATGATCAGCACCACGCCGACGAAGCCGACCAGGAGGCTGATGCCGACGGCCGGCGTGATCGGCGTGCGATTCCACAACAAGGCCACAAGCGGAATGAAGAGCGGCGCGGCGTTGACCAAAAGCACCGCGTCGATCAGCGTCATTTCCTTGACGGCCCAGAAGTAGAGCACCTGCGAGAGCAAGCCGGCCAGCGCCCGGGCGATGTGCAACGGCAACTGCGTGGTTTTCAGGTCCGCCAGCCCATGCCGCAGTGTCCACGGCAGGAATACGAGCAAGCTGATGAAGCTCTGGAAGAAGCTGATCGTCGCCGTCGACACGCTGGAGGCCGCTTTGCCGAACGCGCTCATCACGGCGACGCAGAAAAATGCGGCCACGATGAGCGTGATGCCCAAGAATAGTTGCCGCGTCATCCTGCGCTGCCTCGAGCCTTTCCTATCCGGCAAAATGTGGTTCGGCGATCCCGCATACTCCCGGCATCGCTGCAAATACACTGCCCGACAAAGGATACTTTGCGATTTGCTCCGGCGTGAGCGTTTCGCGGGCTGTCGTGATGTAGAGCACGTCGAGCTTCTCGCCGCCGAAGATGCAGCCGCACGGCCGCGGGACGGGGAGCTCAATCGTTCGCTCGATTTCACCGCTCGGCGTGTAGCGAATGACCTTGCCGATCGCATTGTGAACGCTCCACACGTAGCCCTCGGCGTCGACCGTGAGCCCATCGGGAAAGCCGCCTGACTTCGGGTCGAGCGACGCGAACACGCGGCGGTTCGCGAGCGTGCCGGCCGCCGCGTCGAAATCGTAGGCGAACACGCTGTAGCGAAAGCTCTCGGTGAAATACATCACGCGATTGTCGGGACTCCAGCCCATGCCGTTCGCGCAGATGACTTCGGTCTGATGGCAGGTGATCGTGCCGTCAGCATCGAGCCGATAGAGCGCCCCGCTCGGTGCGTCCCAATGCACGTTGCCCATCGTACCCGCCCAGAACCGACCCTGCCGGTCACACTTGGCATCGTTGAAGCGGTTGTCGGACTTGTCCTTCTCCGGATCGCCGAGGTACGTGAGCTGCTGAGTCTTTAAATCAAAGATCGCGAAGTCTTTCTTGAGCGAAAGCACGAGCCCGCCCTTGGCCCGCAGCGCGAGCGCCGTCACGGGCTCCGGAAGATGAAACGTGTCATCGACGCCGGTCGCAGGATGAAACCGATGAATCGTCTGCCCCGTGATGTCGACCCAATACAGCACCTGCTCGCGCGGACACCAAACCGGCGACTCGCCAACAATCGCCTCCTCGCGTACGACGCATTCGACGGGAACGGTTCGCATAGAATCACATCTTCTGAAAGATCAAGGTTACGGCAACCGTCCTGTACGAATTAGCGCTCGCCTTTCCTGCAACCGCTCCGGCGAATTCAACTTCAGGCATTCGACGGTTGCCCTGCCGTGGGCAGTTCGGCCTTCGACATACTCCGCAACAAACTGAAAGTGCTGAGACCACATTTGCTGCCGAGGATCGAACAGACGCACGAATTGTCCCGTTTGCGGATCGATCGCGCCAATATCGCTCGACTTGCGGCGATTGCACGGCAGGCACGAGAGAGCAAGATTGTCGAGCGCCGTTCCGCCGCCGTGCTTTTCGGCGATCACATGGTCCATTTGGTGCAGCGCGGCCGCATCCTCCTGGTGAATCAAGCAATACTCGCAGCGATTGCCGGCCCGCCGGACGACCTCTCGACGCACTGCGGCCGTGGGGCGGGTCACTGGCCTTGCTTCTCCCGCACACGCGCCTTGAGCAATCGCACGACATGCTCAAATTGCTCAAACGCATCCAACTCGGCCGATTCCTGTGGAGAAAGCGTGCCGTCGCGATTCTTAGACAACAAGTCGTCTAAACGCACTTGCTTTTCGTTCGAGAGCTGAAAGGAAATCACTTCTTCAGCTGCGGCACTGTTGGCCAAGAGCTCGACAAGCTCGTCGTAAATCGGCGGTTGGTCGACAGTGGACATGTTGTATTTGGGCCTCAGAAACCATCCAACGACATATCCATTCTACCGAGCCGCCGATATTTCGCCAATGCTCACCACGCCGATGGATTTCATGGCTTTGAATCTACCGCGGAGCGGTTGCACATCAAAGCCCAGGGTCGCGCAGCGCACCCTGGGAAGTCAAAACACCCGCGACCAAACCCCGGAGGGGTTTCACAGCCGGTACGGCATCAATCCCAGACATGCTCCACCTTGATCTCGACGCCGTATTTCGCACACACCCGCCGAATTGGCCGAATTTGCCCTGCGAGCCGCGGTCTCGCCGGAGCAAGCGACAGCCTAGTTGTCGCCTTGATAATCCCTCTGGGCTGAATTTCCCGACTGTGTATAATTGCGTACACCGTCGCCAATGCGGTCGCAGTCGTATAAATACGATTCGGGGAAAGAAATGTCCACCCTTGCCACCTCTCTCGTTGAACTTGACGAAGACGTTTGTGGACGACTTGCGCGCTTACTGGCGTCGCAGGCGATTCCAGAGGATCGAGAAGAAATCAGATTTGAGGGTTTCGACTCCATCGAAACTGGAAACCTGCTTCTATTTGTCGTTGCAATTTGCCACCAGACAACGATTGAAGGACGTAAACCCCTTGCGGGCATTGTTCAAGGCAAACTCCTGCGCGGTTGGGACTTTCTACTGCAGAGATTTGTGGAAAACGCCCGCGACAATCGACGGCTGCTGAGTCCAGATTATTGGGAAACGTTGTCCGCCGCTGAGATTCGTGTCATCTACCGAAATTCGCAAGGCGAAGACTTACTCACCGGCTTGGAAAATCGCGCGCGTCTGATTGCGGATTTGGGCCGCGTTATGAAGATACAAGACTGGCAGAGTCTGCAAGCCATCTACGAACAATGCGACGGACGAATAAGCTCTGATGAGCCCAGCGTTATCGAGTGTTTAGGCCAATTTCGAGCGTACAGTGATCCTATTCGAAAGAAATCATTTTTCCTTCTGTCGCTGATGAGAAATTCCGGCATCTGGACATATGAGGATCCGGAGAACCTAGGGCCCCCTGTCGACTACCATGAAGTTCGCGGCCACCTTCGCATTGGAACAGTTCGGGTTCTTGATGAATCCCTTAAAAACAAGCTGTTAAGTAGGATTCCCGTCACCGCAGAGGAAGATCTCGCAATTCGTGGTGCCGTTCTAAATGCGATCATGTGGTTATCGGAAGAGACGGGCCTCAGAAACCCGAGTCAACTGCACTATATGTTTTGGAACATCTTTCGCAACTATTGTACGAGAGAGGAGCCGAACTGCTGGGGCGAACGCAGAGAAAGTTATTTACCAGACCGCTACCAGCGACTCGCGGTCATTCGAGAAGGAAAGGCTGCGTGTCCGTTCAGCCCAGTGTGTAAAAGTGTATCCAGTGAAGTCCGATTCTATGAACACGTATTCGAAACTGACTACTATTGAGGTCGAAGCTAACTAATAATGGAGTGGCGGCATCGATTTCTTAAGCG
>JANNTD010000058.1:0-14796 GCA_031403315.1 Planctomycetota bacterium
GGGTCATGGCATCGGCGTCCACCGGCTCGACGCCGATCACGCGCACCGAGGGGCGCAGGCGCTTGATGTAGGCCGCGACGCCGGCGATCAGGCCGCCGCCGCCCACCGCGACGAATACGTCGAGACGTTTGAGTCCTGCCAAGGCGGTCAAGGGCACGCCTACTCTGAGCCTACCGTGCGGTTCCACGGAGGGCAGCCGGAGGGCTTCAGAGCGCTGGCGGCGGCTATGGCTGCTGGGTTAAATGTTGCTGGCTTACGTCGCGTCTGGCCGATATTGGAAAGCGAACCGACCGGCCCCTGGTGGGAACTCGTATTCGTTCCACACCAGGGACCGTCGAACTCAACTACAACTACTTGCCTTGCCGGTTGAGGCCGGCGCACTCATTACAGAGCGGCTTTCCACCGGTTCCAGTTCGGACGTTTTCACGTTCGATGTTGTTGCCGGTATTGCAGTTCGTGTTGTCGTGATGGATCGGCTGTTTAACCGAGTGCCACGGTGACGTTTTCATGGTAATAACCCTTGTAATAGTAACAGTTTATGCGCAGAACGAACCCAACAGGGGTCGTAAGAATCTGCTTGACGGCAGGTGCCGCTGAGAGTAAAGTCAGGGGCGCGTAGTGTGTGCAGAATTGCACTGAATTGGCCCCATCCATGGGGCGCTTACTATATCACTGGATTCCGGATTCGCCACATCTTACAGCTCCTCTCTGTTGCACCGGGCTCGCCACGTCGTCGAAAACTACGGCAAGACGGTTAAGCGGATTGGTAAAACGAACTGACCCCATCGTGCACATGCATGGTGGGGTCTTTTCGTTCGCATCGCGGGTCCTTGAACTATTGAAATTCCGTTAAAATTGGGGCTTTCTGAGATATCGCCTACTATTGCAGAAGGTCACTGAGCGTCGTGGCGTATTTGGTCGTGTAAACCTTCGAGGGACGTTCTCCAGCGTTAATTCGTTGCCTTTGCGATCTAATCAATCTGTTGGGGTCGATATGGAATCGCTCGGCCTTGGTTCTGATGTGGCGAAGCATTGGCCCAACTTGCCCCGGTTCAAGCCTTACCTGCTGAGCCAAAACGCTTGTCGTAAGTGGCTCTGTGGCAGTCACGATGCTCCGCAGCAGCTCTTTTTGGTGCGGTTCCAGAACCTTAAAAAACCCCTCGAAGTCTCCGCCACCCGGTGTCCGTGACACAGTAGCGGTCGCGCCGTTTGACTCACTAACCACGCTTTTCCCCGAGGATAATGCACGAAATTGCATTGCCTCCTCAACCGTGTCAAATTCGTAAACGCCGTTCGGTAGGAATCGAATTGGCATGACTTGCACCCTTTCTGCCGCCGTATCCTATGACAGAACATCGCACGTGTCAACCTGCTGCGTCGCCTGTGCGGTCTAAGGGTACTTCATAGGCCATTTCGCCGCAAAATATGCCGTTCCTTAGCGGTTCATGTGTTCGCCCCATCCACGTATTCTTAGGGTGCTTCGGGGGAAATTTTGGACTGAGATATAGAGAAATCAGAAAGTCAGTCCGGCTTCGTAGCGAGATATGAGTCGCGCGGGCACTCTGGCCTCCGCGCTGCCAACACTTAATCACAGACCACCTTTCGCTAGCACAACATGCTGTGGAAGTTGCCGCGAAAGGCTGCCTCTCAGCCGAACGTCCCACGCACCAATTGGAAGCCGATGAAGAAAATTCCCGCGTCGATCAGCAGATGGCTGAGCCACGGGCCGACGAGGGAACCGCTGCGGTCATAGAGCCAGGCCCAAAACGCCCCGCCGAAGGCCACCGCGGCCGAGAAGAACAGCGTCGGCCAAGTCCACCAACCGAAGTACAGCGAGAGCACCAGGACGTGATGGGTCATGAAGCCGAGCGACGAGACGACGATCGCCGGCCAGAGCGGCACGAGTCGCCGAAGTTGTCCGAACACGAACCACCGCCAGTAGTATTCCTCCAAGAACGAATGGGCGAGCGAATAAAACACGCCGAGAGCCACGAACTTCGGGACCGAATCGAGGCCGAAGCCGGCCACCTTAGCACGAATTTGCTCGGTCGCTACGACGAACAGCGGACTGCTTTCCAAGACGAAGCGAAAGACCAACCAACCGGCGGCCGCCACGGCGAGGCCGAACAACAGCCCCATCGCGACACCCTGCGCGGAGGGTCGTCGCCACTCGATCCGCTTACGCAGGACAAACATGACCCAAACGACCGGGAAGGCGAACTGCAGGACTTTGAGCGTCCCCATGACCGCCTGTTGAATACCCTGGCTGGCGTCGGCGGCCCGGAAGAAATACGCCCAGGTGACAATCGTCGGAAACACGAGCGCAACGATGACGCCCAGCCACGCGGCAAGTTTGTTGTTGGCTCGTTCTTGCTCGAATGTCGTCGATTCCGTCGTCACAAGTCGCCAATAGCCCGGGCCGGAGCGCCGCTTGCAGTTTAGCTCGAATCCCACCAACATATCGCAGCGGTTCGACGCTGGCAGCGGCAATCGGCGGTTTACGGTGCGGGCGGGGTGGGATATGTTCAGGTATTCGTTGCGGGTTCGTTGGTCTTGGACTATGAGTGACTCGCCCGCGTGCTGAAGCCCGCTGGCCTTCCCCCTTCCCGACTCCGCCTTCCCCCTTCATTCCATGCACTTCCGCCGCGTTTGTCTTGAAGCGTTTGGATACATGCTGCCGGAGGAGGTGGTTACGACGGCGGAAATTGAACGCCGCCTCGCCCCGCTCTATGAACGGCTCAGGCTACCCGAGGGCAGGCTTGAACTCATGACCGGCATCCGCGAGCGGCGGTTCTTCCCGCCCGGCACGCGGCCCAGCAGCGTGAGCATCGAATCAGCCCAGCGGGCGATCACCGCCAGCGGCATCGACCCGCGGTATTTCGGAGCGCTCGTCCACGGCTCGGTCTGCCGCGACTACCTCGAACCGGCGACCGCCTGCCGCGTCCATCATGGCCTCGGCCTGCCCGGCGAGGCAATGATCTACGACGTCTCGAACGCCTGCCTGGGGATGCTGACGGGCATGATCCAGGTGGCCAACATGATCGAGCTTGGGCAGATCCGAGCAGGCGTCGTCGTGGGCACTGAAAGCGGCCGCGACTTGGTCGAGAACACGATCGCCCGGCTCAACTCCGACGAGTCGCTCACCCGCGAGTCGATCAAGGACTCGATCGCGTCGCTCACGATTGGTTCGGCCAGCGTGGCGATCGTGCTGTGCGATGAGGAGTTGAGCCAGACTGGCAACCGACTGACGGGGGCGGTCGTCTACTGCGACACCAGCCACCATGAACTTTGCCGCAGCCGCGGCCTCGAAACGATGATGGACACCGACAGCGAGATGCTGATGCGGCAAGGGATCGCGACGGGCGTCGAGACGTTCCGCCGCTTTCTGGGCGTCGCGGGCTGGGAACCGGAGGACATTCAGCGCACGTTCTGCCACCAGGTCGGCGCGGCCCACCGCAAGCTGATGCTCGAGTCGCTCGGTCTCAATTTGGCAAACGACCTTGCGACGCTGGAAACGCTGGGCAACACGGGGGCAGCGGCGCTTCCCGTGACGATGGCCCTTGGCATCGAACAGGGCGTACTGCGAAGCGGCGACC
The DNA here is from genome assembly GCA_031403315.1 of Planctomycetota bacterium. GTDB lineage: Bacteria > Planctomycetota > Planctomycetia > Pirellulales > Lacipirellulaceae > DASYDU01. Next base: position 3,597 of record JANNTD010000058.1, read on the forward strand.
ACGTGGCGATGCTCGGCATCGGCTCGGGAATCAACTGCCAGATGCTGGCGGTCGAGTGGCAGAAGTCGATTGCCGATCGCGACGTGCAGACGGCCGACGCGCCACAGCAATCGCTGGTCGGCTAGGGGACGCCGCCGACCACGAGCAACACGACGATCAGAATCACGATGGCGACTCCGCCCAACAGCGCCAACAGCCCCCACGGCGGGCCCTGGCTCGGTGGCACGTAATTAGGTGGTTTGAGCGGATTGAACTGTGCCCGCTGGGCCACTTTGCGTCTGATCGCTTCGACTTCCGGGTCGTTCAATTCTTCCTCCACGAGCGACCTCTTCGACGAGCCGCCGGCCGCGAGGCTTTTCTTGGTCACCAACACGTCACTCGACGTGACGAGGTCATCTTCGACCGGTGGACGGTCCGCTTCGGCCTGCGCCTTGGCGTCGTCCTCGAGCGGCGCGAGGCCAATCTCTTCCTCGGTCGCCGGCGAGCTGCCGACTTCGTTGAGCCGCTTGGTGTCGCGATCGGCCGAGGAAAGTGGCCGCCCACTGCCAGACGAACCCAGCCCGGGCAGCGGCGCACCGGATCCGACGCCGAAGCGATTGAAGATGCCGCTGCCGACGCCGCTACTACTTCCCTCCGAGCCTGCGATGTGACCGCCGCCGAGTTTGCGTCCCCGTTCGGCGAGCCACTCGGTGAGCCGCTCGGCCACTTCGCCAGCTGACTGCATCCGGTCGTCCGGTTTCTTGGCCATCATCGTTTCACAGATGTCGACCAGCGACGGCGGGGCGTCGGGACGCGCTTTGAAGATGCTCGCCGGCTTCGAAGTTTGGTGCTTCAGAAGCCGCTCGGAGATGGAGCCCTCGGGAAATGGTGGGTGACCCGTGAGCATGAAATACAGCGTGCAGCCCAGGCTGTAGATATCCGAGCGGGCGTCGGCCTCATGGCTATTGAGAGCCTGTTCCGGCGCGAGGTAGTCGGCCGTGCCGAGCACATTCTCCTCGTTTGCCATCGTGAGCGAGGCTTCGTCCTCGGTGAGCTTGGCGAGGCCGAGATCGAGGAGCTTCACCGTTTGATGCTTGTCCAACAAGCAGTTGGCCGGTTTGATGTCGCGGTGCACGAGGCCCATCTCGTGGGCGTGTTGCAGGCCGTTGGCGACTTGGGCGACGTAGTCGACGGCCGCTTCGTAGGTCAGCGGGCCGTTCTGGCTGACAAGCTGATGGAGATCTTGCCCTTCGACGTACTCCATCACGATGTAGTGGGTATTGCCTTCGTTGTCGATGTCGTAGGCGCGGACAATGTTGGGGTCGTCGAGCCGGGCCACCGCGCGGGCCTCGAGCCGGAACCGCTCCAGGTACGAGGCGTCGTTCACCCGATTGAGCGGCAGCACTTTGATCGCCACGCGCCGCTTCATGAGCTCGTGCTCGGCGAGGTAGACGCTGCTCATGCCACCCTTGCCGATCTGGCCGAGCAGCTTGTACTTGCCGAGGCGGAAACCCTTGTGCTTGCCGGCGAGCAGTTTGTCGGCCTGCCAACGCGTGATGATGCCGCCCTGGATCAGAAGTTCGGCAACGCGATCCTGCTCTTCGAGCGCAGCTTCGCCGTGCTCGGCGGTGGCCTTCTCGAGGAAGTTCGTCAGCCGAACTTCCTCCACCAGACCGCTGCGACGCAACAGCTCGATTAGCTTGTTGGCAGTCACCTTCGTCATGTGGGTTCGTAACTAGACTCGAACCAGCGAACCACCGGTCACGTGACCGCGGTCGTCGAGTCCTGCCTCTGGAGTTAACGCCTACTTGGCCGAAGCGCGACAAGATGAGATGTCGCCCACTTCACTGTTCTGTTCTCGTTCTCGGTCATCCTTGCCGACAATCACCCGCAACTCGGGACCAGCGCGCCCTCGATAAGTCGTTCCGCTGTAGGCGACGCTGGTAGCATGATACGGTGCTCGGCACCTATCTTCTACCATACCACGGGACGGCCAAGGGGACTAGCAGATTTTCGACTTTTGCGACCGACCGAGCAGGCGGAAACTGGGTTTTCCTGGCGGTTCGGTCGGGTGTCGATCCGACCGACAATGCCACAGCGTAACCGGACTATTCGGGCCAATCAGTCCCGGCGGAATGTGCCGCGAATCAAATCGGCGTCGAAGTAGTTTGTACTCATTCCGGCGTCGATGACGATCCGCTGGGCGTTGATGCCGCTAGAGCGCGGGCTCAACAAGAAGGCCGCCGCATCGGCCACCTCCTCCGTGCGAATTGCCTGTTTCCGCAGCGTCGCCTGTTCGGCATACAGGTAGGAATCCACGTAGCCCGGAATGCCCGCCGAGGCGGAAGTCTTCAACAGGCCTGGGGCCACCGCGTTGAACCGCACCTGCGAGAAGCGGCTGAACGACTTGGCCAGGAACGCAAGCGACGAATCGAGCGCCGCCTTGATCGGGGCCATGTAGCCGTAGTTCTCGCTGGCCATCGTCGTCGTCGAGATCGAGATCGTCACGACGGACGCATCCGGGGCGAGCAAATCCTTCACCGCGTTGGACACTGCCACTAGCGAGTAGCATGAGATATCGAAGGCCCGCAGAAAAGCCCTCTTGGTGGTCTCGTGGAACGGTTTAACGCCATCTTCATAATCGGCGAAGGCGATCGAGTGGACGAGGCCGTGGAAGACGTCGTACCGTTCGGCCAACTCGCGGGCGAGGCGTTCGATTTGGTCCTCGAATTCGACATCGCAGACGAAGACGGTCGCGCCCTCGACGAGCGGTTGCACCTGGGCCCGTCGCTCCTCGCTGCGAACGACGTACACCACCTCGGCGCCAGCCTCGACCAGCACGCGGCTGACGTGCCAGGCGACGCTCTTGCGATTGGCCACGCCGAAAAGCAGGATCCGTTTGCCCTCGAGTTGTAGAAAATCAGCGGGCATGAATCACCATTTCGAGAATTAGAAACGCAGAGGGCGCGGAGATCACAGAGAAAACCAGAGAAACCGACAACATTGCATTGCGACTCGCCTCAGATCACATTCTCGACCATCTCCGCGATCTCTGCGCCCTCTGCGTTTCAAGTGCCTTGACTTGGACGCTGAGCCAGCTTGCAGGCGAAATCGAATGTGACGGCCGTCGCGTCGCCGTTCCTCACCCGGGCCTCCAGGAAATATGCCCCGCTGAGTTGATCCTTGAGTTCGACCTCCAGCGTGACCGTGTCGCCCGGTCGAACCATCGCCTTGAATTTCGCATTGTTCAAACGTGTCACTACCGGCACGCTTCCTGGCTCAGCGGCGGCATACTTCGCCAGCAACACTGCCCCGGCTTGCATCGCCGCTTCGCAGAGCAGCACGCCCGGCGTGAGCGGAAAATCCGGATAATGACCCGGATACCAAAACTCATTGCCTGTGAACCGCTTTCGACAAACTATCCGCGAGTCACTCTGCTCGACGATTTCATCCAAAAGCAGGAACGGCTCGCGGTGCGGGATCGCAGCTTTGATCGCATTGAGGGACATGGCACTAACCTGTCGCCGTGACAGCTTGTGGCGTGGCCGCCCCGTCCATCAATTGGCTATCGACCTCATTCGCCACGATCACGCCGTAGTTCATCGCGCCGAGCCAGCCAGACATGATAATGCCCACGCTGCCGGCATGGTACAGGCCGGTGATTTGTTGCGGCAGGGCTCGGCTCACGGCGAGGCCCTCGAACTTCGTGCCGAAGCTTGCGCCGCTGATGTGCTTGGTATAGTGCTCGAAGGTCACGGGCGTCGAGGCCTCGGCGTGGTCGAGTTTGTCGCGGACGTCCGGCACGTACTTGTCCAGTGCGTCGATCGTCGTCTCCACCAGGTCCTGCTTGCTCGCTTCGTATTCTTCCTTGGTGAGTTTGGCCCAATCGTCGTAGTTGGCGTTGGTACTTGAAACGATCAGACAGCGCGGTCGGCCCTCCGGGCGCGTGCGCGGGTAGTAGAACGAAAAGGTGCGGCTAGTGATGTCGCGGCTCAGGAGCGACTCCGTGCGGAATAGAGGCGCGGTCGAGCTGAACAGCAAGTCGCCCGTCGATTCGTCGATTTGTTCGTCCGGCTTCAGCGCCATGTAGACTTGCGTGCTCGAATTGTTGAGCCGCACGGCCCGAGCCTCGTCGATAAACGAGCGGTCGAAGTACTCCTCGCCGACGAGGTGGAAGATCGTCGCGTTGAGGTTGGCGTTCGACATCACGGCCCGCGTCTTGATCGTCCGGCCGTTGACCTCGACGGCCCGGACCCGCCCACCGGTGCAGTCGACCTTCGACACGTCGGCGTTGATACAAATGTCGACGCCGCTCGCGCGCAGTTCCCTCTCCATCAGACCAATCAGCTTGTCGGTGCCGCCCGAGAACGTGAACACACCTTTCGACATGAAATTCGAGAACACGATACCGTAGCTGATCGCGGGGTCTTCGAGCGTGCTGCCATTGGCGTAGGTGATCGGCTCCATGAGAAGCCGAATCACGTCTTCGCGGCCGGGGAAGAAGCGGTCGAACAGCTCGCGGGTGGTGGTCGACTGGTTGTCGTTGAAATTCATCCCCCGGGCGGCGTCGAAGAAACCAGTCACCGCCAGCGGGTCGACCTTGAAATCGTTCACCAGTAGCTTCGTAAAATCCTCGCGGTTGAACGTCGTCGTGAGCGAGAACATCGGGTTGTCGAAGCGGATGTGCTCGAGCTGCACGATCGAGTCGGCAATCTCGCGGCTCCAATAGCGGCGGCAGCTTTTGACCATGCCATGCGGAAACCCGTGTAGCGAGATGTCGAAGATATGCCCGCCCGGCCGCTTGAACCACGTCGCCAAGCCGCCCAGCTTGTAGTGCTGCTCCAACAGGAGCACACTCCGCCCTGCCCTGGCGAGCACATTGGCCGCGGTCAGCCCGCCCAGCCCGCTGCCGACGACAACCACGTCGTATTCATCCTTGGCGTTTTTGAGGAAATCGCGCGGCATGGGGGGATACTTTGGGGGAAGATACTAGCGAGCCGGGTCGTACTCGACCCCGGACGTGCCTGGCAAACCATTTCAACCGTGCCATTCTACCGCGTTATCCACCGGTCGATAAACCCCCGTGCGAATCAGCATTTCCGCGCGTCGCGAGCGACGCGGCTAAGCTGTAGCTTCGCCCCGCAAACAATGCAGGTTCGCCATCGCGATGCCGCTGGTGATGCTGCCGATGATGCCGACGAAGCCTTGGTCGGTGCCACAGATGAAGAGATTTTTGAGGTGCGTCGTGCCGTCGAGCTGCTTGTCGGGGGCGCCGTAGACCGCGCCGTTGTCATGGCCAGTGAAGCGGACGACTGTCGCGGGCGTGAACATGTCGGTGTCGATCACTCGGCTGCGATAATCCGGGATGAACCGCACGGCGGACTCGGTGATGCGGTCGTACCAGCGCAGTTTTTCGAGCCGATAAGCATCTTCATTGAGATCCCGCCAGCGGTCGAAGTTGGCGAGCGCGGTGATGCGAATCGTACCGTCATCCAGCGGTTCGTTGTACGCAAAATTGTTCGGCGAGCAGATCACGCCGCTTCGCACGTCACAGAGGCCATCCGGTTTCTGCCAAATGAACTTGTCGTGGTCGTTGAAAAACGTGATCGTGCGGTCGTGGCCCAAGTCGCGCGGCTGGGCGTCGAGCGTGGCGATGGTTTCGCAGAACGTGAGCTGGCCGGGGGCGCGCGAGTTGACGACCGGGTGGCCGTCGTCGCAGAGCCGCATCGTCTCGCACCAACCGGCCGACGAGACCACGTTGCGGGCTTCGAGCACTTCGTCGTTTTCCAGCACGACTCGCGTCACGCGGTCACCGTCGACCGCCAGCTGCTTTACGCCGGCCCGCAGCTTCAATTCGCCCCCTAGCGCCCGGAACTTCCGCACCAGGTGCTTGAGGATCAGCCGCACGCCCGCTTGCGGCCGGCCGAGGCCTTCGAGAAAGATGCTGCGAAACATGATCGAGAACTGGCCCCAGTCCATGTCGTGCTCACGGGCCGAGCCGTAGAACATCAGCGGGCAGAAGAGCATCTCGACCAAGAGCGGCTCGGTGATGATCGAGCCAACGACCAAGCGGGCCGAGAGATTGGCGTGCTTCTCGCTAAGGTCGTCGTACTCGACGATCTCGCGCGCGAGGCGGTCGAAATTTTCCACCTGCTGCGGGAACGCCCGGGCCACTTCATCTCTCAGTGTGTCGGTTTCGTTATCGAACCGCAGGCGAGCGCTGGGAAATGCGATCTCGCTGCCGATTTGCGGTGAGATGGCAAAGTCCTCCCACTTCATCCGCAGCTGCCGTAACAGCCGGGCGAGCGGGCCGGTTTTCGTACCCTTGGGCGTGACGTTGGTGAGCGCGTGGAGGCCGACGTCGTAGTCGCGGCCGCGGAGGCGGTAGAACGAGTTGAGCCCGCCGATCGTGTAATGCCGCTCGAGGATGCAGACCCGCTGCTCGTAGTAGGCGAGCCGAATCCCGGCCGCGAGCCCCGACATCCCCGCGCCGATGATAATCGTGTCGTACATAGCAGCAGGGAGCGTGGAGCAAGGAGCAGAGAACGAGACTTTTCTTACTTCCTGCTCCCCGCTCCCCGCTCCTTGCTCCCTGCTCGTTCACACTTTTTCGCGCTCGATGTCCTTCATCAGCGGCTCGAGGTAGGCCACCGTCGAACTCATGCTGGCGAGGTTGATGTAGTCGTCCTCGGCGATCTGGATGCGGTGGCGCTTGCGGAGCTCCATCACGATGTCCAGAAAGTCCATGCTGTCGAGCTCGAGTTGCTCGCGGAATCGCTTGTCGTCGTCGAGTTGCGACAGGTCCTCATCCGGAGCGATGTCGCTGAGGATGTCCAAAACTTCTTCTCTGATCTCGGCAGCATTCATGCCGGAATTCTCCTTATCGAACAACTATTTTGACAGGATCAAAAGGACGGAAACGGATGGAATCCAATTCGCCATGCGATGAACTATTTCAATCCTGCAAATCCTGTCGATCCTGTCAAAAAAACTCTGAGGCCCAAGTTTGCGTCACACCTTGCCAATGATCACCACCGAATTAATCCCCAACATACCAAACGAGTTGTTGAGGATATAGCGGGTGTTTTTCCGCTCGCGGGGCTCGTTTATGGCGAGGCCGGGCAGTGCGCACTCGGGATCGAGCCGGTCGACGTTGATCGTCGGGTGGCAGACGCCGTCGTCGAAGGTCGGCAGGTTGCCGGCCAGTTCCAGCGCCCCGGCGGCTCCCATCGCGTGGCCGATAAAGCTCTTGGTGTTGTTGATGACTGGCTGGGCACCGTTCGCGAACACTTTCCGCAGGGCGATGCACTCCTGGATGTCGCCGCTCGCGGTGGCCGTGGCGTGGGTGCTCACCAGATCAATGTCTTCGGGCTCCAAACGCGCACGGTTCAAAGCCATTTGCATGCAGCGGGCCTGCTGGGCCGGATTCGGCAGCACGAAGTCGCTGGCATCGCTGTTCATCGCGTAGCCGACGAGTTCGCCGTAAATCTTCGCGCCGCGCTGGCGGGCATCATCGAACCGTTCGAGGATGTAGAGGCAGCCGCCCTCGGCGACGACGATGCCGTTGCGGTCCTGGTCGAACGGCCGCGAGGCCTTGGTCGGATCGTCGTGTTTGGCGAGTGCGCCCTGGCTGGCGAAGCCGGCGAAGATGCCAAACGTGTGAATGCTCTCGGAGACGCCGCCCGTGACGGCGACGTCGCACTCTCCGAGCCGCAGCATCTGGGCGCCTTGGATCAGCCCCGCGTTGCCGGCGGCACAAGCGGCGCCGATCGTGTAGTGCGGGCCGGTGATGCCCATGTTGAGCGTGATCTCGCCGGCCGGGTTATTGGCGACGGTCCGCGGATTGTGGTGATGCGACCACACGCTGGTGTCGTAGTTGTAACCTTTGATCTCGTAGATTTCGTTCTCGGTCTCGACGTTGCCGTGCTCGGTGACGCCGATGTAGACGCCGACCCGCTCGCGATCGAGATTCGCCCAATCGAGTCCCGAGTCGGCGACCGCTTCCTGGGCACAGTAGATGCCGATGCTGCCGGCCCGGGTGCCGCGGCGGACTTCTTTGCGCTTCTGGTATTTCAATTCGTCGAAGTCGCAGACACCGGCCAGCGTCTCGCCGACGTAGCGGATTTCGTACTTACGGACACCGCTCTTGCCCGAGAGCAGGGCCGCGCGATAGTCGGCCAGCGTGTTGCCGTTGGGCGCGGTCAGGCCGATACCGGTGATGACGATCCGCTGGCGGTCTTCGAGAGGCTGGTCGTGGGCGGTGCTGATCATGATCCGTCACGCGAAGCGACCGCAAAAACGCGGCAAAAAACGGGAAAGGGAGGCACTTCACCCTACCGGCAACGGCTTTCATTGACAAGCGGCCGGGAAGCAGGGTGGTGGACCAGTTTGAGTCGAGCGGAATGAGGGCCCCCTCTTGGCGTGCAAATCAGCTTGCGGTCAACTACTCAAAGACCGCTGTCCCGCTCAAACCCGAATTCGTTCGCACACATTTCTCCATGGAGTAGCCCACCGCGATGAGTGTTTATCTTGGCATCGACATCGGCACATCTGGCACGAAGACCTTGGCGATCAACGCGAAAGGCAAAATCCTCGGCCAGGCGATGGCGACCTACCCCAGCTACCATCCCAAACCGCTCTGGAGTGAACAAGACCCGGAAGACTGGTGGACCGCCACGGTGAAGACGGTCCGCGCCGTCGTGAAGCAGGCGAAATTAAAGCCGGCCGACGTGAAGGCGATCGGTCTCTCGGGCCAGATGCACGGCTCGGTGTTCCTCGACAAGAAGGGCAACGTCGTGCGGCGGGCGCTGTTGTGGAACGACCAGCGAACCGCTGCCGAGTGCGAAGAAATCGAGAAGCGAGCCGGCGGGCGGAAGGCGCTCATCGGCATGGTGGCGAACCCGGCGCTGACCGGCTTCACGGCCCCCAAAATTCTCTGGCTGCGGAATCATGAGCCGAAAAATTTCGCCAAGGTCACCAAGGTGCTGCTGCCGAAGGATGATGTCCGCCGCCGGCTCACCGGCGAGTTCGCCACGGAAGTGAGCGATGCGAGCGGGATGTTGCTCCTTGACGTGGTCAAACGCGAGTGGTCGAAGCCGCTGCTCGCGAAGCTAGAGCTCGATCAGAATTTGTTCGCCACATGTTACGAATCGGCGCAAGTCACTGGCAAGTTGACGCCCGCGGTGGCGAAGCTGCTCGGCCTGTCCACCGAATGCGTGGTCGTCGGCGGAGCGGGCGACTGTGCGGCCGGCGCGATCGGCAACGGCATCGTCCGCAAAGGCGTCCTCTCAACGTCGATCGGCACCTCGGGCGTCGTCTTCGTCCACAGCGACACTCCACAAGTCGACCCCGAGGGCCGGCTGCATACGTTCTGCCATGCGGTCCACGGCAAATGGCACATGATGGGCGTGACGCTCGCGGCCGGCGGATCGCTGCAGTGGTTTCGCAACGCCTTGTGTGAAGCAGAGACCGCCGTCGCCAAGCGAAAGAAGGTCGACGTGTACGATCTACTCACCGCCGAGGCCGCCGAGACGCCGCCCGGTGCCGAGGGCCTGTTTTTTTTGCCGTATCTCGCCGGTGAGCGCACGCCGCACGCCGACCCGCTCGCGCGCGGCGCGTTCGTGGGTCTCACGCTCAAGCACACGCGCGGCCACATGGTCCGCTCGATCCTGGAAGGCGTCACCTACTCGCTGCGTGACTGCCTGGCGATCATCGAGGAGCAAGGCGTCGCCGTGAAACAAATCCGCGTTTCGGGCGGCGGCGCGAAGAGCGCGTTCTGGCGACAGATGCAGGCCGACGTGCTCGCCAAGACCGTCGTCACGATGGCCGCCGACGAAGGGCCGGGCTACGGCGTCGCGCTCTTGGCCGCGGTTGGAGCGGGCGAATTCAAAGACGTCGTCGAAGCCTGTGACGCGACCGTCAAGACGACGCGCGAGACGAAGACCAACGCCAAGATAAAGCCGCGGTACGATGCGGGCTTCCCGGTCTACCAAAAACTCTACCGCTCACTTCGAGACGATTTTCGCGCGATCGCGGCACTGGGGTAGACGTACGTTGGGCTTTCCAGCCTGACGATCAAGGACAATGTCAGCCTGGAAAGGCTGCCGTACATTGCGGTGATCGCGCGCAGAAGCTGCCCAAGCCGTGGGCAGTCCGCGCGCCGAGACTTCGCCGTCTATGCCGTCTACTGCTGCGTCGACTGAACGTCCAACGGGGGGACACCTTCACTCAAGAAGCCGAGCACCGGCGACTTGTCGGCGGCCGTATTTGCGGCCGGTTTGGCGAAGTGGGCCATGAGATCGGTGTGCAGCTGTACGCAGTTGACATACTCGCCGCGGGCCGCATCGTCGCTCAAAAGCATGCTATCAAGCAGCTGGAATTCATCGCTATTGATCTGGTCGTCAATCAGCGCCCAGGTGAGTTCCTGAACCGTCATCTGACCGCTGCCGGCTGGGCCGCGATAGTCGTCACCGGGTAAGAAGTCGTTCGCATCGTGTGCCATGTGCCAAGTCCTCTTTCTCTCAGTGCCGAAGCCTGTTCCCTATCAATTCTTACGCACAAATCCGAGCCAGGGATCAGCTCCTCGGCAAAAAAGGTGCAAACCGGGTGCCGGGACCGCTGGTCCACCAGGATTCGTATCGTCCCGCGGGCGGCGAGGTGTAGAAGAATCTTGCCGCGCGGGCAAGAGAAAATGGCGAAGTTTTGCCCAAATTTCGCTGAGGTTTTTGACTGCCTCCACACGCCGCGGAGCCGAAGTCGGTTCATCGACCGCACGGGAGACAGCTCGTCGCAACTATGGAATAACTTTGAATAGCGCCCGCCCCACCAAAGCCCTCGCGCACGCACATCGGAACGAAGTCACTAAGCAAAACCATTTTGCCGTACCTCGCAACGACGGTGGTATCGCTTTCATCGCGATTTTCTCGATTAGAAGCGACGCAGCAACGATCGAAATGGGGAGAGAGCGGTGACAGACGTATGGCACTCAACTAGCGCGCGGCGCCTGATTGACATTCTGTTGTGGTCGGTTATCAACATGCATTCGTCGAGCGCGCACATCATCTCGCTCATCCATTCGCGCGCCGCACTTAGATGCATTTGTCGTGTTCCCCAGGCCCCTTCGCTTTGAGGTGCAGCATGAGTCCTTGCGTCGTGCGAGTTTGCTCGCTGGTCGTGTGGTGTGGTTCGATCGCGGCACAAATTGCGGCTGTGTCCGAAGCTG
>JANNTD010000059.1:0-8063 GCA_031403315.1 Planctomycetota bacterium
GACCCGAGGCGTTCGACCGGCTCCACGCGGCGAGCGACAACTCCGACCCGGAAATCGCCGCCAGCGCCAGTTACCTGCTGCGGCAGATTGCGGTGCGCTGGACGCGGAGCGACGACTCGGCGACCGTGCGGCGGCTGATGCTCGGGTATGGCGACCGCGAAGACACCGATCGTCAACAAAAAATTCAATTGCTCGCTGCGATACCGAACGGAGACGGCGTCGCCGCGCTGTGCCGCGTGGCGCGATTCGAGCGGCTGCCGCTCTTGTCGCGGCTGGCAGCACTGTCGATCGTTCAAAAGGGCGACGATGAAACTGATGGAAAATCGGTTAATCTGGCGATCGATCCGGCGATCTTCGACCGCGAGCTCGGCGAGAGTACCCGTGCACCGGTGCTCTGGCTGCGGCAATTTCAAATCCAGCTGCGCGATCCGGCGGCATCGGTCGCCGGCTGGCAGCGGCTGATCGACGAAGAAACGAAGCGGCTCGACGTGGAGGTGAATGAAACATCGCCGACGCTTGTGTCCGCGCTGCTGTGGAATCTGGCCGACGTGCATCGTCAATTGGGCGAGACGGGTCCGATGGTGAGCGTGGCGGATCAAATGCTGGCGGTTGGCGGGGCGGATTCCGAGCGGCTGCTGGGCTCGTTCCTGCAGTGGCTGGTCCAGCACGAGTCGTGGGACGCGCTGGAGCAGTTCGCCGCCCAACACGACGATCGCATCCAGAAGTCGAAGCGAACGCTGTACCTGTTGGCGATGGCCCGCACGAAGCAGAACAAGTTGGATGCGGCCGAGGAATTGGCGCGGCGGGCGGCGAAACTCGCACCGACCAAGCCGCTCGACGGCCTCGAAGCGGCCCAACTGCTGGTCGCACTTGGTCAATTCGACTGGGCGGTGCGCGAGTATCAAGGCGGCATCGAGGGCCAGCCGATCGAGGCGGTGTCGGCGATTGGCGCGCGGGTGTTGCTGGCGAATTTGCTGCAAGATTACGAGCGGTACGATGAAGCGGCCGATGCGATCGATCCGCTCGTGGAGGCGATGGACCAGAACCCAGACATCGCGCGGGCGTATGCCAGCGCGCAGAACGAGCTGGCCCAGTTGCCGGAAGGTCCGGCGCTCGCGGCCCGGCTGCACTATCTGCGGTCCTGCCACTATGAGCAGGAGCACGACTTCAAGCACCAGCGCAGCGAGCTGCTCGAAGCGATCGAGCATGACGAGACCGACGCCGACGTGCTGATCGCGATGTATCGAGTGGGCGACGCCGACGATGCTTGGATGGCCGACACGCGCGAGCGAATCGAGAAACTGAGCCACAAGATCGAAGAGGAGATCGACGACAACCCGAACAACTCGATCGCTTACAACCAGTGGGCCTGGCTGATTGCGAACACCGAGGGCGATTTCCCGAAAGCGGTCCGGCTGTCGCGCCGCTCGCTGGAGTTGGAGCCGGACATGGCGAGTTTTCTCGATACGTTGGGCCGTTGTTACTACTCGGCTGGCGAATACGAAAAGGCGGTCGAGAGTCAGCTCGCGGCGGTCGCACTCATTCCGCACATGCAGGTGATGCAGCGACAGCTCAAGCAGTTTGAGAAGACGCTGGCGGAAAAGAAGAAGGGGTCAGAGGTCGGGGGTCGGGGGACAGGGAAGGCCGACTGACCTGTTTCGCCAGAAATCGATTTCGCTCGCCGCTTGCGGTTTAGCTGCGATCTCGCTCCCACACCCCGCTCCCCGCAGGATCGCACCATGAAGTCCGCTGCGCTTTCCAAAACGAATATCGCCTATGTCGACGAAGGCGCCGGCGTGCCTGTGCTCTTGGTGCACGGCTTCCCGCTCGACCACACGATGTGGGACTCGCAAGTCAAAGCACTTTCAGGGCGTGCCCGGATGATCGCGCCCAACCTGCGCGGCTTCGGCCAGACTCCGCTCGCGCCAGGCGATGTGGAGCGCGGCATCTCGATGGAAGCCTACGCCGACGATCTGGCGGAATTGCTCGATAAGTTGGCAATCCGGGAGCCGATCGTGCTCGTCGGCTTTTCGATGGGCGGATACGTGGCTTGGCAATTCATGCGGAAGTATGGCCCGCGGCTGCGAGCGCTCATTCAGTGCGACACGCGGGCCAAGGCCGATACCGAGGAAGCGCGGGCAGGCCGGCTCAAGATGGCCGAGAACGTGGCGGAGTGGGAGAGCGGCCGGGTTGCAGAGATGATGGGGCCGAAGCTGTTTGCACCGGCGACGTTTGAGAAGAAGCCGGAAGTGGTGGTCGCGGTGCGAGCGGTGGTCGAAAGGACGCCGCCGGCAGGTATCGCCGCCGCTCAACGCGGCATGGCCGCCCGGCCGGACGTGACGAGCTTGCTGCCGACGATCAAGGTGCCGACGCTGGTGCTTGTGGGCGAACACGACGCGATCAGTCCGCCGGCGGAAATGCAAGAAATCGCCGCTGCTATTCCCGGCGCCGAGTATGTCGTGATTCCCCGCGCCGGGCACATGACGACGATGGAGGAGCCGGCAGCGGTTAATTCGGCATTGAGCCAGTTTATTGACGAGTTGCGTAGTTAGCCGGCGGGCTTGTCCCGCCGAGTCTTCGCGGCGACACGAATCAGACGCGCCGGCTCAAGGCCGCCGGTTAACAAGCGTGTTGGTAGACACCGCGTGCGGCAGTGGCTGGCCGCTTTGGTTATTTCCCCGGCAGCGAGAAGACCGACTGGCTCTTAACGATCGCGTAGTCGTCGGGAAAGGTGTGGAAGGCCTGGACGCGGAGGCTGCGGTCGCGCGATTCGAGATTGATGTAGCTCATCGCGCCGAGGCCGAATCGGCCGCTGGCGTCGAAGCAGTGGAGTAGGCCATGCCGGGCGCCCGCTTGCGTAAGCTCCTTTTGGTAGGCCCAAAAGGCTTCTCTCTCGACCGGCTCAAGCGAAAAGCCGGTCTTATAGACGACACCGCCGCGGCATTCGAGCTCGTCGGACGCGGCACCCTTGAGGCGGTGCGACATCAGTCGCCGCCGCTCGGGGAGCGGATGGTTGGCCGCGGCTGCCACTTCGGTGAGCGTGATCCCCTGATATTGCCAGGTGATGACGTGGCCTGCGGTGGTGATCTGGACCACTGCCCGGTAGCCGCCGCGTTCGACCACGCGCGTGTTGTGCACTTCGAACAGCTCGGGGTGGAGCGAGCGGCCGTAGAGCTGAAACACGAGTTCGGCGATCTTGGGTCGAGCGGATAACACGGAGTCGATCCTGAAGCGGCTAGTGCTTCCTGGAACTAAAAGGCGCCGCACCATCCTGGATAGCGCGACGCCTCTCGTGGGCGAAACATTGGCACTGGGTCCCGCAGTCCAACGGGCCAGTGGGTCGGACGCGGCGAGCGAGCAGTTGCCGGTGATGTGGAGTCACTCGTGTGTGCTCGTGTCGTGTCGACGCAGGTCATTATACTCGCGGCGCGAGAAAGCAACAAAGGTCGGTCTGGGAGGGGAAAAATTCAATGCGAATTCAGACTTGACTTTTGTGCAGCGGGCTGTCGTTGCCGGGTCGAATTTGGACCGCCGTCACTGTTTCCGATGAACGACGGTGCGTTATGATGCTTAGCATGATGACGGAAGTCTATGAGCGATTGCTGGCGGCGTTTGGGCCGCAGCTTTGGTGGCCGGGGGACTCGCCGTTTGAAGTCTTGGTCGGCGCGGTGCTTGTGCAGAACACAGCGTGGCGGAATGTCGAGCGAGCGATCGAGAACTTGCGCGAGGCTGGCTTGATGGAGCCGCGGGCGCTGTATGCGGTGCCGGAGCAGGAACTGGCGGAGTTGATTCGCCCGGCCGGGTACTACCAGGTCAAGGCGCGGCGGCTGCGGAATCTGTTGAAACTAATTGTCGAGCAGTACGACGGTTCGCTCGAGGCAATGTTTCGCACCGATCTGGCCACGCTGCGCGAGGAACTTCTGGGCGTGAGCGGAATCGGACCGGAGACGGCCGACGCGATTTTGCTCTATGCCGGAAGTCTGCCGACTTTTGTGGTCGACACCTACACGCATCGCATCCTCGCCCGCCACGGCTGGATTGGGTACGAGGCCGAATACCACGAGATCAAGGACTACTTCGAGGCAAGTTTGCCTGCGGACGCCGCGCTCTACAATGAGTATCATGCGCTGTTGGTGCGGTTGGGCAAAGACTATTGCCGCAAGACTGCGCCGAAGTGCGAAGCGTGTCCGTTGGTTGATTTGCTTCCGGCGAGTGGCATCGTCGAACCGTTTTGAAAGACAAAACAGAATTCACCACAGAGGACACGGAGGACACAGAGAAATTCCATTTGCATCGACTCTGTGTCCTCTGTGCACTCTGTGGTGAGTCATCCTGGATCAAAGTG
Source organism: Planctomycetota bacterium (assembly GCA_031403315.1). Classification (GTDB taxonomy): domain Bacteria; phylum Planctomycetota; class Planctomycetia; order Pirellulales; family Lacipirellulaceae; genus DASYDU01. Next base: position 4,346 of record JANNTD010000059.1, read on the forward strand.
TTGTATGGCTGATTTGTTTGCTGCGAGTGAAGAGCGGAATTTGGAGCGGGTGCAGCCGCTCGCGGCGCGGATGCGGCCGCGGTCGCTTGCAGAGTTTGCTGGGCAGCAGCACTTTCTTGGCGAGGGGAAGTTGCTGTGGCGGATGTTGCGCGCGAAGCGGCTGGGGTCGGTGATTTTCTACGGTCCGCCAGGCACCGGGAAAACGACGCTGGCGCGGCTCTTGGCGGAGGAGACGGATAGCCGATTTCGGCAACTCAGCGCGGTCACAAGCGGAGTGAAGGACGTCCGCGAGGTGCTCGAAGAAGCTCGCAACGAAGTGACTGCCGGTGGGCGGCCGACGCTGCTCGTGATCGACGAGATTCACCGCTTCAACAAAGCGCAGCAGGATGCGCTCTTGCCCGACGTGGAAGAAGGCGTCGTGATCCTGGTGGGGCTGACGACGTCGAATCCGTTTTTCGCGGTGAACGATGCGCTAGTGAGCCGCAGCCGAGTGTTCGAGTTTCAGCCGCTCGCGCCTGAGGAGATCAAGACGCTCGTCCGCCGGGCGCTCGCGGACAAAGAGCGCGGTCTCGGCAGATTCGAAGCGTCGATTGATGATGCGGCACTCGAATACCTGGCCCAAGTCTCCGATGGCGATGCCCGCCGGGCGCTGGGTGCGATCGAGGTCGCGGTGCTGTCGGCCGAATCACCTCAACGCATGCGGCTGAGCGCGGAACTGGTGGCCGACGCCGTGCAGCGGAAGGCCATTCGCTATGACCCGACGGGCGACGACCACTACGATGCCGCGAGCGCGCTCATCAAGAGCATCCGCGGCAGCGACCCCGACGCCGGCATCTATTGGTTGGCCCGCATGCTCGAAGGGGGCGAAGACGTGCGGTTTCTGGCCCGCCGGCTGGTGATCCTGGCGAGCGAAGACGTCGGCAACGCTGACCCGCATGCGCTGCCGCTCGCCGTGGCCGCGATGCAGGCTTGCGAGTTCGTGGGACTGCCCGAGTGCCAACTCACGCTGGCACAAGCGGTGACGTACCTCGCGTGTGCGCCAAAGTCGAACGCCGCAACGGTTGCCATCGGCGAAGCGGTACGCGACGTCCGCGAGGGCCGGCTGCTGCCGGTGCCGCGACATTTGCAGGACGGCCACTATGCCGGCGCGAAACGGCTCGGACATGGTGAAGGGTACGAGTACGCCCACAATGCGGAGGGCGGCGTCGCGGCGCAGGATTATTTGGGCGTCGAACGCGAGTACTATCGGCCGGTCGAGCGGGGGTTTGAGAAGGAGTTGGTGGTGCGGTTGGAAGCGATACGAGCGCGGCTGCGGGGTGGTAGCCACGATTCGCTCGCCGGAAATTCACGGCAGGATGTGGAGAGGAGCTAAACCGCCAGCGAGGCTCCCGTCGGGTGGCGGTGCGTTGCCAGCAATGCTGGCGGTTAATTGCCGTGGTGCGCTTGAGGGGATTTGCCTAACATTCGCCCCGCGTGTTTTGCGCGCTGAGAGAAAGTCCGGGGTCGGGACGACCCGGCTCGCGCTTTGCCGATTCACTCTTCTCGTCATGGAGGACGAACGATGAGTTCGATTCGACCGCTCATCACGATCACGATCATCTTGGCCGTGGGCGTGTTTCTGTTCATGAAGATCAACGAAGGTCCCGCGCCGTTGCCGGCGGAAGTCGATGCAGCGCTCGAACGAGCGCCGGCCGCGGAAATCCCGCCGCTGTCGACGGCGACGAATCCGCCGCCGACCTGGAGCGACTCGCCAAGAGGCGCGAGTGAATCGAGCCCGCAATGGGCGGAAGGTGCGACCGAAAGTGTTAGTTCAACTTTGCCGACGGCACCGCCCACGAACTTGCCGACGGATGATCCGCAGGCGATTGCGCCGCAACAATCAAGCCTGGCCAGCGCGCCGGTTGCAGTGCCGCCGATTCCGGAGCTGCCGCCGCTCGCACCTGCGCCGGAAACCAACGCCGTGACGATTCCGCTGCCGGCGAATATTCCGGTGGCACAGTATCCGGGCGATGCGGCGACGGCGAATACGCAAATGGTGGCGTCGCCGACGCCCCCGACCGCTGAAGCGGTCTCGCCTGCCACGCCGGTTGCGCCTCCGGAGGCCGAAGCGGATCGTTACGCGACGACGTCGACGGAGACGATGCCGACGGAAACGACGGCCACCGCAACTTCCGTGGCGACGTCGTCGATATCGTCCGCTTGGCCGGAGATTCAGGGCGCGCTCGAGCGGCAAGAGCTCGTCGCGGCCCATGAGATGCTGTCGCGCTGGTATGGCGACCCGAGTCTCACGCCGGCTGAAGCGCAGCAGGTCGAATTGCTGCTGAACCAGCTCGCGGGCACGATCGTTTACTCGACCGAGCACCGGCTCGAGCCGCCGTATACGGTTCACGCGGGCGACACGCTGCAGACGATCGCCCAGCAGTACGACGTGCCGTGGCAACTGTTGGCGAAGATCAACGGCATTCCGGCCGCCAACATGGTGCAGCCCGGGCAGCAGCTCAAGGTTGTCCACGGACCGTTTTCAGCGGTGGTCGAGCTCGACAAGAGCCAGCTCACGCTGACGCTCGATGGCCGCTACGCGGGCCGGTTCCCGATCACGGCCGCGCCGGACGCCGGTGCGAGCGAGGGCCAATGGGTGCTCGAACAGAAGCTCGTCCAACCGACGACCGAGGCGTCGGGCGTCGTGAGCGCATCGTACGCGCCGTCGGCGGTGGACCATGTGCTGGTGCTGCGCAATGCGTCGGCCACGGCGGGCGGGGCGACGATTTCGATCACCGGTGGGAAGTCGTCGCCATCGGGACCAACGGCCGTCGCACCGGCCGCAATTCGCCTCTCGCCGAGCGACGTGGAAGAAGTGGCCGACATCCTCTCGGTGGGTTCGCCGGTGACGATTCGCAGATAAGGCTAGCGAATTGTTGAAACGTCGTTCCAACGGAGAATTGATGATTGATGATTGCTGAACGATGATTGCTGAACGATGATTGATGAACGATGATTGATGAACGATGATTGATGAACGATGATTGATGAACGATGATTGATGAACGACAATCATCAATCTGCATTCATCGATCAACAATGGTTTGCCCTCCCATGTACGACCGCGAATCTCTGCAACGCTTGGTGCGTGAAAAGGCGCTGCGTTTTGGCGAGTTCACGCTGGCGTCCGGCAAGAAAGCAAACTACTACCTCGACTGCCGCGAGATCACGCTCGACTCGCAGGGGGCGCGGCTCGTGGGCGAGGGGATGCTCGAGCTCCTTGGCGGCGACCTGCCGGCGCTGGTGGGCGGCATGGCAATTGGGGCCGACCCCATCACCGCGGCGATTCTCACGCTCGCAGGCATGAAAAACATTCCACTCCGCGGCGTGATGGTTCGCAAGGAAGCGAAGCAGCACGGTACGGGCAAGTTCGTCGAAGGGCCATTCCGCGCGGGCGAGTCGCTGGTGATCGTCGAAGACGTCGTCACGACCGGCGGCTCGAGTTTGCAGGCGATCGAACGCTGCGAGGCGGTCGGTTTGAAAGTGAAACGCGTGCTGGCGATCATCGATCGGCTCGAAGGCGGTCGCGAGGCGTTTGCGGCACGGGGGTACGAATTGACGACGCTGTTTACGGTTCGAGATTTTGGCATCGAGTAAAGGCACGGAAGTCATTCGATTGAGAACGAGCGAGCCGGGCCGTCCTCGGCCCCGAGTGAAAGCGTTTCGTCGGGGCCGAGGA
>JANNTD010000060.1:0-21223 GCA_031403315.1 Planctomycetota bacterium
CCTCGGCCCCGAGTGAAAGCGTTTCGTCGGGGCCGAGGACGGCCCGGCTCGCTGGTGGTTCGCTGGTGGTTCGCTGGTGATTGCTGCGACATTGGTATGGAAACCTCGCTCCATCGACAACTCAAGGCCCACTACGCGCCCCGCGGCGCGCAGCTCGAGCAGCGGATCGGCCGCTACCGGATCGACGTCATCGACGGCGACGAGCTGATCGAAATCCAACTCGGCTCGCTCTCGGCCATTCGCGACAAGATCGCGGTGCTGGTGAAGCAGCATCAAGTGCGGATCGTCAAACCGATCGTCGCGCGCAAGTATCTGGTGAAGCAAAAGCGCGCGGGCGGGCAAGAGGTGTCGCGGCGCCGCAGTCCGAAACAGGGGACCGTATTCGATTTGTTCGAAGAGCTCGTACACTTCACGCGCGTCTATCCGCATCCGCGACTGGTGCTCGAGGTGGTACTCGTCGAGATCGAAGAATTTCGCTATCCGGGACATGGTCGGCGGCGGCGGTGGCGGCGGAACGACCACGAAGTGGAAGACCAGCGGCTCGTCGCAGTGCTTGGCGTCGAGAAGTTTCACACGGCAGCCGACCTCTGTCGCCTGTTGCCGCCGAAGTTGCCAAAGCAGTTTCATACCGGTCACATTGCCGAGGGGCTGGGGGTCGAGCGGTGGATTGCCCAGCGAATGGCGTACTGCCTCCGCGAGATGGGGGCGATCAAAACGGTGGGCAAGGAGCGGGGCGCTTGGCTGTATAAACGCACCGCGAAGACGCAAGCGGCGGCGTAGCTTTTTGGGGTTTCTGGCTCTCGACTCTCGACACTCCGCTCTCGACTCTTTCATCGCCCTTGCCCAAATTGCCATTAGCCCGTAACCTCTTTAGTCATGGGCGACGACCTACAAATCACTATCCGACGCTCGCCGCTGCGGCGGCTCACCGGCGTGCAGATTGTCGGCACGGGCAGTTTTCTGCCGGACAACGTGGTGACCAACGAGGCGCTGGCGTCGCTAGGTTGCGATGCGGAGTGGATCATTCAGCGGACGGGCATCCGCGAACGGCGGCACGCGCCGCCCGAGATGTCGACGAGCGACATGGCGGTGGCGGCGGCCGAGCGCTGCCTTGCTATGGCCGATGTGCCCCGCGACGAGATCGACCTATTGGTGTTGGCGACGCTCTCGCCCGATTATCTATTGCCGGCCACCGCGCCCACGGTGCAAGATCGACTTGGCCTCAATTGCGCGGCGATGGACGTGGGAGCCGCGTGCGCAGGCTTCATGTACGCGATGGTGACGGGGATGCAATTCGTCGCGACGGGGGCGAGCAAGTATGCGCTGGTGATCGGATCGGACACCAATAGTCGCGTGATGAATCCCGCCGACAAGAAAACCTATCCGCTCTTTGGCGACGGCGCGGGAGCCGTGGTGATTACCAAGGGGAGTGCGGAGCAGGGGCTGTTGGCGTACACGCTGGGTGCCGATGGCTCGGGCGACCGGCTGCTGGTTCGCCCCGACGGCGGATCGCGCGCCCCTTACTCGCCCGCAAGCGAATTGAGCAGCGGTTGGTTCGTAAAGATGGAAGGCCGGCCGGTGTTCAAATGGGCGGTGCGGCTGATTGAAGATTCTTCGACGCAGGTGCTCCAGGAAGCCGGCTTTTCGATCGAAGACGTGAAGATTTGGCTGCTGCATCAGGCCAACATCCGCATTCTCGACGCGGCGACCGACGCCATGAAGATCGACCGCAGCCGGATCGTCAACCACCTCGATCGCTACGGCAACACGTCGGCCGGCAGCGTGCCCATCGCGCTCGATGAATCGCTGCGCGCCGGACGTTTCTCGCGGAACGACCTCCTGCTGATGTGCGGCTTCGGCGGCGGACTCGCGTGGGGCACGGCGTTGATGCGGTGGTGAGCGAAGTTGTTAACTCTTAGCCATTAGCTGTTAGCCAGCAGAGGAACGGCCGGCCTCGCCTTCTACCGTTTCACTGAACCCTGAACCCTCGCCGATGTCGAAGACGAAAAAACTCCCTGCTCGCAGCCAGGTCAAACCGGACGATTCGTGGGACCTTTCGAGCCTCTATCCCGACGACGAGGCGTGGGAGGCCGCGTTCGGCAGATGGGAGCGTCAGATTGCGAAGTACGCGAAGTTTCGCGGCACGCTGGGCGACTCGCCCGCTGCGCTCGCCAAGTGTCTAAAGTTCGATAGCCAGTTTGATCGGGTGGGCGAACGGCTGGGGACCTACGCCTTCCTGAAGACGGCCGAGGACATGGCCGACAGCCGGTACCAGCGGATGCAGGGCCGCTACACGCACGCGGCCACGAACGCGGCCGAGGCGTCGAGTTTCATCCGGCCGGAGATTCTCGACATGCCGGCCGCGCGGCTCAAGAAATTTGTCGCCGCCAAGGCGATTGCGCCCTATCGGTTGCAACTCGAGCGGCTCGTGCGTTACAAGCCGCACACACTCTCGCGCGGCGAAGAGAAGCTGCTGGCGATGCAGAGCGAAATGTCGCACGCGGCCGACAAGATGTTTCGCCAATTGACCGACGCGGACCTCAAGTTCGGTACGGTCCGCGACGAGAAAGGCAGTGACGTCGAGCTCTCGAACGCGACATTCTCGCTGTTTCTGCACTCGTCCGACCGCAACGTCCGCCGCAACGCGTTCCACCAATACTACGAGCAGTTCAAGGGGCACGAGAATTCGCTGACCGCGACCCTCTCGAGCTCGGTGCAGAAAGACGTGTACTACGCCAAGGTCCGCCACCATCCGAGCGCGCTCGAGGCTTCGCTGTTCCACGACAATGTGCCAGTGACCGTGTACGAAAACCTGATCGCGGCGGTGCGGGCAAAGTTGCCGGCGCTGTACGACTACTTCGAGTTGCGACGGAGGAAGATGCGGCTCAAGGAAGTTCACCACTACGACACCTACGTGCCGATCCTCAGCGAGCTCGATTCGCGGCACACCTGGAACCAGGGCGTCGACGCGGTGGTGTCGGCGCTCGCGCCTTTGGGCGATGACTACTGCCGCGTACTCGCGGCCGGACTCGCTGGCCGGTGGTGCGATCGTTACCCGAACCAGGGTAAGCGAAGCGGTGCTTTCAGCAGCGGCTCGTACGACGGCTGGCCCTACATTCTCATGAACTACCAGCCCGACGTGCTCGACCACGTGTTCACGCTGGCCCACGAAGCCGGCCACTCGATGCACAGCTACTACTCGGCGAAGCATCAGCCGTACGAGTACTACAACTACACGATCTTCGTGGCCGAGGTGGCGAGCACGTTCAACGAGCAGCTCCTGAGCCGCTACATGATGGAGCGGGCGAAGTCGGACGATGAGCGGGCGTATTTGATCAATCGCGAGATCGACGCGATTCGCGGCACGATCATCCGGCAGACGATGTTCGCCGAGTTCGAGAAGGTCACGCACGCGCTGGTGGAGGCGGGCGAGCCGCTCACGGTCGATTGCCTGAAGACGGAATATGGCAAGCTGCTGGCGGCGTATTTTGGTCCCGGCTTCGCCATTGACGAAGAGCTCACGCTCGAATGCCTGCGGATTCCGCATTTCTACAGCGCGTTCTACGTCTACAAATACGCTACCGGACTGTCGGCGGCGATCGCGCTAAGCGAACGCGTGGCCACAGGTGGCAAACAAGAACTCTGCGACTACCTGTCGTTTCTCAAAGTCGGCTGCTCGAAATGGCCGCTCGATCTGTTGAAGGACGCGGGCGTCGACATGACCAGTCCCGCCCCCGTCGAAACTGCTCTCACGCGGTTCGAGCGGCTGGTGCGAGAATTAGACGACTTGCTCTAATTCTTTCCCCATGGTCGCAAAGAGTTTATTTGGTGATCCAGTAAAACCTTGCGCCCGCTTCGTCGACGCGCAAACTGCCGGCGAGGTGGGCTTGGGCGAGCACGCGGTCGAGGACTCGCTTGTAGAAGGTCCGCGTGCGCGGCAGGTGGACTTGGATCTTGGCCGGGTCGATTTTGTGTTTCGTTAGTGCGGCGTGATCCCAATAGAGCGGGAGCTTGATGCGCGGGGCGATCGCGTCGAGTGCTTCGGTGAGCGTGTAGCCATCGATCTCGACGTTCAGGAATTCGAAGAGGGCGGGAGCCGTTTCGCGCGGCGAGGCTTTTGATTCCCAGCCGATCGGCCAAACGTCGTCGACCGAGCCGACCGGGACGATGCGGAGCGCGACCGGTTGGCCGAGCGATTTTTCTGGGCGGAGGGCGAGGCCGTAGTTGCGGAGGACGATTGCCAGGCCGGTGCCGGCGGTGAGGTCGCGGATTTCGTTGGCGACCGGCGTTGCCGTGCGGATGAACTCGCTCGCAGCGGCATCGGGAACGAGTCGGAGTGCAAACTTCGCTTGCAATCGATCGAGCACGGCGCGAAGCGGCTGTCCCTTGGTGGGGAAGTCTGTCGGTTGGGAAAGATCGGCATGCGCCGCGGTGAATTCTTTTTCGGTGAGTCCGAAGCGACCGCGTGGGGCGGTCATCGATTCGGGGCCGTCGGCGGAAAGGCGTTCGAAATAGTCGGCGAGTTTCTGGCGGTCGGACGCGCGAAACGTGCCGCCGGGCAATCGCAGCTCTTCGCTAGCGGTGAGGACGCCCACGACGTGAAAGCGCGGATGATCGGCGTCGCCGCGGTTTTCGACGGCTGGTTTATCGGCGGGGCTGGCGGCGCGGATCCGCACATTCTCAATGCCCAAGCTGGTGATGAGTTGCAGCCACTGTTGAGGCGCGGTAATTTGCAGTCCGCTCTCCGTGGCCAATTCGAGTTCGATCGGTGGCGCGGCCTGAACCGTCGCCGCGAGAGCGAACGCGATGAGTAGCAGCAGGTTGGCCGACAGGTAGAATCGCATCACTAGAACTATAGCATTGCGGAGCGAGTCCCGACGCTTTTTTAAGGAGTCCTCATGCCACGTCTTGTCACGCTATTCACGGGCCAGTGGGCCGATTTGCCGCTGGAGGACATGTGCCGCAAGGCGAGCGATTTTGGCTACCAGGGGCTCGAGCTGGCTTGCTGGGGCGACCACTTCGAAATCAACAAGGCGGTGAAAGATCCCGGCTACGCGGCGGCGAAGCGTGACCTCCTCGACCGCTTCGATCTACAATGCCAGGCGATCAGCTCGCACCTGGTGGGGCAGGCGGTGTGCGATCGGATCGACGCTCGACACCAGGCGATTTTGCCGCCGCACGTGTGGGGCGATGGCGATCCGGCGGGCGTCAATCGCCGCGCGGCCGAGGACATGAAAAATGCGGCCCGGGCGGCCCAGCAATTCGGCGTCGGCGTCGTGAACGGCTTCACCGGTTCGAGCATTTGGCATTTGTTGTACTCGTTCCCGCCGGTGCCGGAGTCGATGATCGCGGCCGGCTTCGAGCAGTTCGCCGAGCGATGGAATCCGATCCTCGATGTGTTCGGCGAATGCGGCGTGCGGTTTGCGCTCGAAGTGCATCCCACGGAGATCGCGTTCGACATTTACTCCGCCAAGCGAGCACTCGAGGCAATTGGCAACCGCGAGGAGTTCGGCTTCAACTTCGATCCGAGCCATCTACTGTGGCAGGGGGTCGACCCCGTGGAGTTCATCCGCGAGTTCCCGAACCGCATCTACCACGTGCATATCAAGGACGCGATCGTAACGCTCAACGGTCGCACCGGCATCCTGGGGAGCCACCTGAATTTTGGCGATCCGCGACGCGGCTGGGACTTCCGTTCGCCCGGCCGAGGCGGCGTCAATTTCGAGGAGCTCATCCGGGCGCTCAACCAGGCGGGTTACGAAGGGCCGTTGTCGGTCGAGTGGGAAGACATCGGCATGGACCGCGAACACGGCGCCCGCGAGGCTTGCGAGTTCGTGCAGAAGCTCGACTTCGAACCGAGCCGCGTGGCGTTCGATGCGGCGTTTGCGGAGAAATGATTCGAGTGACGGGCGAGTGCTACGACCTGTTCGCCGTGGTATAATTGCGGCAGCGACTGCCATCGCGCGGTCGCAGGTCGATCAAGGCCATTCGACAACGACAGAGGATGTCTCGCTCCCGCAGAGTACAAGATCATGTCATACGCATTCCCACCTGAGATTAAGCATCTCATCGATCAGAATATGGCAACGGGAGCGTATGCGTCCGAGGAGGCCGTTCTGCAGGCGGCTCTTCACGTGTTGAACGATTATCATGCCACGATTGCCGACATTCGCCAAGGAATGAACGACTACGAACAAGGGCTCGGTGAACCATTGTCGGAGGCAATGGCCGACATTCGTCGGCAGTTGGGTTCGAAGCCGTGACTCATCGCGTGACGATTTTGCCGCGAGCGAAGCGTCAGCTTTTGGAGCAGGCACTTTGGTGGTCTGAAAACCGCTCGGCGGAACAGGCATTTCGCTGGCTCGCTGGTTTCGAGCAGGCGCTTGCGTCATTGGCCGATCGTCCCGATCGCTGTAGTATCGCGAGGGAGAGGGACACATTCGAAGTTGTCATTCGAGAGCTGCATTACGGGCTTCGCAACAAACCGACCCATCGGGCAGTCTTTGAAATCCGCCATGACGAAGTGATCGTCCACAGCGTTCGCCATCTGGCCCAACGTGATTTGACGCCGGACGATATCATCCAGTGAAGAGCTTCTGGCGTGTGGTACACTAGAGATATTCTCGGTCGAGCTCCGGAACCTTCGACTGTGGGCGTCTCTTGGTGACTTTCTCGAGCAAGTTGTGGCGGTGGTGCGCGGTGGCGGTTGGCGTTGCCGTCGTTCTGGCGCCGTGCATTGTTGCCGCTAAGCCGCGAGCGGCAAATTCGGCGGGAGTGGCGGAACTGCGGGCGGAGTATGAGGGGTTGAGCGCTGCCTATGCGGCGACGGTGCCGGGTTGGCGGCCGGTGCGACCGGCTTCGGGATCGTTATTATTCGTCGCGCCGGATCAGTATTCGGGGACAGTATCGCAGGGCGAGCAGTACCGCGCGGAACGTAACAAGTATGCGGATACTCTGTTTCAGCTTGCCAGGCGGGCTTCCGAGGCGGGGCAGTTGTCTTTGGCGTTCGAGTGGGCGACCGAGGCAGTGCGCGAAAATCCGGATCATGCAGATGCGCGGCGCGTGCTTGGTTACGAGCCGCACGATGGCCAGTGGCTCACTCCCTTCGCCGAGCGGATGATCGAGGCTGGCAAGGTGTGGGATCCGAAAGCCGGCTGGATCGCGGCGGGCGACGTGGAGAAAGATCGCAAACCTGGCAAAGACGGTTGGCAGGTTCGCAGCGATCATTTTCTGGTGACGTCGAATCTCAGCCAGGAGGCCGCGGCCGAAATGGCGGCGCGGCTCGAGCGGTTGCACCAAAGCTGGCGGCAATTGTTCGCTGGCTTCTATTTTTCGGAGCGCGAGGTTCGCGAGCTGTTTGCCGGTGAACGACCGCCGCGCGAGCGGCATCGTCCGTTCCAGGTCTTCTACCACCGCGACAAGGACGACTATGTCGCCGCGCTCCAGCGTCGCCAGCCGCGGATTGCCGAAACGCTGGGCATTTATTTCGACGACGACCGCGAGGCCCACTTTTTTGCGGGCGACGACGAGAGCGCGGCCACGCTCAACCACGAAGCGGTCCACCAATTGTTCCAAGAAACCCGTCCCGCCGCCCGGCACGTCGGCGAGACGGCCAACTTCTGGATCGTCGAGGGCATCGCCACCTACTTCGAAACTCTCCGCGAACATCGCGACCCCGCGGCGGGTCTCTACTACACGATCGGCGAGTCGTCGGCCGGCCGGTTGCCCGCGGCCCGCGAGCGGCTGCTGGTGGGCAAGTTTTTCGTGCCGCTCGACGAGCTGACGCGGCTCGGCAAGGACGACCTGCAGCGCTACGGGGAGTTGGCGAAACTCTATAGCCAGTCGGCGGGCATGGCCGCCCTTTTGATGGATGGCGAGGAGGGCCGCTATCGCGAGCCGTTGGTGGTCTACCTGTCGGCCGTGTACGCGGGCCGCGACGATGCCAGCTCGCTTTCGGACGCCACCGGCTCGACGGGCGCGGATCTCGACGCCGCGTATCGCCGGTACCTAGAGAGCTTGCCGTAATCGGCCGGTAGCGGTAACTTAAGAGTGACTCGCGGACCGAGTTTGGCACAGTTTTATTGGAGCGGATTCTCCCATGATTGACGTATTAGCCCATATCACGCCGCCGGACACACCGATGATTTGGCTCGCGGCGTTCGGCGGATTCGTGGCGGGCGTGGCGGTGACTTACGCCTTGGTGGCCCGCAAGTTGAAGTAGACTCACGGTGGCTATAGCTCAGTTGGTTAGAGCGCCAGATTGTGGCTCTGGAGGTCGAGGGTTCGAGCCCCTTTAGCCACCCTTCGCACCACCCGCCGGCAAAGGCTTGCCCGCGGGTGGTTCGCTTTCCGGACGATCGGCCGCATATGAGCGATCTCGACCAACTCGGCTCGTTCTATCTCGGCCGCGAGCACGATTTGAAAACCGGCGAGACAGGCTCGAAGTCGCTGCTGTATGACAGCAAGCATCTCACCACGCATGCAGTCTGCGTCGGCATGACCGGCAGCGGCAAGACGGGGCTTTGCTTGTCGCTGTTGGAAGAGGCGGCACTCGACGGCATTCCGGCGATCGCGATCGATCCGAAGGGCGACCTCGGCAATTTGCTGCTGGCGTTTCCCAAGCTCGCGCCGGGAGATTTTCGTCCGTGGATCGAGACCAATGAAGCGGCCCGGCAGCAGATGTCGCCTGATGATTTCGCCGCGAGCCAGGCCGAGCTGTGGCGGAAGGGGCTCGCCAAGTGGGACGAAGGGCCGGAGCGAATCCAGAAGTTCGTCGACTCGGTCGAGCGGGTGATCTATACGCCCGGTTCGAGCGCCGGCATCCCGATCACGGTCTTGAAGTCGTTCCGCGCACCGCCGCCGGAACTCGTGGCGGATGGCGACGCGTTTCGGGAACAGATTTTGTCGGCGACCTCGGGCCTGCTCGCGCTGTTGGGAATCGACGCCGACCCCGTCCGCAGCCGCGAGCACATTTTCCTTTCGAACGTGATCGAGAAGTCGTGGCGCGAGGGCCGCGACCTTGATCTCTCGCAATTGATCCAGCAAATTCAGCGGCCGCCGTTCGACAAGATCGGCGTCGTCGATCTCGAGTCGTTCTATGCGGCGAAGGACCGGACGCAGTTGGCGATGAGCCTCAACAATCTGCTGGCGTCGCCGTCGTTCGCGAGTTGGCTCGAGGGCGAGCCGCTCGACATCGCCAAGATGCTCTACACGCTGGAGGGGAAGCCGCGGTTGGCAATCGTATCGATCGCGCATCTGGATGATGCCCAGCGGATGTTCCTGGTGACGATCCTGCTCAACGAAATCTTGGCCTGGATTCGCACGCAACCGGGCACGAGCAGCCTGCGGGCGATCCTCTACATGGACGAGGTGTTCGGTTACTTCCCGCCGTCGGCAAATCCGCCCTCGAAGCGGCCGATGCTGACGCTGTTGAAGCAGGCGCGGGCGTATGGCTTGGGCTGCGTGCTGGCGACACAGAATCCGGTCGACCTCGATTACAAGGGGCTCTCGAACGCGGGCACATGGTTCCTCGGCCGGCTGCAGACCGAACGGGACAAGGCCCGCGTGATCGAAGGGCTCGAAGGCGCATCGGCCCAGGCGGGCTCGACGTTCAATCGAGGCGAGATGGAAGCCAAGCTCGCGGCGCTTGGTAACCGCGTGTTCCTGATGAACAACGTCAACGACGACGAGCCGACCGTGTTTCAGACGCGGTGGGCGATGTCGTACCTGCGCGGTCCGCTCACGCGCGATCAGATCAAGACGCTCATGGACCCGCTGCGGTCGCAATTCGCGACGGCGGCGAATGACGCGGTGCAGGGCGGGGCGGCCACGGCGAATGCGAAGACAGCGAGCAACCGCCCAATTCTGCCGGCGGGCATCCGCGAAGCATTTTTGCCGGTCGTCGAGCGCGTGCCGGACGGCTACCAACTTGAATACCGCCCCGGCCTCGTGGGCAGCGGCAAGGTGCATTTCACGCGTGCGTCGGAAGGCATCGACGTGTGGCGCGAGTGCCATCTGCTGCAGACGATGCGCGCGACGCCGCCCGACGACATTTGGGACGGGTCCAAAGAATTCGCGGAGCGGTTTGCGAGCGAGACCGAGCCCGACGCCTCGGCCACCTTTGCCGCGCTGCCGACGGAACTGGCCCGCGAAAAGAGTTATGGAGTCTTCGGCCGGCAATTGGAAGAGCATCTGTACCGCGAGGCAAAGCTCGAGTTGTTGCGCTGCGAATTGGTCGACTGCTCCTCAAAGCCGGGCGAATCGAAGGCCGATTTCCAAAAGCGACTGGAACCCTTGGCTAGCGCCCAGCGTGAAGCAGAACGCGCACGGCTCGAGAAGCAATTCGCGACGAAGCAGGCGAACGTTGAGAGCCGCATCAAGTCGGCCGACGCGCGGGTGAGCACGCAGAAGTGGCAATTCTGGACGCGGATCACCGGCGTGTTGTGGGTGCTTGTCGAAACGGTGTTGCGGCTGACGGGATACGGCCGCGCCGGCCGGCCGCGCTCGCCGGAAGTGGCGATGCGCGGCATGGCGACCGAACGCGGCCAACAAGTCTCCGCTCAGGCCGGCCTCGACAAACTACTCGACGAAAAGAAAACGCTCGAAACCGAGCGCGACAAAACGCTTGCCGACCTCGACGGCAAATTCAAGTCGGACCAATTGCCGCTCGAAGAACTGGTGCTCAAGCCGCGGAAGATGGACATCGTGGTTGATCGCGTGTCGCTCGTGTGGTTGCCTCATCGACTTGACTCGCAAGGCACTGCAGTGCCAGTCTATCAGCTTCCGACTACGGACCTCTGACCTCTGACGCCTCTCCTATCGCCATGACCGAACGCGAACGCTGGATTGTGTATCCGTTACTATTTCTCGCCCTCGGCGCCGCGCTGCGCGACAAGCTCAGCGAACACACGAAGACGAAAACGATCGAGTGCCAGGAACTGATTGTGTACGGCGACGAAGGCGCCGATCAACAGCCCGTGCCGCTGGTGCAGATTGGCGCGGTGAAACGCACCTCCGCCGATTCGCCGCACTTGGGCCAGGTTCTCGTCAACGGTTTGGTCCAAGCCCAGGGTGTCCGGTCGGAAGGCATCCAGGCCGGCATCATCCAGGCCGACAGCATCCAAACGACGAACATCAACGCGGACAAATACTACTTCCGCCGCGTGCCGTTCGCGCCGCAACCGGTGCCGGCGGTTCCCGGCATGTCGACCGGCGACTGGTTGCGAGCCCAGCAGCATCAGGCGGACGGCGCACGTGAAGAGGATTCCAAAGCCAAGGAAGCGCCAGCCGCAAGCGGCAAACCGACGCCAGCTCCAGACGCAGCGCCGGCCGCGGCGACAGAACCCAAGGCTCAAGCGACTGCGCCTCCGCCAACCGTGCCTCCGCCAGCAGAATGACGTGCCAGCGGAGCCGCAATGCCTCAACGCCGGCTGGTCGCGCGAGGCTCAAAGCGTTAGGATGCAATGGAAGGGATTCGTCGCCCCCGGCAACTTGCAGAGGAGAGAATTTCAATGAACGAGTGGACGCGAAGTCGCCCCGCCTGGCTGGCGGCTGGTGCAACTTTCGGGCTCATCGTCGGTCTGAATGTCTCGGGAGTCTGGCCCAGCATTCCGCTCCACGCGACCGCGACTCACGGCCTCGACAAGTTTGCGATTGCCACCGGACTGGTCGACGACACGGTGGAGGCGATTTACTTTCTCGACTTCCTCACTGGCGATTTGCGGGCCGCCGTGATCAACCCGAAGTCCGGCAAATTCAACGCCCTGTACACGCGCAACATCGCCACCGATTTCGGTGCCGCCGGGGCTGGAGCCCGCTATTTGCTCGTGACCGGTTATGCCGACATGCCGCGTGGCCGGGCGAATTTCCAATATGCCAAGAGCATCGTGTACGTCGCCGACGCCAGCACCGGGCAGGTGGCCGCCTACACGATTCCTTGGAACTCGGCGTACATGGCGGCGGGTAAGCCGCAGCAAGGCGAGTTCGTGCCGCTCGACGTCGCCCAGTTTCGCACCGCCTTCGTCCGCGACGAACAGTGAGCCGCGAGTCGAGTATGCAAATCGAAGTCAATGGCGAGCGGCGCGAGATGGCCGAGGGCACCACGATCGCGGGCCTGTTGTGCGAGTTGGAGGTGACGCAGCCGCACGTGGCGGTCGAGGTGAATCTGGAAGTCGTGCCGCGGGCGCGACACGGCGAGATAACGCTCTGCGACGGCGACCGGCTCGAAGTGGTGACGCTGGTTGGTGGCGGATAAGAAAAATTTACCACGGAGGCACGGAGGGCACGGAGAAGAAATGATTTGTCATTGGTAATTTGCAATTTGACATTTTGGGAAATCGCCAAATGACAAATTTGCAATGACAAATCGATTGCTGCCTTTCTCCGTGCTCTCCGTGGTTCAATACATTCCTGCATGAGAAGAAACTTGATGAGTATAGCAACGACCGGGACGGATCTTTTGCAACTTGGCACACACACCTTCGCCAGTCGGCTGATCGTCGGCACCGGCAAATACGCCGACTACGACACGATGCGCGAATCGCTCGTGCGGAGCGGCACGGAGTGCATCACGGTCGCCGTGCGACGCGAGCGGCTCTATGACGCGGCCGGCAACAACCTGCTCGATTTCATCGATACCAGCCGCTACACGCTGCTCCCGAATACGGCGGGCTGCTTCACCGCCGATGATGCGGTCCGCGTCGCCAAGCTGGGCCGCGAGCTTCTGTTGGGCCTCGAGAATCCCGGTGCCGATTGGGTCAAGCTGGAAGTGCTCGCCGACAAACGGACGCTGCTGCCCGATCCGATCGCCACGCTCGAGGCGACCGAGCGGCTCGTGGCCGACGGCTTCCAGGTGCTCTGCTACTCGACCGACGACCCGATCATCGCGCGGCGGCTCAAAGAGGCCGGCGCGACCAGCGTGATGCCGGCCGGCAGCCCGATCGGCTCCGGCCAGGGCGTGCTGAATCCCAACAATATCCGCATCTGCCTGGAGTATCTCAAGGAAGGCGATCCGGATTATCCGGTGATCGTCGACGCGGGCGTCGGCACGGCGAGCGACGTGACGATCGCCATGGAACTTGGCGTCGACGGCGTCCTCCTCAACACCGGCATCGCCCACGCCAAGGACCCGCTCCGCATGGCCGACGCAATGCGCCACGCCACCGAAGCCGGCCGGCTCGCCTATCTCTCCGGCCGCATCCCGAAGCGACTCTACGCCACGGCGAGCAGCCCGGAGGAGGGCACGATCACTCAAAAGCCAAGGTGATGCGATGGAAGAACTTCACTTTGAAGAAGTGCCGGACGATGTCGATATCGACGAAACAATTCAGCATCCGGCGCCCGACGAGCTAAACCTGTTGTGTCTCGACGACCCCGACCTTATCCAGAAGCTCGACGAGCGCTGGGCCGATGGTAGCCCGACCATGCCGTGGTCGGAACTGCGGCGGGAAAAGTTTTGAGATTCCGCCGATGTCGAGCACCGATTGCTGATCAATCCAGCAACACCGCAGGACTAACATTCAAGTGCTGCGCGAGTATCTTGATGTGAGTCTTGCTCAGCGCGCGGTCGCCGTTGAGGATCTTGGGGCCGAGTGAGCGGTCGCCGAGCAGGCGGCCGAGGTCCGAGGCATTCATCCCACGGTCCTCCATCAGATAGCGGAGCACGGCGAGTGCATCAACGCCCTTTGGCTCGACCCCTTCGGTCTCATCTTCGTACCGTTCGACGAGAATCGTTAGCGTGTCCAAGTACTTGAGCTGCCCTTGCGTGGGGTTGGGCAGCGATGTGAGTTTGTTGACGAAGTCCATGGCGTTTTCATACGCGATCTCGTCGTGAATCGCCGCCGGTGGATGGGCACGCACGAGAGACTCGAAGTCGCTGGGAATCGCCGGCAAATTCAAATCAGTCCAAGGCATATCTGCTCCTTCCATTGGGCGGCGTCATATTCTTTGTGCGTAAGTACGGCTTTGACGTACACCCGCCCGAAATCGTAATAGATGCGCGCCACCAACCGGTACTTGTTGCCGCCGATGTTGAACACCACCACCGGGATGCCGCATTCCAGGTTGAACCCGTCGACGCCGGTCAGCATGGCCTTCACATCATGGATGTGCCGCCACGCGGTTTCGCGGTCGCCGACAATCCGCCACCACGCTTTGAGTGGTTCCTCGGCGTCCGGGTGCTTTTCCCAAAACTCCCGCAGCCGCCGCTTGGAAATCACCCGCATGATGACATTATGTCATCGGCTGCAGCAAAGTCAATTATTTCGCTGTTTCTCAGTGGCCATCGTGTTCTGCACGGTCAAAACAGTCACGCGGGATCAAAGTCGAGTCGACGCCTAAGGTTTTCCAGAAAAAATGCCAAGAAATCCCAATTAGCGCTAGACAAGGGGGGGGGGCGCGATCCTTACAATGGCGGCGTCTCGTTTCGGATCTGATGACTCTGCTGCGCTTTGAATCTCCGGGGGACAACGAAATGACGACGATCAGGTTTTTCATTCTTCTCATGGCGCTGTTGTGTTGTGCTCTATCCGCCGGCCCCACAGCCGCCGACACATTTGGTAGCGGGGCGAACACGTTCGACATCGAGTTCGTCGCCATCGGCAATCCGGGCAACGCGGCCGACGCCACGGGCAACCCGAACCCGGCAGGGTCGGTTGCCGACCCGTACCGCATGGGCAAGTTTGAAATCTCCGAGCAGATGATCGACAAGGCCAACGCCCTGGGCGGACTCGGCATCACGAAAGATACTCGGGGCGCCGACAAGCCGGCCACCACGGTGAACTGGAACGAGGCGGCCCGGTTCGTGAACTGGCTCAACACGAGCACGGGCAGCACGCCGGCCTATAAATTCGCCCTCCAGCCGGGGGACGTGGGCTACAGCGCCACCACCAACATCGAGCTCTGGACACCGGGCGACGCGGGCTACAACCCGAACAATCTCTACCGCAACAGCTTGGCGAAGTACTTTCTGCCCAGTGTCGACGAGTGGTACAAGGCGGCCTACTACGACCCGACCAGCGGCGTCTATTTCAATTACCCGACAGGCAGCGACAGCGTCCCCACGGCCGTGGCAAGCGGCACGGCGGATGGCACGGCGGTGTATGGCCAGTCCGCAGCCACCGGCCCTGCCGACATCACGATGGCCGGGGGCCTGAGTCCTTACGGGGTCATGGGTCTGGGCGGCAACGTGTGGGAATGGGAAGAGACTGCCTTTAACCTGATGAACAACTCCAGTTCGTCTGCCCGCGGCGTTCGCGGCGGCAGCTGGAGCAGCGGAGGCGACAGCCTGCCGTCGTCGAACCAGGGCTTCAGCGACGTCGCCCCGGGCGTCGAGACCTCCTTCATTGGTTTTCGCGTCGCAAGTATCCCTGAGCCAAGTTCGCTGCTGTTGGGAGCGATGGCTGGCGTGGGTTTCTTGCTGCGGCGACGGCGCGTGCGTTGCTAATCGGGCCCTGCGTGGCCCCTCCGATGACTCACGCGCTCTGCGGGACTTCGTGCCGCTCAATTTCGACGCGGGCCACGGCCAAGCCGGCACGCTCCACGCTCTGGATGGCTGAAGCGAGGGCCTCGTCCAGATTGGCGGCCTGACGGTCGAACTGTAGTCTCGTGAAGCCGTCGCGCGTCAGAATGCTGGCGTCGTCACATCCCGCTTCGTACAGCTTGTCGGCGTCTTCGTCCGTCATTTCAGGCTCCGTCAGGATCAACGAGAATTCATATTTCATACGATTGCCCCTTTAGTGTCGGCAGCCATCGACGGCGCGGCGATCCCCGCCTATCGCCGACGTTGGAAAGGCAAGTACTGCACTACGTGGTGCCACTCGTCTGGCCCCGACGCTTTAGCGATCAATTCCAAGTCTTGCACGTACTGGCCGATGGTGCCACCAAGTTGCGGGCCGAATAATAGCCCGGCAAACTGGCGCCCGAGAGACTGCCAATTCTCAGCCAGCACGCGAAACCGAACGTCGTGGGTAAACACCACTCGACTGAGTGAGGTCGCCCGCTCGAGCAGTTCCGAATCGGATGCTCGATCGTGCCCGTCGTCTTGGGCGGTCAGTACGTCAACGCCGCGCTGCCGAAGCTGCTGCGTGATTGGTCCTGGCACGTGGACATCCATGTAGAGTGCGACGCCCATCGCGGCGGTGTCCTAAAGAATCTCTTTGGCCTGCATCCGCAGCTCAAAGGGAGTCGGCTTCGCAGCAATGCGAGCGGACCGTGTTGCAGTCAGCTCCTCATGAATCTCCGCGTCGATTTCTGCTTGATGATCGTAGTAGTACGTCATCGCCGCGTGCGCTTCGACCGGCGTGAGATGAGAGTGGTGGCGGCACATTTCATCCGGCGACCAACCATGGGCCAGATAGTCCATCACGATTTGGGCAACGCGAATACGCGGCAGCCGCGCCAGCCGCGCCGGATGTCCATCAATCTTATCAATATGCAAGTTCGCTACCGTGGCCACGGCGACAACTCCAATAGAGTGTTCAACAAACAATCATACCACGCTCCTGCCCACCCGGCCACGTGAACCTGTCTCATTGTCCGCCGCCGACTACTCTGTCCAAGCGTAGTCTGCTACGCTTGACGGCATGACGCTTTCTGCCGGCGATATCTTGGGGCCCAGCGGTCGCATTGCGGCGCGGTTGGCGAATTACGAGCATCGGCCGCAGCAGCTCGAGATGGCCGACGCGGTAGCGCGGGCGATTGGCGAGAAGAAGCACCTAGTGGTCGAAGCGGGGACGGGTGTCGGTAAAAGCTTCGCCTACCTCGTGCCGGCGATTCTGGCGGCGACGGAGTTGCAGGCGGAGCGTGGGCCGAGCGGCAGCAGCGATGCACCGCCGCCCGGGCCGAAGATCGTCGTCTCGACGCACACGATCAGTCTGCAGGAGCAGCTCATCGGCAAGGATTTGCCGCTCTTGAACGCGGTGATCCCGCGCGAGTTCTCGGCCGTGCTCGTGAAAGGGCGACGAAACTATCTCAGCTTGCGGCGGCTCGATTTGGCGCTCGCCCGCAGCCGCAGCTTGTTCAGCGATGATGAGCAGCTCGCACAGCTCCGCGACGTCAACAAATGGAGCAAGGCGACGCACGATGGCTCGCTGAGCGATCTGAGCTTCCGGCCGCTCGGGCCGGTGTGGGATGAGGTGGCGAGCGACAGCACGAACTGCATGGGCCGCCGCTGCCCGACGCACGCCAAGTGTTTCTATTACCAGGACCGCCGGAGGATGCAGCACGCGCAGATTCTGGTGGTGAATCATGCGCTCTTGTTCAGCGACATCGCGCTGCGGCGGGTCGGAGCGAGCATTCTGCCCGACTACGACATCGTGATTCTCGACGAGGCCCACACGGTCGAGGCCGTGGCCGGGGATCACCTCGGCATCAACGTTACCAGCGGTAGCGTCGAGTATGTGCTCAACAAGCTTTATAACGACCGCACGCACAAGGGCCTCTTGGTTCACCACGGCCTCACGCGCGAGCAGCAGCAGGTCGACCGCTGCCGCCATCAGGCCGACATGTTCTTCGGCGACCTGTTCGAATGGCGCACGCAGCACGCCGCGAAGAACGGCCGAGTGAGCGAAGCCGGCATTGTGGCCAATCACTTGAGCGCCGACCTCGAAGCGCTGGCCCGGCAACTCAAGTCGGCGGGCAGCAAACTCCGCGAAGAAAGCGAGCAGCAGGATTTTCTCGCCGCCCACGATCGACTGATGGGACTCGCGGGCGAAATCGAAATGTGGCGGATGCAGGCGCAGGCGGGGGCGGTGTACTGGATCGAATCGAGCTACAGCCGGCGCGGCACGCCGCGGCTGACGCTCTCCGCTGCCCCGATCGACATCGGCCCCGCGATGCGCGAGCAGCTCTTCAACAAGGTGCCGACGGTGATTATGACGAGTGCCACCCTCTCGGTAGGCCGCGTAAGCGCGGATGGTAAGACCAAGGGCGGCTTCGGTTTCTTTCAGTCGCGCATCGGACTGACGCAATGCCTCACCGCGCAAGTCGGCAGCCCGTTCAACTTCCGCGAGCAAGCCGAGCTGGTTACCTTGCGCGACATGCCCGACCCGGCCGCCGAGCGCGACACGTTCGAGAAGCGCTGCGTGCCGCTGATTCAAGAATATGCGGGCCGGACCGACGGCCGCACGTTCGTGCTCTTCACCAGCTACGACATGCTGCGGCGGATGGCGGCGGCGCTACAGCCGTGGCTCGTCTCGCGGAACCTGCGGCTGTTGAGCCAGGCCGATGGCACGCCGCGCACCCAGATGCTCGATCAGTTTAAGGAAGATCCGCGGGCGGTGCTCCTCGGCACCGACAGCTTCTGGCAAGGCGTCGACGTGCCGGGCGACGCGCTACAGACGGTGATCATCGCCAAGTTGCCGTTCGCCGTGCCCGACCATCCGCTGCTGGAAGCCCGGCTCGAAGCGATTCGCGCCGCGGGTGGCAACCCGTTCCGCGATTACCAACTGCCCGAAGCCGTGATCAAATTCAAACAAGGCTTCGGCCGCCTGATCCGCACGCGGAGCGACCACGGCACCGTCGTTTGCCTCGACCCGCGGATTGTCACCAAGCCATATGGCAAGTTGTTCGTCGAATCGCTTCCCGATTGTCGACGAACGGAGATAACGTCTCCGGTTTTGTTGCCGACGCAGCGCTCAAAGGTCTCAACGAAGAAAAGAATCGACAACGGATTTTACGGATGAAAAACCGACCACTCGGATGAGAAGGCATTCCGGCCAAATTCCTGATCCGTGCCCATCCGTGTTATCCGTGGTCATTTTCTTGACGGTGCCCGCCGGTTGACCCGCCTCTTCACCGTACCTAAACTAAGTAGTTTAGGGTATTTTCGACGATTTCGGCCTTGGGGCCGTGCCGGTTGGGCGCTCCGCAAACGGGCGTCGCGTGATGCTCGCCAAGCGTGTGATTCCGTGTTTGGATGTTAACTGTGGGCGGGTCGTCAAGGGAACCAACTTCGTCAACCTCCGCGACGCGGGCGATCCGGTCGCGGTGGCCGCGCGATACGAGCAGGAGGGGGCCGACGAGTTGGTGTTCCTCGACATCACGGCGAGCCACGAGGAGCGCGACATCATGCTCGACGTGGTGCGGCGGACGGCCGACGAGGTGTTCATGCCGCTCACCGTGGGCGGCGGCATCCGGACGCTCGAAGACATCCGCCAATTGCTGCTCGCCGGTTGCGACAAGGTGTCGATCAATTCGGCTGCGGTGAAGGATCCGCAGTTTGTGTACGAGGCGGCCAAGCGATTTGGCAGCCAGTGCATCGTGGTGAACATCGACCCGAAGCGGGTCGTGAAGGATGGCCGCGAGGTGTGGGAGGTCCACATCAACGGCGGCCGGGTGCCGACGGGGTTGGAGGCCGTGCCTTGGGCCCGCGAGGTCGAGCGGCTCGGTGCCGGCGAGATCGTACTCACGAGCATGGACGCCGATGGCACGAAGGACGGATACGATTTGGAGATCACGGCCGCAGTCGGCGCGGCAATCAGCGTGCCGCTGGTGGCGAGCGGCGGGGCGGGCAAACCGGAACACTTGGCCGACGCGATCACGATCGGCAAGGCCGACGCGGCCCTGGCGGCCAGCATTTTCCATTTCGGCGAGTATACGATTCAAGAGACCAAGCAAGTGATGGCCGCGCGGGGAATTCCGGTGAGGTTGGTTTCGCTCAACTAGCTTGAAGTGGTGCGGACTGGTCGCTTAAGCGACCAGTCCAAAGGTATCAGACGGTGACGTAACCATGGCTAAAGACGACGCTTTCAAGAGCAGCTTCATCAATCGGCAAGCCGACCTCGAGGTCGACAAGCTATTTCGTGCCTGCGTGAAGTTCAAAGCCAGCGACTTGCATCTCAAGGTGGGCAAGCCGCCGATGGTCCGCGTCGACGGGCAGCTCCGACCGATGGACCGCGGGCCGATCGAAGACGAAGAGATGGTCCGCCTTTGCTTCCCGCTGATGAACGAGCGAAACCGCAAGATCTTCGAGCGCGACGGCGGAGCCGACTTTGCCCATACGGTCGACGTCGACGGCACGATCTGGCGGTTCCGCGTGAATCTGTTGCAGCAACTGGGCCACGTCGGCCTGGTCGCCCGCCGGGTGAGCAGTTGGATCCCCGACTTCGAGGGCCTCAACCTGCCGCCGTCGATTGAGGGTCTTTGCACGTACGACCAGGGGATGGTGCTCTTGGCGGGCGTCACAGGCTCGGGCAAGAGCACGACGATTGCCTCGATGCTCAATTGGATCAACAAGCGCCACCGCAAGCACATTCTGACGCTCGAGGACCCGATCGAATTCGTGTTCACCGAGGACAAATGCCTGATCAACCAGCGCGAGATCGGGCTCGACGTAGTCGACTTCGAAATCGGCATGAAGCACGCGGTCCGCGAAGACCCCGACGTGATGCTGGTGGGTGAAATGCGCGACAAAGAAACTTTCATGACGGCGATCCACGCGGCGGAAACGGGCCACTTGGTGTTCGGCACGATCCACGCCTCGAGCGCGTCGACGACGATCGGCCGTATTCTCGACCTGTTCCCGTCCGAGATGCATTCGGCGCTGCGCAGCGCGATCGCGTTCAACATGCGGGGCATTGTCGCGCAAAAACTGCTCAAGAGCATCAAGCCGGGCGTTGGCCGGGTGCCGACGGTCGAGATCATGCTGTTCGACGCCAACGTCAAGAAGGCCATCTTGGAAGGGAACGACGACAAGCTGGCCGACATCATTCGCATCGGCAAGCTCTCGGGCATGCAGGACTTCACGATGAGTCTCAAGAAGCTGGTCGACGATGATCTGATCGATCGCGAAGTGGCGATGGAAGTGGCCCCGAACCGCGAGGCGCTGAAGATGGCACTCAAAGGCATTGAAGTGAAAGATCCGGGGATTATTTGATGCGGCACGCGGTCTTGTTGTTCCTCGGTCTCTTGCTCTTGGCCAGCTGCGGCATGCTGCTGCCCGCTGCCGTTTGGGCCCAAGAAGAGCGATCGGCCCCGCCAGCCGATGCGGCTGCGCCAGTGGAAGGAGCACCGGCCGACGAAGCGGCAATCGACGATGCGGCTGCCGCTCCGGCCGAAGAAGCGCCAGCACCCGCGCCGCCCCCGCCGCAACTCGACAAATGGAACGACGCGCATTCCATCCCGCGCAGCAAAGTCTCGGCGGTCTTTTGGATCAAACTATTGGTCATCTGGCTGTTGTTCGTGATTTGGGTCAAATCAGGCGACTGGATCAATCGCGACAGCCAGA
>JANNTD010000061.1:0-6126 GCA_031403315.1 Planctomycetota bacterium
TGATCACCAGCGGCACCACCCCGCCGTCGTTAGAAGTCTCTTGTTGCAACACCGAAGCAATTGAGATTTCGTAGTGGCCCAGCACATCCGCAATTTGTGCAAGCACACCGGGGCTGTCTTTCACGGTGGTCCGTAGATAGAACCGGCCGACGGCCTTCGCATAGTCGCGCGGACCCACGCGGGCCTTCCGCTTCGACCAGAGTTCCAGCGTGCGGAAAGTGATCGCCGTGCGGCCCACCGCGGTATCGATCAGGTCGGCGACCACGGCCGACGCGGTCGGCATCTGCCCCGCCCCTTGACCGTGATAAAACAGCGGCCCCACGGCATCGCCCACTACGCGAATCGCGTTGAACGCACCCGTCACGTCCGCGAGCGGCAGCCCGCTGCGGACCAGCGTCGGCGAAACATACAGCTGCAACCCGTCGCCCGACAACTGTGCCACCGCCAGCAGCTTGATCCGGTAGCCCATCTCCTGGGCGAATTTCACATCGATCACTTCGACCGTGTCGATGCCGACGCGGGGAATTTCGGCCCAATGCACGCGGGCCCCAAACGCGAGATGAGCGAGAATGGCGAGCTTTTGCGCGGCGTCGCTGCCGTCGACGTCGAGCGTCGGATCGGCCTCGGCGTAACCGAGCCGCTGGGCCTCGGCCACGGCGTCGGCATAGGGTGTGCCGTCGCCGTGCATCTTGCTGAGGATGAAATTGCTCGTGCCGTTGAGGATGCCGTCGAGCGATTCGATCTGGTTGGCCGAGAGGCACTGGCTGATGTTGGCGACGATCGGGATGCCGCCGGCAACCGACGCCTCGAACGCAATCGAGCGGCCGAGCTCCCGGGCCCGATCAAACAGCTCCGCTCCATGCTCGGCCAACAGCGCCTTGTTCGCAGTGACCACGTCTTTGCCGCTCTCGAGCAGCTTGAGCATGATCGTCCGCGCCGGCTCGATGCCGCCGACGAGGTGTGCCACCACCTTGATCTCGGGATCGTTGATCACCGCGTCGACTTTGTCGGTGAGCACGCCCGCCGGTGGCTCATAGAGTCGCTTTTTCTTGAGGTCCTTGACCACGGCCTTTTCCAGCCACAGCTTGCGGCCCGCGTGTCGCGCGATGCGATCGCCGTGCTCGACCAGCAACTGAGCGACGCCGGAGCCGACCGTCCCCATGCCGAGGATGGCAACCTTGGTCAATTCTTTTGGCAGATCAGAATTTGGCATTTTCGTACGTCAGGCTTTCCAGCCTGACACAGTCTTTTTCTGTCAGGCTGGAAAGCCTGACGTACTTAGCGAACAGTGGCTAGCAGGGCCTGCTGCAACTCGCGGCGTGTGGCCAAGGAATACTCGAGATCGAACCAAACGATCTTGCCGTTGGCGTCGAGCACAAACGTCCAAGGAAGTTTTTTCGAGCCAACTTTGTCGAAGGCCTTGCCGTCGGCATCGAGCAGTTGTGGGAAGTTGGCGGCTATCTTTTGGATCGTCCCACGGGCGTCGGTGGCCGGCTCGTTCACGGCAATGCCGACGACGTCGACGCCGCGAGTGCCGAACTTCTGGACCACGTCCGGCCCGAGGTCCGCCAACTCGTCGAGCGCCATCTGCCGGTCCGCCTTCCAGAAGACGACGACGGTCGCCGCTTTGCCGTACAGTGTCGAAAGCTTCGCGTTGCCGCCAAGCACTTTCGGCAATTCGATCTCCGGGAGCAAGTCGCCGACCTTCACGCGGCAGAGTGCCGCATGCTGATGGGAGAGCAGCACCGGCGGCACCGTGGCGGGCTCTGTGGCTGCCACTTCCGCCTCTTCAACGAAGGCCGCTTGCTCGACCGGCACCACACTAGCGGGAGCAAGCGTCTCGGCCACCGGCTGCGCAGGCGGTAGCGGCTCGGCCGGTTCGGCAGGCTCGTCGGTTACGAGTTTGTCGAGCTTTTTCGGCTCGTTGGTCGCGGACTGGCCGCAGCCGACGACGGCCACGAGGCTGCAGAGGGCGATTGCCGTGAATTGGAATCTTCGCATGGTTTTGACCGGGTAAAACAAATAATTGTCCCCGACCGAGTGCGCGCAGTCAACGCCGGGGCGCGGCTCGTCGCTAGGTCACTAGCTTGATCGCCAGCTCTTTGAGCTGCTTGGCGTCGACGGCGCTGGGTGCACCTGTCATCAAGTCGGCAGCCTTCTGCGTCTTGGGGAAGGCGATGCAGTCGCGGATGTTGTCGAGGCCGCCGAAGATCATCACGCAGCGGTCGATGCCCAGCGCGATCCCGCCGTGCGGCGGAGCCCCGAATCGCAGCGCATTGAGCAGGAAACCGAACCGCTCCTGGGCCGTTTCTTCGTCGATGCCCAACAGGTTGAACACCTTTTGCTGGATCACGGCGTCGTGAATCCGGATCGTGCCGCCGCCCGCTTCGTAGCCGTTGACCACCAGATCGTAGGCCTTCGCGCGGCATTTGCCCGGATCCGATTCCAGGATCGCAAAGTCCTGATCGCGCGGCGACGTGAACGGATGATGCATCGCCACCCAGCGTTTCTCCTCATCATCAAAGTCGAACATCGGGAACTCGACGACCCAGGAGAAATTCATCGCGTTCGGCTCGTAGAGCTTCATCTCCGCGGCGATCTTGCACCGCAGCGCGTAGAGCGCCTTGCAGGTAATTTTCCACTGATCGGCGACGAACAGTAGCAGGTCGCCCGGCTTGGCCTTCAGGCGAGCGGCAATTTCCTTGAGCAATTCCGGTTTGAAGTTCTTGGCGATCGTCGACGCGAGCGTGCCGTCGGCTTCTACCTTGAACCAGGCCAACCCTTTCGCGCCGTGCTGTCCGACGTACTCGGTGAGCGCGTCGATGCCGCGGCGCGAGTAGAACTCGCCACCTTGCTTGGCATTGATCGCGCGGACCTTGCCGCCGGATTGGGCCACGCTCGAGAACACGCGGAAATCGCTCTTCGCCGCCAGGTCCGTGCAATCGACCAGCTCCAGGCCGTAGCGCAAGTCGGGTGCGTCGTGCCCGAAGCGTTCCATTGCTTCATCGTACGTTATCCGCGGGAGGGGCAGTTTCACGTCGAGGCCCAGCTCCTGTTTGGCCAGCCGCGCCACCAAGCCGTCGATCGCGCCGATCACGTCTTCCGCGTCGATGAACGACATTTCAATGTCGAGCTGCGTGAACTCCGGCTGCCGATCGGCTCGCAGGTCCTCGTCGCGGAAGCAGCGGGCGACCTGCACGTAGCGATCGTAACCCGCCATCATCAGAATTTGCTTGTAGAGCTGCGGCGATTGCGGCAGCGCGTAGAACGAACCGTGATGCACCCGGCTCGGCACCAAATAGTCGCGGGCGCCCTCGGGCGTGCTGCGGCCGAGGATCGGCGTCTCCACGTCGATAAAGCCGAGGTCGCCAAAATAGTTCCGCATGCTGCGGATCATCCGATCGCGCAGCAATAGCGTCTTTTGCATGTCCGGCCGGCGGAGGTCGAGGTAGCGGTGCTCGAGCCGCAGCTCTTCGTTCGGCAGGTCTTGGCCATAGGCGCTCGGCGAGACCGGCGGCGTGATGCTCTCGTTGAGCAGCTTGAAGTCGGTGACGCGGAGCTCGATCTCACCCGACGCGTGCTTCGGGTTCGCCATGCCGGCCGGCCGCTTGGCGACGTCTCCGGTGACCTTGATCACATATTCGGCCCGCAGCGACTTGCTCTGTTCGATGATAGCGGCCGGCGTATCGGGCGGATTGAACACGACTTGGGTGATGCCGTAGCGGTCGCGCAAGTCGACGAACAGGCCGCCGCCGTGGTCGCGGTAGCTGTCGACCCAGCCACAGAGCGTGACCGACTTGCCAACGTGATCGACGCGTAATTCGCCGCAGGTATGAGTTCGCAGCACGAAAGTCCTCTTAGGCAAACAAAGGCGGAAACTCGGTAATCTGGCGATTGTAATTGGCCCGACACGAACCGACTAGGGCGAGATGCGGGCCGCCCGCTTGCGGCTTAGCGCTGCCCTCGCAACCACTCCCCCAGCCGCCGTATCCCCTCCGCCGTCGACACCCGCGGCTCGTAGCCGAAATCCCGTCGGGCCGCCGAGATGTCGAACCAGTGCGACGTGGCAAGTTGGCTGGCCAGGAACCGCGTCATCGGCGGCTCGCCCCGCAGGCCGGTGATCGTCCAGATCGCTTCACATGCCAGGCCGATTCGCCGGGCCGCGGCGAGCGACGTCGACTTCCGCACCGGCAGCAGATTGACCAGCGACAAAATCTCGTCGATCCACTGCCAGCAATTCACCGGCTCGCCTTGGCTCAAAAAATAAGCTTTCCCCCCGACCGCTGAAGCGGTCTCGCCGAGCGCGTCGGCGGCCTGCACATGTGCCTCCGCAACATTCTCGACATAAATCATGTCCACCAGGTTCGCCCCGTCGCCCACACGCCGCAGCCGGCCCGAGCGAGCCCGCTGGACCAACCGAGCCGTGAGATGATGATCCCGCGGCCCCCACACCAGGTGTGGCCGCAGCGAGCACGTCCGCAAGGCATCGCCATTCGCTGCGAGCACGGCCTGTTCCGCCAGCGCCTTCGAGTGCGGATAGTGAGCGAGCCACCGCGACGGATACGGAGCCGATTCGTTGACGCCGCATTGATCGCGGCCGTCGAACGTCACGCTGGGGCTGCTTGTGAACACGAGCCGGCCGACGCCGTTCCCGCGGCAAGCGTCGATCACATTCTGTGTGCCGACGACGTTGGCCGAATAGTATTCCCGCCACGGTCCCCAGATGCCGACGCGGCTCGCCACGTGGAACACGCAGTCGATTCCCTTACACGCAGACGCCACCGTCGCACGATCGGCAAGATCCCCGCACAGCATTTCCACATCGAGCGATCTCAACTCCGGGTACTCGCCGCGCGCCAAGCCTCGTACTCGATCGCCGCGTGCCACCAGTGCTTCCGCAATGTATCGCCCCAAGAATCCGCCGGTCCCGGTCACGAGCGCGTGCATCAGGCCAGCTCCGGGAATTTCGCGGCGACCCACGTCGCCAGTTGTTCGCGGTTGATTTTGGCGTTGTGCCGCACGTCGACCGGCAAGTGGTTTCGTAATACGAAAAGGTCGATTGATTTCGTGAGCGGATGCAGTTGGGCCAACTCGCGCAACGCGCGCACCAAGTGATGATCGGCGTGCTTCGAGACGGGCCGGCCGCCGCACCAGGTGATCTCCGGAGTCGGCTGGCAAATCACCACTGGTTTTTGCCGACCATTGGGGCCAATTCCCACGAGCGCCGAGCGGTAGATGGCGGAATGCGAATTGAAGATTGCTTCGATGCATTCGGTGAACAGGGTGCCGCTCGCGGTTTCGACGCGTTGGGATTTGCGACCGCAGTACCAGAGGCGGCCGGTGTCGTCGAGGTAGCCAACGTCGCCGGTTCGGTGCCAAACTGTATTTCCAGCGACAATTTTTGCGTCGGCGTTGCACTCGGTGCGCGTGACGTAGCGGGACGAGACTTGGGGACCGCGGACGATGACTTCACCGATTTCGCCGGGGGAGAGTTCTTCGGCATCATCGATATTGCCGATCGGGTCGTCGGTGATGCGAATGACTTGCCACTCGATGGAGCGGAAGGGGTGGCCGACGCAGACGCCTGCGCCTTCGTTGGTTTGAGCAGCGGTTTCGGCGAGCACTTCGGCCGCCTCGATCGTGGCGACCGGCAGGCACTCGGTCGCGCCGTAAGGTGTGTGCATCTTGGCGTTTGGCGCGGCCAGAGCGAGGGTGGATCGCAATACGTCGGCCGGCACTGGTGCGCCGCAGGAAAAAACCTGCCGCAGAGACTCGATGCGTCTGCCGGTTTTTTCGCCGTGGGTGCCGAGGTTTCGCCACAGTGCGGGGGACGCGAAGGCTTGGGTTACTTTCCAGTCGTTGGCGGCGGCGAGCAGTTTTTCTGGGTTTGCGGCCGCGGGGCGGGAGAAATCCATGTCGGGGAATATCGTGGTCACGCCCATCGCGGAGTTGAACAGCGCGAACAGCGGGAAGCACGAGAGATCAACGCCGCCGGGCTCGATGGCATACGTCGATTGAATCTCGGCGACTTGCGTGTCGAACATGCGGTGTGTGTAGAGGACGCCTTTCGGCGGGCCGGTGCTGCCGGAGGTAAAGATGATCGCGGCGGGGGCATCGGCGCGGGTT
>JANNTD010000062.1:0-6406 GCA_031403315.1 Planctomycetota bacterium
CGTGCCGACGGACAATGGCCGGCTCGATCTCGACCAGCTCGCCGCAGCGTGCGACGCGCGAACGCGGATCGTCTCGGTGAGTTGGGTCGGCTATGCGACCGGCTATCGACACGACGTCGAACGGATCGCCGCAATCGCGCATGAGCGCGGAACGCTCATGATGCTCGACGCGATCCAGGGATTGGGCGCGTTTCCATTCGACGTACGGCAGACCCCGATCGACTTTCTGGCGGCTGATGGTCACAAGTGGATGCTCGGGCCGGAGGGGGCGGGGATTGCTTATATCCGCCGCGAGCATCTGGATCGATTGCGGCCGTTTGGTGTTGGATGGCATAGCGTGGTCCACTCGTCCGATTACACGCGAATTGAATTGGATCTTAAGCCGTCGGCGGCCCGTTACGAGGGCGGCTCGCAGAACATGGTCGGCATGCTCGGCTTCGGGGCCAGTCTCGATCTGCTGTTGGAGCTGGGAAGTGAGCCGATTGCGGCCGCGATTTTGGACATCACCGATCGGGCCTGTGAACGGCTACTAGCGATTGGGGCGACGATCATATCAGACCGCCGGCCGGAGCACCGTTCGGGCATCGTGGCGTTCGAGTTAGCGGGCCGCGACCCGCTGGCCGTGAAGAAGCACTGCCTCACGCGGCAAGTCGTGCTGAGTTGCCGGGCCGGCCGGTTGCGGATCAGCCCCCATGCGTACAACAATGAGGAAGACCTCGATCGGTTGATTCGAGCGATTCAGAGTTTTGAATCCTAACTACTAAGCCAGGATGGTGGATGCAGGATGCGGGGAGCAGGGACTATCGGCTACAGTATCCTGCACCCTGCCCACTGCATCCGGAATCCTTCACTCCTATGTC
This sequence comes from Planctomycetota bacterium, assembly GCA_031403315.1. Taxonomy (GTDB): domain Bacteria; phylum Planctomycetota; class Planctomycetia; order Pirellulales; family Lacipirellulaceae; genus DASYDU01. The sequence goes on from JANNTD010000062.1 coordinate 861, forward strand.
ACGTCGCGCAGTTTACACCGGTTCGTTCGATCCCATTACACTCGGGCATTTGAACGTCATTGAGCGGAGCAGTCGGCTGGTGGACGAGTTGATCGTCGGCATCGGCCTGAACATCGACAAGCAATCGCTATTCACGGCCGACGAGCGGGTCGAGTTGATCCGCCGCTTGACCGACCGGCTGGGCAACGTCGTGGTGAAGAGTTTTGAAGGGCTGGCAGTGCGGTTCGTCCGCGATTGCAAAGCCCGCGTGATCATCCGCGGCGTGCGGTCGCTCTCGGACATGGAGGCCGAGTTCACGATGATCCTAGCCAACAGGAAGTTGGACGCGGACATCGAGACGGTCTTTCTGATGGCGGACGAGGAGTTTTCGCACGTGTCGAGCTCGCTGATCAAGCAGATCACGTCGCTCGCATCCGACGAAGAGCTGGCGCGCTTTGTGCCGCGCGAGATAGTGCCAGACTTGCGGGCGAAATTCGCGGAGTGACAACCGGGCGGGCGAGGCTCCCGGTTTACTTCACGATCCGGATCAGTTGCAGCGCCACCGCGGCCAGGCCCACCAGTGCGAGCGCCGACTTCACACCGTTGTACCAATCTCCTCCAGCCTCTCTGCCAGCCGCATCATCGAGCGCGACCGACTCGCTTGTCTCGCGCTCGGTGGCCGGCGGCTTCGTGCCCGGCGCATTCCAAGCCGAACTGGGCCACGACGCGGTTTGCGTGATTTGCTTGTCGACAGGGTGGACCTCGGGTGCGGGACGATCGGCGACGGCGATCTGCGTTTGATCGCGAGCGCTGCCGATGTCCGGCGCGAGCGTCGCCAGGAAAGATTCGACGCGCGGGGCGAAGCTGCCGATCGTGGTCCCCTCCCCTGCCCCGAACAGCACGCCGGCCAATTCGCCGCGCTGGTTGAAGATCGGTCCGCCAGAGTCGCCTTGCCGGGCTTCGACGTCGAGCTCGACCATCTCGCGCGGGTAGTTGAGCTTCGGCGCGTAGTAAGCGGTGCAGCGGCCGGTGGCGATGCGGTATTGCCCGTGGCCGTAGCCGTGGATCGTGAGGAAATCACCGGGTTGCGGCGGCACGGCGGAGACGTGCACCGGTTCGATCGGCGGCCGCCAGATCACGAGTGCCGCGAGGTCCCAGTCGCTGTCGACCTTGAGCGGCCGGGCGTGTGAACGGAAGCCGCTCGGGAAGACGACCTCGACGGTGCCTTGCGAGTCGCGGACGACGTGCCAGTTGGTGATCACGAGGCCGAACTGTTCGCGGACATCGACGAGTGTGCCGCTGCCGTAGGCGGTCGCACCATCTTCGGGCACGATGATTCGCGCGACGGCTGGGTGCGGCGTGTCGGGTACGATGACGGGCGCTGGGCCACGATCGAACAGCGGCCGCCCGCCGCCGAGCCACGACGGCCAAGCGGCAGTGCGATAGACCGGTTCGAAGGCGTTGGGTGCGGAGGGATCGGGTGTGCTGGGAATGGGGGTCGGGCCCGCTACGGCGAGCGGGCCCGACGCCATCCACAAGCTTGCGATCACGCACCATGCCGCGGCCGGTCGCCGCAGGCGACTAGCTGGCGCGGTTGCCATGCGAGTGATCCCACTGGTTGGCGACAATCATGCGGAACAAGCGCTCGCGGACCTTATCCAGCTCTGCGTCGGATTCGTCGCGCTCTTTGACCTTCGGTTGCTGGTCCGCCCGGCTGTCGGGAAACGGCAGGATCCGCGGCTGCGCTGCGCGCGAGTGCATTTCGTAGGTCGGCAGGTTCAAAATGATCGGTCGGGAATTACTTCGTTTCATGGTGATGCTCCTCGGCACGTGGCGTGCCTGCGGCCAGCCGTCTTCAATAAAACGCTTAGGCCGCGATCGGTCGTCCACCTTTCAAGTCCTCGGCGCGGGGCGGGAAGTCGAGGCCGGCGTTGTAGCGGTCTTTGAGTCGCTGGAGCTCGGCGCGGAAGGCGTCCTCCGCGAACTTGGTGAGAGTCAACCGGACCGGAAAACCGGCCAGGTGGACCGTCGCGTCGCGGGCTTCATCCAGCAGATCATCGGGCAGGTACAACGTCGCTCGCACTTTGGGCGACTTACGAGGCACTTGGCGCGACATGGGGCGCTCCATTCTCCAATTCGCAGCGGACTCACAGGGCGGGGTTCGCGGCCAGCGAGCCGGGGCGTCCTCGCCCCCGAGTTACTGGACCGCATACGACTAAGGTTCGCGGCGATCGTTCTCGCAGACTGCGGTCACTCGCGTGCCTGCCCATGTACGTTAGGCTTTCCAGCCTGACCGCACGCGGGCTATCAGGCTGGAAAGCCTGACCTACAGATAGCATCGGACGTATGCAGACGATTCATCAAACGTCAGACGTTTGGCGTCATCTCTTCGCCGAGTGCGATAATCGTTCCGGCCCGAAAAACGGCGAAAGCCGCGAGAGTTTGCCAGAGGTGTGAAACCCCATCCACCACCTAGCCGAGGCTTGCCGGGCCGATTGTCGCTGAAATTCATTGTGTTTTGGCTGCCGCTGCGGCTAAAATGGCGGAGCATCGGCAAGGGCCGATTTTCGGTCCATCGGAACGGAGAGAGCCATCCTCGCGGAGAACTCGCCGTGACCACCCCAGCCGCTCGCAGCCGCATTGTCTCGCCGGCCCTCGTGGTCGCGGCGATTCTCGTATCCTCTGCCCAGGCCGGCACCACTTGGGACGGCGGCGGCGCCAACGCCAATTGGACCACCGGCCTCAATTGGAATCCCGCGACCGGCATGTTTCAATTTCCGCCGGGTAACAACGGCTTTGCCGACATCCACTTCGCCGGCACCCTGGGGCCGATACCCAACGTCGACGTTCCTTACAGCATCAACTCGCTCACGTTCGACAGCGGGTCGATCTCGTTCATCATCGTCGGCCAGGAGCTGACGATCGGCGCCGGAGGCGTGACGAACAACGACAATTCCAACCAGATCGTCTTCGCGCCGGTCCAACTGGCGGCCAATCAGACCTGGACCGCCGCGGCAGGATTGCTGCAGATGGACGTCGTCGACCTGAACGGCTTTAACTTGACGCTGAACGGCTCCTTGAACATCAATCTGCCCGACGTTATCAGCGGCGCGGGCAACTTGACGGTGGCCGACGCTTATACGTCGACGGTCACCATGTCTGGTCCCGGCACCAACACCTACACCGGACTCACCGACGTGCAGGGTGGTACGCTCGTCCTGCAACACACGAGCGGCAGCGTGGCCGTGCCGGGCGATCTCACGATCGGCGCCGGCGGCACGGTGCGATTGGCAGCCAACGAGCAAATCGCCGAGACGGCCGGCAACGAGGTGACGGTCCTCGCCGGCGGACTCTTAGACGTGAACACTCGCACCGAGACGCTCGCCAAGTTAGTGATCAATGGCGGCGCGGCCACGGTAGCGGCGACGGGAAAGCTGACCGCTGCTGAAGCAATCGTCACTGGATCGACCGCCACCTGGACGAATTCCAGCGATCTCTACATCGGCGAGGTCGGTACCGGCACGCTCGACATCTTGGCAGGTGGCACGGTCCTTGTTAGCCCCTCAAACGGCTACATCGGCTACATCGGCTACCTGGCTGGTTCAACGGGCGAGGTCACCGTGGACGGCGTCGGATCGACCTGGACCAACACGGGCTCGTTGGTCTTTGGAGTCTCCGGCCACGGATGGCTCGACGTCACAGCCGGTGGTCAGGTTAGCAGCATCAACAGCTACATTGGCCAAAACATCGGGTCCAGCGGCGGGGCGTCTGTTGATGGAATGGGTTCCAGCTTGATCAACACCGGCAACCTCATTGTCGGCAACGCCGGCAACGGCACGCTGAACATCACCGGCGGCGGCGATGCGAGCAACGTCAACGGTTACATCGGCAACCAAAGCGGTTCCACGGGAATTGCCACCGTTTCGGGCACCGGCTCGACATGGACCAACAGCGGCGCTCTCTACGTGGGCAATGCCGGCAATGGCACGCTCAACATCACGGCCGGCGGCGGCGTCACCAACTCCATCGGCTACATCGGCGACGATGCCGGCACGATTGGCGAAGTCATGGTGGCCGGCGCGACCTGGACTAACAGCGGCAACCTCTACGTCGGCAAGAATGGCGATGGGACTCTTGACGTAACCGGCACCGGCCGAGTCAACAGCAACGGTGGCTTCATTGGTTACGCGGATGCATCTTCCGGCGAGGTCGCCATCGATGGAAGTGGTTCCCAATGGACTACGAACTTTAGCGATCTGTTCATTGGCTACGACGGAAACGGCACGCTTAATATCACTAATGGCGGACGTGTTGAAAGCACCGTTGCCGCAGTTATTGGCCGCAATAGTGGTTCCACGGGCTCCGTCACCGTTGAAGGCGAGGGGTCCATCTGGCGGGTTATTGATCAGCTTCCCCCTCCTGAAGGACAAGATCTCCTTGTTGGTAGCGCCGGCAGCGGCACGCTCAATATCATGGACGGCGGACGGCTTCTCACATTTAGCGCCTCGCTGGGTTACTTCTCCAGCGCCGCTGGCTCCGTCACAGTCGATGGCATTGGCTCGAATTGGGATAACTCGTTTCTTTACGTCGGCTTCTCCGGCACCGGTACGCTCATGGTCACAAACGGCGGCACAGTCAGTACTACCTATCACGCTTCTGTTGGTTACACCACAGGGGCGACCGGTTCGGTTACTATTGACGGTGCCGGTTCGGCTTGGAGTGTCGGAGGAGGCCTTTACATCGGTGCAAGTTCTGAAGGAATTTCTCCTGGTACAGGCTCGCTCACTATCACTAACAATGGCACTGTCACCGTTGGTGTCGAGGGACTTGTTGTGGGAGCACTCGGTGAAGTACATGGAAACGGCAACATCGTCGGCGTCGTGCAAAACGGCGGTCTCGTCTCGCCCGGAACATCCCCCGGTGCGCTGAACCTCACCGGCAACTACAGCCAAACTCCGAGCGGCGAACTGCTGATCGAACTGGCCTCTGCGTCCAGCTACGACCAATTGCTGGTCACCGGCGACGCTACACTCGGCGGCACGCTCGTCGTCAATCTTTTGGGCGGCTTTATCCCCGACATCGGTCAGTCATTCACCATTCTCACGGCCGATGATGTGGACGGCGAATTCGACACAGAACCGTTTCCGACTGCGTCAAACTTCGGCTTCGACGTGATCTACAACGCAGACAGCGTCGTCCTCACAGTGCTCTCGGCACTCCCCGGCGACTACAACGGCAACGGCTTCGTCGACGCCGCCGACTATACCCTCTGGCAGGACAACCTCGGCAGCGGCACATCGCTCCCCAACGACGACACCACCGGCGTCGGACCTGAGCTACGAGCCCCACGACACTCACTGGGCTTCGTGGGTCCAGTTCGTCTTCCCCTCCAAGCACCCCGACACGGTCGAAGGGAAGCTCAAGTACAACGAGGTCATCTGGGCTGCAATCCCGGATGACGCCGTCATCTGCATCTCCGACGCATCTGTGCGCTACCCGTCGTGGGCGCGCAACGACGTCGACCCCGCAGACAAGCTCTACATGCCGCGCGACAAGCAAGGCGCCGG
>JANNTD010000063.1:0-9945 GCA_031403315.1 Planctomycetota bacterium
GTGTCAAAGCTGTCGGCCGTGCGTTCGGCCATCAGTTGCACCGAACCGATGCAGACGACAACAATGAGTGCCAGCATGACGGCGTACTCGACGGCCGTCGGGCCCGATTCATCGCGCAGGAAACGCTTGAGGTGGGAAAACATGGGTCCATATCCTGACAAAGTGCGATCCACCGGCGACGGAAAAGGTAGGTAGTTCGCCGGCTAATCCCACGTGAAAAGGCGCCATGTAGAGGCAGCTTCCAATGTAAACGTAGCTTATGTCCTGGCGTTGGCAAGTGAGCGGCGCCGAATCATGGATTCAGCCGAGGCCGGCCGAGGCCGGTTGCAGCGATCGCAACGACCGTCGCGAACGAAGCGGCTGTGCGGCCGTCGGGGCGAATTCGCAGGCAACGCAGAATCGATACAGGCCGACCAGCTAGGCCTGAAACGAGTTGCCGCAGCCGCAACTCTTGACGGCGTTCGGATTGTCGAACGTGAAGCCGCGCTTCTCGATGCCGTCGAAGAAGTCGACCGTCGTGCCGTCGAGGAACAGAGCGCTCTTCTTGTCGACGACGACCGGTACGCCGTGGAACTCGAACCGGCTGTCGACCTTCTGGTCGTACTGCTTGTCGAAGCCCAGTGCGTAAGAGAAGCCGCTGCAGCCGCCGCCAGTGACGCCGACGCGGAGCACGGTTTCCGGCTCGAGCTTTTGATCGGCAATGATGCGTTTGACTTCGACGGCCGCTTTTTCAGTTAGCGTGATGCCCATGATCTTTGAATCTCCCATTGCTTCGAGTGGGTGGGCGCCGCTTGCAGGATCGCGGCCGGCCCCCCACATTGTTAATCTAGCACATCCAGCGTAATTATAGTCATCGGCGGTTCGGCGGAAAATGGCGCTGCGATTCTGGCGTTTCAATCGGCAAAAACGGGCCCTAACCGCGAAATGCCAGCTTTCGCAGCTCATTCACTGCATTCACGACCCGTTCGGCGGCGAGCACGACGTCGGCCGGGGTGTTGAAGCGGCCCAGGCCGAATCGCAGGCTGCTGCGGGCGGCGTCCTCGCTCAGGCCCAGCGCTCGCAGGACGTGGCTCGGCTCCGAATCGGTCGACGAACAGGCCGCCCCGCTCGAGACGGCGAGATGGCCCATCGCCATCAGCAGGGCTTCGCCGTCGACGTTGCCGAACGAGAGGTCGAGATTTCCCGGCAGTCGGAGCGGTGTGCCGTCGTCGTAAAGCTCGTCGAGCGCGGGGCCGCAGAGCCGAACGTCTGCGAGCTCGCCCATGATTTCGGCGGCAAGCCGGTCGCGGAGTGCCGCGAGCCTGGGCATGGCCGTCGGTAGTTCCTCAAGGCAGAGCTTGAGCGCAGTCGCAAATCCGACGATGCCCGGCACGTTGAGCGTGCCCGCGCGGCGGCCTTCTTGCTGACCGCCGCCGAAGATCTGGGCGTCGAGCCGAACGATCGGATCGCGCCCGCGAATATAGAGTGCGCCGATCCCTTTGGGGCCGTAAATCTTGTGGGCGGTGAAGCTCATCAGGTCGACGCCGAGCGCGTTCACGTCGACCGGAATCTTGCCGACGGCTTGCGTCGCATCGCAATGCACGAGCACGCCGCGCTCTTTGCAGATGCGTGAAATATCGGCGAGCGGTTGAATGATGCCGATTTCGTTATTGGCGAGCATTACGGTGACCAGGCAGGTCTCGTCGCGGAGGGCATCGGCCACTTTTTGTGGATCGAGCCAACCGGCCCGCTGGCTGCCGGCTTGCTCGACTCCCAGAAGTGTCACGTCGTAACTGCGGCGGACGAGCCGGGCGAGCGGATCGAGCACCGCTTTGTGTTCGGTGGTGACGCTGATGAGGTGGTTGCCGCGCCGGCGTTCACGCTCAACGACGCCGCGGATGGCGAGGTTGTTGCTTTCGGTGGCGCCGCTGGTGAACACGATTTCCATGGCGTCGGCGCCGATCGCGGTGGCGATTAATTCGCGCGACACGTCGACGGCCGCGCGGGCCTCGTCGCCGAACGCGTGGCCGGCGCTGCCGGCGTTGCCGAATTTCTCACTGAAGTAGGGCAGCATCGCCTCGACGACGCGCGGGTCGACCCGCGTCGTGGCGTGGTTGTCCATGTAGACGAGTTGCTGGTGGTTGGTTGGCATGGGAGTTAAACCGCAAGCGGGGAAATGGCGCGGCTTCGTCCTATTCTACGCAAGAACCCGCGCGAATGCCGCTGGCGGTTTAGCTGAACAGCGCCCGCACCGCGATTTGCGACCAACTCTCGAATTCATCGAGTCGTGCGAGAATTTCGCCCACCGGCCGGAAGCCGGCGTCGAGAACGTCTTCCTCGCGTGGCGACACCGCCGGCCGCACGACGTCGCACAGATGCACGACTCCTAGGTGCACCTTGCCTACCGGCGTCTCATCGTCGTTAATCAGCCCCGCGATCGTTTCGAGGTAGGGTGTGTCGATCGCCACTTCTTCGGCCAGTTCGCGTTGCATCCCCTCGCGGTAGACGTGGTCGATGTGCCCGGCCGCGGCGTCGAGTGATGAAATGTGTCCGCCGACGCCGACGCTCCGCTTGGCGTGGAGTCGGCGTTCGCCCATGCCGCTGCCGCGCTGATACTGGAAGAGCTGCACCTGGCCGTCGTCGTCGGTCCAGCGGAAGAGGACGTACGGAATCAGTTGCTTGTAGCTGGGGTCCTCTTCCATCCGACCGCGGGGCAAGTACTCGATTTCGCGTCCCTCCAAGAGCCGCGGTAGGTAGCGGCTCACATCGGCCGACAAGCCTTGGAAATAACCGAGCTCATGAAAAAGGGCGGTCGGAATGACGAGGACTTTTTCCGTAGCGACGGCAGTCACGGCGAATCCTTTCGGGTGCGGGGGACGATGCAGGGTACAACGCTGCCGATTGTATCCCGCACCAACAGGCCCCGAAAGTACCTAGGGACTTGTCTGTTCCTCGATCCGCAGTTTCAGCTCGTTCGAGTTGCCCTTGAGCTCTGGCGCGTACATGGCCGACGCACGGGCCGGCAGGGCGCTGAAGCGACCGGGGATTTCGGCCCGCAGGCGGTAGCTGACGCTGTGCTTGCCGCGGGCGAGCTGGTTGCAGAAGAACGTGACGCGGTTGTCGCGGAGCTCCATGTAAGCTCCCAGGTCGTTGCTGTTGTAGCCGCTCTGCAGTGCGACCGACTCGGTGCCCGCCGCCTTCAGGTCCTCGAACATCACATACTCGTAGTCGTTCTTCGATTCGATCTCGAGTTCAATCTCGATGAGATCGCCGCTTTCTACGGCGCCGAGATTGGGGATCTCGGTGCGGATGAACTTCTCGACCTGTTGCTCGACCACCTGGCCGCGGCCGCCCGCGACTTCGATCGACTTGTCGGTCGGCGTGAGTTTGTAGAATCGCCGCTGGACCTTGAGCTCGAGGCCGGCGGCGCGGATGTCGTCTTCGAGCGTGAAGTTGGTGAGGTAACCGTTCCAGTAGAGCGGGCCGGTGCCGTGTTTACGAAGTTCGACCGTGTGCCGGCCGGCTTCGAGCGCGTCGCCGGTCAGGACAAGTCGATTTTCGAACGTGAACAAGTTGTCGCCGGTGATCTTTACTTCCTGCCGCTTCTGGCCGTCGATCCAGACTTCGACGGTCATGTCGGGCTTGGCCTCGCCCGTGGCCCGGATGTAGTCGGCGAGCGCTTCGACCACCAGGGCCGTGTCGCGAGTGCTGTTCCAATAGGTGGCGTGCTTGCGGTTGTTGACCAGATACTTCACCAGCATCGGCGCGACGGGGTCTTTCGAATCGTTGGCCACGAGCAGCTTGAGGTAATACGCATGGGCCTCGAACTCGCTGCCGTACCAGTACCACCAGAAGCCGCCCGGCAGATTGAGGTGAGCGGTCTGATTCTCATTGTCTTCGACCAGATACTGGCGGATGTTCCGCAGCACCATCGAGAGTTTTTCCACATCGTGCTGTTTTTCGAGCGCGAGGCCGTAGAGCGCTAAGCCGTAAACGGCGAGCTTGGTGCGATCGTGGTAGAGATGTTCGCGCATTGCGTCGCTCTGTACGTCGGCACCCTGTATGTCGGATTCTACCAGCACCATGTAGACCAGCGCGTCGAGGTTGTCGGCCGCGAGCTTGTAGGGTTTGGTCTTGTCGATTGGCTTGCCGTCTTTGTCGACGTTGGCAAGCGCGGCCAGTTGAGCTGCTTGATATTGCTTGAGCCAGTCGACGCCGCGGTCGAGCATGCCCGGGACAAGCGCGACGCCGTTCTGTTGAGCGACTTGCAGTCCATGGACAACCGTCGCAGTGGTATGGGCAGTGCTCTGTTCGCCCCAGCCGCTGAACCAGCCCCAGCCGCCGTCGGAGAGTTGCATCTCGGTGAGCCGCTGCACGTTCGCTTTGACGATCTTCGTAAGTTCGGCGCCATCAAACACCGGATTGTCGTCGAACCGCTTCCACTGTTTGGCCCGCTCGGCCGGGTCGCCAAGCTCTTGGGCGTTGAGATTCGTCCGCTTCTGTTGGATTTTCTTGAGATCGAGGCCCAATTTGCGGAGTGTCTGTTGCGTGATGACGGCGGGGACAAAGCGATTGAGCGTTTGCTCCGTGCAGCCGTAGGGATAGTCGATCAGGTAGGGCAGGGCGTCGACCATCGCGCCGGCTAGCGTCGGCGAGTACTGAATCTCGAGCCGCGTCTGTTCGGCACGCCGTTCGCTGGGCACGACGACCTCGAACGTGGCGCGTTCGTCGGCCGGGCGGAGCATGCCGGTGTAGCTATCTGACTTGAGCATGCCGTGGACATAGACGTGAAAGCGGTTTTCGACGGCGTCGGACTCGATGTCGGTGAGGGCCGACATGCGGATTACCGCTTCGCCTTCGTGGGCCGCTTTGACCCGCCAATCAACGCGTCGCTCGCCACCGGCGGGGATTTCGACGGTTTGTTCCACGTCGGCGGGCAACTCAAGCTCGTTACCCATCTGTTCGAGCCGCACCTGCACCTGCTTAACTTCGGGAAGATAGTTGTGTACGTTGGCGCTGAGCACCACTTCGTCGCGCTCGACGAAAAACCGCGGCGCTTGCATGCGGACGATGATGTTCTTGCGGGTGACGACTTCGCCCGAAGATTCGCCCACGCGCGTGCCTTGGCCCAGCGCCCAGACGCGGATCTTCCACGTCGTGAGATTTTCGGGCATGTCGAGCGCGACCTCGGCCAGACCGTCGGCATTGGTGTCGAGCGACGCAACCCACAGGGCGGTGTCGGCAAACTCGGAGCGGATTGTCGGCGCGACCGTCGCGGCGGCCGGTGCTTGGGCTGCGCCGTCGGCCAGCGCCACGCCTTTTGCTTCAGCCATTATCGGCGCGGCGGCAGGGACCGCCAGACTGCGCGAAAAACGCGTGCCGAGGGCCAAGCCGCCGCCGCCCGCCCTGCCACTTAAGCTTGACGCGACTAGGTCGAGCCGATCGTTATCCGCCACCGAGTCGCCAAACGCACCGATGTTTTGCATGGGCGTCGCGTCGGGCGGCGTCAGATTCACGCTCCAGCGGTCGAGGCTCGACTCCTGGTGCGGCTGGTGCTGCCGCCGCCATTTCCAGAAGAACTCCTTGATGTTGGGCACGTTCGACCCGCCCGAGATGTACTCGACGCTCTTGTCGAAGATCGACAACACGGTGGAACCGACGAACGGCTTGCCGGCTTCGTCGGTGAGTTTCAATTTCACCGTAGCGTGTTGGCCGGGTTGGTAGATGTCTGCCGAAGGCACGACGTCGACGTTGAGAATTCGTTTGGCCGGGGGGACGTGGATTTCGCTGACCTGCGTGTGGACGCGGGCGTCGGAGATCGTCACGGCTTCGACAAAGAAATTCGGCATGTCCCCCGCCGTCACGTCGACCGGCACCACCGTGCTTTTGCCGGTGAGCCGCAGGAATTGCGGCGGCTGGTACACGCCGTTTGACGGCCGCAGGAACAACAGCACCGTCGAGCCGACGCGATTGGTGTTGATCTGCAGTTGAACCTTTTCGCCCGGAGCATATTCGGACTTCTCGGGCACGATTTCGAGGTCGTTGAAGCGGAAGTTGCTGCCGTCGAAGCCAGCGCCGACAATCGTGAACAAGTATCCGCCTTCGAGCGTGTGCCAGGCGGCATCGGTCACGGCGTAGGCCAGTCGATATTGGCCCTGTTCCGAAGCCTTGATCGGCAGCTGAGCCCGGCCCTCTTCGTCGGTGTTGAGTTCCCACACGCGGACTTCGGACTCGATCGGTACGCCCGCTTCATCGTCGGCGTAGCTGATTTTCAGGAGACGCAGCTTACCGGTGCCCTCGACGCCGCGGCCATCGAGCCGCCGCGCCGCGAAGCTGGCATTGATCGTGTCGCCGACTTGGTAAAAGCCGCGATCGACCCAGGCGAAGACGCGAAACGGCTGCCGCGCCACCAGCACTTCGCCGCTGCCGACGATGGTCCGCCGCGATTGATCGACCACCTCCGCCTGAATTTCGTAGCGATGGTCCTGGTCGGGGTGCGATGCGAGCGCGAGCGAAGTGTCGATTTCAACTTCGAGCGTGCCATCGGGGCCAATCGGCGCTTCGCGCTCGACGACAACCTCCGGCGGATCGGGCGCATGCCACCACCACCAAGGCGCAGGCCGCACACAACCCCATTCTCGCCAGCCGGGGTACCAGGCGTAGTCATACGAGAACCACGCGTAGCCGGGTCCGTAGAGCCAGTCCCACGGCATCGGCGGATACCAGGTGCTCGAGTGCTCGCTGCGGAGCACTTTGTACTTCACCGTGGCGCCGGTGACCGGTGAGCCGAAGTAATACTTCGCGCGAATCGTGGCGGTGATCTTTTCGCCGACTTGGACCGGCTCCTGGGGCGCTTCGATCGTGACTTCGTACTCCGGCTTCTTGTACTCTTCGACGCGGAACGAACCGCCGCCGTGGTTCACCACTTGCAAATAGTACTGCCCAAGCGTGGCGTCGGCAGGGAGCTCGAATTTGCCGGCGATGCCGCCGAAGTTGTCGGACGTGAGCGTCTCGGCATAGATCTTTTCGCCCTTGGGATTCTGGATCTCGACCTGGAACGCCTGATGGACGAATTGTGACGTGTCGTCCTGGTCATACTGGGCGCGGCGGACCCAGACTTTGAATTCGACGGTTTGCTGCGGTCGATAGACGGGGCGATCGGTGATGACGAACGCCTTCACCTGGTTGTATTGCTGCTCGGCATACGCGGCCCGCCAGACATTGTGAAAGCCGAGATAGGCAAGGCGGCCGTCGCCCGTCGTGGCAACGGCGAGCCACTGAAACTGATCGTGCTCCGCGTCGGCGAGCGAGAGGAAGGCCTGGCCGTCGTCGTCGGTTTTTTCGGCGAAGTTTTCGACTTGGATTTCGAATTCCTGACGCGGCCGTTGGCCCGGCTGCTGCGAGTATTTGACGCGGTAGCCCAGGAACTCGACGTTGACCTTGGGGAGCGGCACACCCGTCAACGCGTCGGCGACGAAATAGAGCGACTTATCGCCCATCGGTTTGCGGACGATCGCCGTGTCGGCGAGCCAGAGCACGATCTTGCACGTGTTGCCCCCGTCGACCTTCGCAGTGACGAGATAAGCGCCGGACTGCTCGAGCGGCGTGGTGACGGTGATCCGCTTGTCAAAATGCTTTGGCCGCGGCTCGAGCGGCAGCTTCCAGCGGGCGACTTCCGCGCCGACGTATTCCTGGTCGCCTGGCTGCACGAGGCGGTAGCCGATGTCCGCGATATTCAGTTTGTCGCCGTCGAGCTGTTTCGGCTGCGAGTTCAAGTAGGTGCGAACGTCGGCGAGCAACCTCGGCACGTCGATCGGCTGGGCCGTAAATTCGACGCCCCGCGCGTTGCGGAAGCGGAAGTCGATGGCTGCGCCGCGTCCCGCCACTTGCGTCAGCGAGCTGCCGAACTCACCCCAATTGCCGATGATTTGGTCGAGGCGATTTTGATACTGTTTCCGTTCGTCGCCCGTGAACCGTTCGATCGCCAGCCGCCAGTATTCCGCCGCGCGATCGCATTGCCGGCGGTTTTCAAAAATCGCGCCGAGCTCCGTGAGCGCGGTTCGCGCGGCCTGCTCGTCCGGCGTCGGCTGGATCGCGAGCACTTGTTGGTAGAGCTTGATGTAGTTCTGGTCGTCGGGCAACTTGAAGCGCTGGATGCCGGTGGCGAGCCGGGCGATCGTTTCGTCTTCGCCGAGGGTGTCGAGGGCCCACGTTGGTGGCGAGTCCTTGGCGTCGTCAGCCGGCGCGCGGAACATTGGAATCGGTTGTCCCGCCATCGTCTGCACGTCGAACTGCGATTGCAGGAAAGCGGCACGCGCGATGAGCTCGTCGGCGCGCGACTTTGGGTTCCAATCGACCATCGTCGCCAGGGCCCAACGCCAACGCTCGCCGTCGTTCTTGGCAGCATCCCAACTGGCGGGCAAATCGTAGAAGACTGGCTTTCCATCGGCGCCAACGGGTGCGCCCTGCAAGCCGCTGTAGTTGTAACCCCAGCCTTCCTCGTAGTCGGGAAGCGTGGCCAGATCGGTGAGCGATTGCAGCCGCCAATATTGGCTGGCGTCGCCGTTGTAGGCGAGCGATTGTGCCAAGCCGCGCAGCACGGCCGCCGCTTCCGGCTTGTTCGGAACCGCACCGGCAAGCCCGACGGCCCGACTATAAAGCTGCAGCGCTCGAACTCGGTCGCGAGCCGTGGCATGGACGATGCGGCCGCCGCCCCGGTGCTGGCCGCGGTGAAACTCGCCGCCGATCATGTAGCCGTAGTGTTCGATCCCGCTGTATTCGGTGGCAACGGCTGCGAGCGCCTGCCAGCTCTCGCCGTGGGCTGCGGTCGTTTGTTCCAGCAGCGCGTCGACCTCATCGGCGCGATTGAGTTGACGCAAGCATTGCACTGCCGTCGACAAATCTTGGTCGATGGTCGCAGTGTCCGCATCTGGCGAAGTGATGAGGCGGCGGAGACCGTCGTAGGCTTCCTTGAAGTTGCCTTCCCGGAAGGCCTGCAGGAGCGGTTCTCGGTCGGGCAAGGTGGCGTCCTCGGCAGGAGCGGCAGCCGCGCAAAACACGACGGCCAGCGCGGAGAGCGAGCAAAGCAAGTGATGTAGGACCAATCGGTGCATCGTGCGTCTCGTGGGCTGCGGGGAATGTCTAATGTTCTACGGTCTTTCGGCGGGTTTGGTCCACCTGTCTTCTGTCCGAGCGAGGCGAGAATCGGCATCCGGCAACGCTGCCTGAGACGCTGCTCGACCGCGAAAAGTTCCGGTTATGAGGGGTCCAATCGATGGATGCGCGTCGGCAGCAAACAACGCGGCCTGGTGAAAAGAATAAACGTCCCGCGGCCCGTCGGGTGGGTGGCAACTTAGGATCGCAGGCTCGCGGAGAGGCTGAAAAACAGCCGAAAAGCTACATATTTGCCTTCCCTGGCCTGACCTCGGCACGGGCGATGCAGGTATCGGGGCAGTACAACAGGATTGCGGTTTACAGGACGAGGGGGAGCACCAGAAACATGTCACCAATCACCCGCGGGATTTCACACAGCGAATCACTGCTGTATAGCCTGCATCGACTCATCGATGCGGCGATTATCTGCGTCACGGTTGGCCTCGCGCTTCGCCACACTGCACAGTCAGGCGTGACCGATCTGGTCATGATCGCGGCCACTTCGATCATCGTGTACCACGTGGTCGCCGACCTGAGCGGCCTCTACCGGAGCTGGCGTGGCACGCGTCTGCAGAACGAAATCGTTTGCGTGTTCGTCACCTGGGCCTATACCGTACCGGTGCTATTGGGCATCGGACTGGTGACTCAGTACAACGCCGATCTTTCGTACTTGACCAAGCTCGTGTGGATGTTCGGGACGCCCGCCGCCATGACGCTCGCCCGGATCGTAATGCGGAAAACTCAGCAGCGGCTGCGGGCGCGCGGTTTCAACACGCGGACGTTTGCCGTTTGCGGCGTGAACGAGCTCGGCAT
>JANNTD010000064.1:0-1427 GCA_031403315.1 Planctomycetota bacterium
AGGTCAGAATCTAGTCGCTCCAATTTGCTGCCTCGGCTGCCAACAACATCTATGATCCCTTGAACCTTGTCTCGCCCGCAGCGCCGCCTAGCAAAACGGATGCCGAGACGCGGTGTCTCTGTCGGTTAAGCTCCCGTCAAGAAAAAGTCCGCCGCTACTCAAACGCCCGCGCCATTTCGTTGAGCAGTAGGTTCCTGCACGATGATCGTCTGGAATCGACTGTTGGTATATGGTATACCAGAACTTAGGGAGCGGGCTTGCTGACATAGTTCAACCCGTTCGCATCCAAGTTTGACGATCGCCTCTCATCAGAAAAGTCACCGATGACCCATCAGCCACGCAATGTGACCACCGGTGAGCGATCTGTGCATCCAGGTGCCGGGCGCCGCAAGGCACTGCTGCATCCAAAGGGACGGATTCTGAGCGAGCAGGAAAGTGAACGGCTTGTGCAAATCCTCGGCGCCCACGAGCCCGAGCGGCCGTTGCTGATCGAGTATCTCCATCTGATCCAGGACGCCGAGCACTGCTTGCCGGCAGGTCTGCTCCATGCCCTGGCTGAATGGCTGCGCATTCCGATGGCAGAGGTCTACGAAGTCGCGACGTTTTACGCCCATTTTGACGTGGTTCAGGATGGCGAGCAGCGCCCACCGGCTGTCACCGTCCGCGTTTGCGATAGCTTATCGTGCATGATGGCCGGAGCGGAGCAGCTTCGTGCTTCGTTGCAGACTAAAAGTATGCAGGGCGTCCGCGTTGTCCGGGCACCGTGCCTCGGTTCGTGTCATACCGCGCCGGCCGTGGAAGTCGGTCACCGACATGTTGACCATGCCACGGTCGACGCCGTGGCAAAGTTAGCCCTTGCAGCCGACATCAAACCAGTAATGCCGACGTACCAGTCGCTCGACGGCTACCGCAGCCAAGGTGGCTACAAGATTCTGCAAGCCTGTCTCGATGGCACACTAAATTCCGACGAGGTCATCAAGGTGTTGTCGGATGGCGGCTTGCGCGGCCTGGGAGGGGCTGGATTCCCGACCGGCCGCAAGTGGGGCTTGGTGCGCGCCGAAAAAGGGCCGCGGCTGATGGCCGTTAATGGTGACGAAGGTGAGCCAGGTACGTTCAAGGACCGCCATTACCTCGAACGCCACCCGCACCAGTTCCTCGAAGGCATGCTGATCGGGGCATGGGCGGTCGAGGCCCAGGAGGTATTTCTCTATATGCGGGATGAATACCCCGCCGTGCTCGAAATTCTCGACCGCGAGTTGCCGAAACTCAAAGATGCTGGCTTCATACGCCACACCAAGGTGTCGGTGCGGCGGGGAGCGGGCGCCTACATTTGCGGCGAAGAAAGTGCGATGATCGAAAGCATCGAAGGCAAGCGCGGTCTGCCGCGTCATCGCCCGCCGTATGTGGCGCAAGTCGGCATCTTCGGG
>JANNTD010000065.1:0-7914 GCA_031403315.1 Planctomycetota bacterium
ACCACGCTACAGCGGTTCGCCCGGCATGCTGAAACAGCAAGAGATCTTGGTCGAGCATTTCAAGAAGTTAGGCGGCCAGGTGAGCTTGCAGGAATTCCGCGCCAAGAACCCGCTCGGCGGCACGGTGCCGATGGCGAACATGATCGTCCAGTGGCACCCCGAGCGAAAGGACCGCATTCTACTCGCGGCGCATTACGACACGCGGCCGCTGCCAGATCGCGACCCCAACCCGATCGCTCGTACGCAAGGCACATTTGTCGGTGCGAGCGACGGGGCCAGCGGCACGGCGGCCCTGATGGAGCTGGCGCATCTGATGCCTGGGCTCGACTCGAAATACGGCATCGACTTCGTGCTGTTCGACGGTGAAGAGCTGGTGTACGAGGAGGGGCGCGACGCGTATTGTCTCGGCTCGACTTGGTTCGCACGGCAATATGCCGCGAAGCCGCCCGTGCACAAGTATGTTTGGGGCGTGCTGCTGGACATGATCGGCGATTCGGATTTGACAGTCTACTACGAGCAGCACAGCTATACCTGGCGGAACACGCGCCCGATGGTGGTCGAGATCTGGAACATCGCCAAGCGGCTGGGCGTCGACGAATTCATCCCGCGCGTCGGCTACGAGGTCACCGACGACCACGTCCCGCTGCGGAACATCGCCAAAATCCCGACCTGCGACATCATCGATTTCGACTATCCCGCCTGGCACACCGAGGCCGACACGCCACGACGCTGTTCGGGCACATCGCTGGCCAAGGTGGGGTGGGTCGTCTTGGAATGGCTGAAGACGGTACAATGAGGGGACAGGGGTCGGGGGTCGAGAGCCAGAATTTCTTCAAGTTGCCATGATTGCAGTGATCATCATTTCGCTGTTGTTATTGGGCATTTCGGGCCTGCTGATCGATTCGCATCGGCGGACGTGGCGGGAGGCCCGTGATTCGGCCACGCTGCCGGAGCGGGACAAGCGATTTGCCGGCTCGATGTTTCGCCGACGCTTGTTGGCGAGCGGCACGATTGGTGCCATTGGGGCGGGAATTGCCGTGTGGCCGCTGGTGCCGCGCCAGCCGCTGGCGATGGCCGCGTATTTGGCGATGTTGCTGGCGGCCTGCACCTGGATCATGCTGCTTGCGCTGTTGGACTTCTGGGCGACGCGGCAATACTATCGGCGGCTGCGGAGCGAGCATCGGGACAAGCAGGTTCATCTGGCGGTTGAAATGACAACGATGAGTGAGTCGGCGGAAGCCGAAGGGTGACCTTCATGCTCGTCGATCCGTTTCGGCTGACGATCGCACTGGTGCCTTTGGCGGCCTATTTGCTGTTGCTGGCGCTGGTGAATCTGCGGCGCCGGCCGTTTCTCACCAGCGGCGGCAGCGATTTGGCGGCGCTCGGCGTCGCGCTCTCGGGCTTGGCGTTTGTCGGTCCGCTCGACTTGTTTCGTCCCGAGGCCGCCACGACGGAGTTCGGCAATTATATTTGGCCGATCATGCTCGCCTTCTACTGGCTGTGGGTGCTGCTGGCGGTGCTCGTCGCGCGGCCGCGGCTCGTCGTTTACAACGTCAGCGCGGAAGAATTGCATCCGGTGTTGGCCGAAGCGGCGTCGCGACTCGATCCGGACTCGCGTTGGGCGGGAAGCAGCCTGGCGCTACCCAATCTCGGCGTGCAGCTGCATCTGGAATCGTTCGACTTGATGCGGAATGTGTCGCTCGCTTCGAGTGGCAGCCGACAGAATCTCGATGGTTGGCGCGAGCTGGCGCGCGAGTTGGCCACGGCGCTGCGACCGGTCCGCGTGAAGCCGAATCCACGCGGGGTCGGTTTCCTGCTCGTGGCGCTGCTGTTGATGGCGGGGAGCCTCACGAGCCTGGTGAATCATCCGAAAGAGCTCGCGTACGCGGTCGAAGAAGTGCTCTCGTTTTAGCGCCCTCAATTTCGGCGCGCAGTCTCACTCCGAAACGCGGTGGAACACCACGCGATAGGCTTGGTGGCCGCTCTCGAGTTGTTCGCCGTAGATCGTGCGGAGCTCGTTCTGAAGCGCGGCGGCCGTCGGGAAGCCGTCTGGAATCGCGTCCGCGTCGGTGAGCGTGTTGACGTCGACCTGTTCCACCACGGTGATCTTGACCGGTCCGACGCCCGGAATGTAGCTCCGCTGCCCGGAGCGCATCATCCGGTGCTTCCACAGGCGGATGGTCTGCGTCTTGGTGCCGCTGCGGATGTCGTCGAGGAATTTTCGCTTGAAGAACAGCATGAGGTTCTCACAATCGTGCCGAACAACATTGCCGAACAGGAGCGCCGAGGGGTGCCGGAGCAGGTGTCCTAGGCAGGCCCCATTTTGCGCGAGCGGACCGGCCGCTCCAAGGAGTATTCCGTCGAGTGAACAGCAGCCAATTGCCCTTGCAAGCGAGCACGCGCGACATATAATCCGGAATGCCGCGGAAAGGCCGCCGGACCGCCAAAATGGGAGGGTCTGGGTGGCAGGTCGGACTGCTGGCACTGGCGATTTTTTCGCGGGTGTAGCTCAGTTGGTAGAGCACGACGTTGCCAACGTCGTTGTCGTCGGTTCGAATCCGATCACCCGCTCTTCGAACGTTAGGCTTTGCGAGCCTGACGCGATAAAGAGACAGGCTCGCAAAGCCTAACGTACTTGGATACAGTCCTAGGGCCCGCACTTTTGGCAACAAGAGGGCGCGGGCCGATTTGTTTTTTGGGAGCGTAAGCATGTCCGCGAAACGGGCGAAGGGCGAAGAAATCGACGACGAAGTCCGCGAGGACGAAGCGACAGGCGTGGCCGTAGAAACAGCCGAGGGCGAGGGCGACGAAGCGGCACCGCTCGACCTCAAGGTCGACATCAAGAGCCCCAGCGCCTGCGAGCGCCGCGTGACGGTCACCATCCCGCGCGACGACATCAATCGCTACTACGACAACGCCTACGGCGAGCTGATGCCGACGTCCGCTGTGCCGGGCTTCCGCGTCGGCCGCGCGCCGCGGAAGATCGTCGAGCACCGCTACAAGGAACAGGTCACGGATCAGGTCAAGAGCTCGCTGTTGATGGACAGCCTCGGCCAGATCAGCGAAGACAAGACATTCACGGCGATCAGCGAGCCGAACTTCGACCTCGACGCGGTCGAGGTGCCGGACGACGGCCCGATGACGTTCGAGTTCACGATCGAAGTCCGGCCCGAGTTCGACATGCCCGAGTGGAAGGGGTTGAAGCTCAAGCGGCTGGTGCGCGAGTTCACCGAGAATGACGTTGCGGAGCAACTCGAACAGATGCTCGCCCGCTACGGTCAGCTCGCGCCGTTCGATGGCGTTGCCTCGGCCGGCGACTACGTCACGGTGAACATCACGTCGACCGCCGACGGCAAGCAAGTCGCCCACGAGGCGGAGACGGTCGTCCGCATCCGCCCGACGTTGAGCTTCACCGACGGCCAGATCGAAGGCTTTGACAAGTCGATGAAGGACGTGAAGGCCGGCGACAAGCGCACGGCCGAATTGAAGCTGACGCAAGACGCTCCGAATGTTGAACTCCGCGGCAAAAAGGTCGAAGTCGAGTTTGAAGTGCTCGAAGTGAAGCAACTCAAATTGCCGGAGCTGACGCCGGAATTCCTGCAGGAAATCGGCGGCTTCACGACCGAAGACGAGCTCCGCGACGCGATTCGCAAGAACCTCGAACGGCAACTCGAGTACCAGCAGCAGCGCGATGCCCGCGGTCAGATCACGGCACTTTTGACCAAGAGCGCCGATTGGCAATTGCCGCAGGGCCTGTTGGAGCGGCAAAGTGCCCGCGAGCAGGAACGCGCCGTGATGGAACTGCGGCGGAGCGGGTTCAGTGAGGCCGACATTCGTGCCCGCGAGAATTTGCTCAAGCAAAATAGCAAGGCCTCGACTGCGACGGCTCTCAAGGAGCACTTCATCCTCGAGCGAATCGCCGAGGAGGAGAGCATCGACGTGGCCGAGGGCGACTACGAGAAGGAGATTTTCCTGATCGCCATGCAGAGTGGCGAGTCGCCCCGGCGGGTGCGAGCCCAGCTCGAGAAGCGTGGCTTGATGGACGTGCTGCGGAACCAGATCATCGAACGCAAGGTGCTCGAAGCGGTGCAAAAAGAAGCCAAGTTCAAGGACGAAAAGTACGAACCGCAAAAGAGCGACACGGAAGCCATCTCGATGGCAGCCGGCGGCGGCAGCGGCTCGGCCATCCCGAGCGTCACCGAAGCGAAAGCCGAAGTAGAAGAATAGACAAGGAGACTTGGAGACTCGGAGACAAGGAGAGTCGCAAATGCAGCGCGTCTCCTTGTCTCCCCATCTCCTTGTCTCCTTGTCTGGTACGACTTGGTCGGACGTTGACCAAGCGATTGGGCTGAGCCCGAGGGCCAGCTATCCCGAAAGGATCCCCCATGAGCGATTTCCCCGCGGCTGACCGAATCTATACTCCCGAGCGACTCTCGGCCCAATCGATGCGCGACTACCAACGTCAGCGGCAGATGACGCTCGGCGACCTGCTGCTCGAGAACCGCGTGATCTTTCTGCAGGGCGAAATCTACGACGGCAATGCCAACGAGCTGGTGATGAAATTGCTCTACCTGCAGAGCGAGAATCGCCGCAAGGACATCCATTTTTACATCAATTCGCCGGGCGGCAGCGTCACGGCGACGCTCGCCATCTACGACACGATGCAGATGATCTCCTGCCCGGTGTCGACGTACTGCGTCGGCCTGGCGGCGAGCGGCGGAGCGGTGCTCTTGGCCGGCGGCGAAAAGGGGAAGCGATTCGCCCTCTCACACGCCAAGGTGATGATCCACCAGCCCCACGGCGGCGTCGGCGGCCAGGTCTCCGACATCGAGATACAAGCCAACGAAATCATTCGCACACGGTTGGCACTCAACGAAATTCTCGCCTCGCACACCGGCAAGAGCGTCGCGGAGATCGCCAAGGCCACCGACCGCGATTATTACATGACTGCAGAGGAATCCAAGACTTTTGGCATCGTCGACGACATCCTCACCAAGCAGACCTTTGACAAAGAAGACGAATGACGAATGACGAAGCTCGAATGAAGAATGCCTTCTCATTCGTCCTTCGTCATTAGGCATTCATCATTCCACCACCCTCCGTAAGGCAGAGCCCACCATGCCCCTGATACCATTCGTCATCGAAAAAAGCGGCCGCGAAGAGCGGGCGATGGACATCTACAGCCGGCTCTTGAAGGACCGGATCGTGATGCTCGGCTCGGGCATTAACGACGAGGTGGCCAATAGCCTCGTGGCGCAGCTGCTGTTCCTGCAGTCGGACGATCCAAAGTCCGACATCCACCTGTACATCAATTCGCCGGGCGGCAGCGTCACCGCCGGAATGGCGATCTACGATACGATGCAGTTCGTCTCCTGCGACGTGGCGACCTACTGCCTGGGTCAATGCGCGTCGATGGGGGCGCTCTTGCTCGCGGCCGGCGCCGAGGGCAAGCGGCATGCCCTGCCCAACAGCCGGATCATGATCCATCAGCCCTCCGCCGGCATGGAAGGTACGGCCGAGGACATCATGATCCACGCCGCCGAATATCGCCGCACCAAGGAGCGGCTCAACCGCATCCTCTACAACCACACCGGCCGTTCGCTCGAGCAGATCGAGCGTGACACCGACCGCGACAAGTTCATGTCGGCCGAAGAAGCGCAGGAATACAATCTCATCGACAAGGTGATCACGAGCCTGCCGGCGGCGGCGAAGCCGTGATGCGACGCGAGCATTTAGCGGGCCAGCTTGCTGACCGTTTTCCCTTGTGCTGCGGAATGTCGGGCAAGCCAGGCCGCTAAATTCTTTGGCGCCATCAACGCTAGCAGCGGTTCCGCTTGACGGTTGGCGGGCGATTTTCTATTGATCTTGCCACGGAACTCGTGCGTCGCCCCGTTTCGGCACATCTTGGGCGACGGCCTTGGTTCACTCCTCGCGCCGGAACATCGACTTGTCATACGCCCGCCCGCCAATTCGCGTCATCACATGGTTCGCCGTTGCGCCCTGCTTCGGCGCACTCTTGGTCGGCTGCAAGTCGGGCGTCGAACGCGACGTCGTGCAGCGCGAAATGCGGCAGCAAGAAGATCAAATCTACGCACTCGAAGACTATCTCTCCGAGTACCAGCAGCTGTTGTGCGATGCCCGGTCGGAAAACGCAATGCTCAAACGGCAAATGGTGCAGGGGCAATTCCGCGAGGAAGGGTCGAGTGCTCGTGCCGATGATGCAGATACATTGCCGTCGCCGCCCTCCACTCCTCCCTTGTCGCCGTCCGGCACGAGTTCGCCCGCGGTTGAGCCGAGTGTCCCCGACCTGCAAGTCCCGCCGCTCGACTTGAGCGAACCCGCCGTGCCGCCGCTCGAGGACCAATCGACAAACGAACCAGAAATACTCGCACACGAAGTTCAACCCGCGGCGGCCGAGATCGAAGTGGTCCCAGCGGCAGCGACAGCGGTCGTGCTCCGCGGCGAAGTACGGCTTGACGATCAGGAAAGCGGGCCGCGCGTGCTGCTGGAAATCGAGCCGGTCGCGGAAGACGGCACGTCCACTCAATTCCGCGGCAGTCTGTCGCTGTTGGTCCTCGATCCGGCGGCACGCGAGAAAGAGCAACAACTCGCACGTTGGGACCTCCAGCCCGAGGACTTGCCGGCAATGGTTAAGCAGACCAACGACGGCACTTCGTTCGAATTTCCATTGCAGTTGCCGGCCGACGCGCCGACGAATCGGCCGCTCGAGCTGTGGGTGCGGCTGATGCCGGAGGAGGGCGACAAGCTGCTCGGCCGGACGACGATGGATCTGAGCCGCGCCGGCCGCTTCGCTTCGGCCGACGTGAAACCAGTCAAGAAACAGCGGCGTTCTGTGCGAACTGCTGTGGCCGAGGTGCCGGTCGCGGCGCGTCGCAAGGTGACTCGTGCATCGGACACTGGCGTAGCTCAGAACGGTTGGCAGACGGCAAAACCAGGGGAGTTAGCTAAACCGCAAGCGGCAATTTCGATCCCTGAAGCCGCTTGGAAAATGGCGACGCGGCCGGTTCCCGAGGTTGTATCGACGCCGGTGGTGGAATCGCAGCCGGTTCGCCGCGACCTGCCGCCCTCTACGGATGGCGACCGGTACGACGTGGCCACAGCACCGGAATGGTCGCCGGAACGGCCGGACGACGGTGAGGCGGAGCCGCCGCAGGAACCCGCCTGGTCGCCGACGCGGTGATCTCATTGCCGCCGCAACCCCACTTGGCCTAAACTCGGCTCTATGGCCGAAGTAGAGGTTCCTGCCGTCGCGGTAGCGCCGTTGCTCGTCAACGTGGCCGACCGGCTGGCAAAACACGCCCAGCGTGCGCCCGACCGCATCGCCGTCGTTCGCCGCACACACAATTCGAACCGTGATGCGACGATCACCTTCGGCCAACTCGATGCCGACGCCACAACGATTGCTCGCGGCCTAGTCGATTGGGGCGTCACGCCCGGAATGAGGCTGGCACTCCTGGTGCAGCCCGGCGTCGAGTTTGTCACGCTCGTGTTTGCGCTCTTGCGGGCCGGCGCAGTGATGGTGCTCGTCGACCCGGGCCTCGGCCGCAAGAACCTCGTCCGCTGCCTGGCCGAAACTGAGCCGGAGGGTTTTGTCGCCATTCCACCGGCGCAAGCCGTTCGCACCTTGATGCGTCCCATGTTTCCCCGCGCGAAATGGAATGTCACCGTCGGACGGCGCTGGTTCTGGGGCGGGCCGACGCTCGACGAGCTCCGTCGGCGCGGTGAGGCGGCCTATGGCATCCGCCTCCAGGAAACCCGCGCCGATGCCCCCGCCGCGATCATCTTTACCTCCGGCAGCACCGGCCCGCCGAAAGGCGTCCTCTACACACACCGCATGTTCGACACGCAAGTCGCCGAGATTCAATCGACGTATGCCATCGAGCCCGGCGGCGT
>JANNTD010000066.1:0-8561 GCA_031403315.1 Planctomycetota bacterium
GCTCGAACCACGGTTCGTGTGTCGTGGGCATGAGCCAGACTTCGCACGGTTGCAGGCTCGCGTACGGGCAGAAAGCAATCAGCCCGTCGCGCTCGAGCACAATGCGTTCCTTTGCCAAGCGTTCGCCTGCCACGAGGCGGCAATAGGGGCAGGTGCCGTGCTCGGCCAAGGATTGCTGAGCCCGTTCGAATTCGGCAGCGGCCGGCGCCGGCACCTCCGGCAGCGCGATAAGTTGGCTATGCACATGAGCCAGCGACGCACCCGCCGGCGCTCCGAGATTTTTGAAGACGAGACCGTACTGGAAACGGCCGCTCGACCGCCAGTGGGCGAGCCGTTCGCGATAGGCGTCGAGCACGTCGGCAAACTCGGCGATCGAGAGCGCTCCCATCCGATCCACGTGCCGCGCGGATTCGATGAACACTTCATGGGCCCCGGCAGCCGTCGGTTCGTCGATGGCGACGGCCGGAAACTTGTTCGGCACCACGCGAACCCGCCATTGGCCATCTTCGTCGGTCCGCGTGAACACCGCCGGCGGTGTGATCGACTCTTGGCCGGGGCAGAAAGGGCAGGGGGCGGCGTCATGCGGAGCGGCTCGAGTTTCGACCGGGTCCGCAAATTCATTTGGCCGCAGCGCGCGGTGTTCGGCCAAAATGACGGTGCGTCCGGTGAGCCAATCTTTGCGGAGTTCTGTCACGGTGGGAAGTGTCTGTCACGGCGGGGCGGTCGAGGAATTACGGAAGGAACGGCTGGCCATTGTACCCAAGTTGGTTTGGTGGACTACTGCCGTAGACCGCCGCAAACATCCAATCGGGAACTTTTCACCACGGAGTTCACAGAGGGCACGGAGGAGCCAAGGAAGAAGGAACGCTAATACTCGCTAATCGACGCGAATGAAAATCAGCGAGGATTAGTGGAGATTAGTGTTCCTTCGGCCGCTGTTTCGTTTGGGAGATTCCTTCGATGGGATGGGCTGTGGTATTGCGTGTCCGGATCGGGGAACCACGAATGGCACGAATTGCACGAATGGGGGCAAGCGGGGCGTCGTTCGTGAGATTCGTTGGATTCGTGGTGAAGTGTTTCTCTCGTGATTCCGAGATGACGGGCTTTTTGGCCGGTGGTATACTTGTGGTATGGATTCGATTCCTGCCATTTATGATGCCGGAGTGTTTCGCCCGCTGGAGCCGGTGAACTTGGCCGAGGGTACGCGGGCCGAGGTGATTCCACTCTCTTCAAATGGAACGGCGTCGGAGCAATCTGCTGCCTGGCCGCCAAGCTATTTTGACCAGACGGCCGGCGCCTTGGAGGGCGAAGTTTTTGAGCGGCCTCCGCAGGGTGACCTGCCTCGACGTGAAGATTGGTGATGGCGTATTTGCTCGATAGCAATTCGTGGATTCACTATCTCAAACATGCGAATAGCCCGATTCGCACTCGGCTCGCATCGCTCGCGCCGATGGATGTCGTCACCTGTTCGTTGGTGCGAGCGGAGTTGCTGCATGGTGCCGAAAAGTATGGCAATCGGGACCGCCGTGTGGCAACGGTGGTCCAGACGCTCGCTCCGTTTCGATCGCCCGCCTTCGACGATGAAGCGGCGGCGACTACGCTCGTAGCCAATTACACCAAGAGGCTAGTTGACCGGCCGGCTACACAAATCTACTCGAAACCACCGTTGTTTCGGAGAAATTCTGCAATCCGATTATGCTTCCATCCCACTGCAATTGTAAGCGGTGTCACACCCGGATAATTAATTCCGTCGAGTCCTCTGCCGCTGCGGGACACTGCATTTACAGAAACGCCTTTGGCAATCAGTTTTTCCGCTATCAACAATTTGGCGTCTTGATTGCTGCTGCGACCGTTGAAACCGGCGACAGCATGGTGGAGCGATGTCCATCCGTCGCCATCTGGTATATTCGGGTCGGCGCCTTGAGCGAGTAGAACTTCAACTATCGCAACATGCCCGTAGCGCGCCGCGTGGTGGAGCGCATTACTCTCCTGCTGTGTCTTACGGTCAATATCGGAAAACACATCTAAGATGCCTCTAACTTCATCTAGCTTTCCTGACCGAGCGGCATCGCAAAGCCTTTCACAAAGCTCCACCGGCGACGGAGGATGATTGGGGAAATGCTCCCTGAAGAATTGTCGAACATCCGGCGAACGGTTTCTGAGTCCCTCATGGACCGGCGTCTCTCCGGCATTGTTTTTTGAGCAGCCATCTGCACCGTGTTCGATTAAAACTCGAATCGCCACTAATGCAGACTCTTTGTGACATCCAGCGGCACTGTGTAACGGTGTGTCGCCGTTATGACGCGCTGTGTCGACTTTGGCTCCATTCTCAATAAGCAGCCGCATCATTTCCAATTCTCCATTTTGCGATGCGCAGTGTAGCGCCGTGGAGTCGTTGGCACTCCTGGCGTCGGGGTCAGCCCCTCCTACTAAAAGAGCCTTGACAACCTCGCAGTGACTTCCACGAATTGCTTCAACCAGCGGAGTAGTTGCGGCGTGATAGGAGCAAGCGCCTATGCATTTCTCGTCCGATGTCCTGTTTGGATTCGCACCTTCTGCCAATAAGAATTTGACAACCTCTACCTTGCCCTCAGAAGCGGCCAAGTATAGCGGAGTCTCCCCATACTGGGTTACGACATCCACATTTGCATTTTGCGCGAGCGATTCTCGCACTGCTTGTAGGTCGCCTTTTTCCGCTGCCGCATGTATATTTACGTTCGGCCGGACTGACCTCGACCCGGCTGGTGTCGGTCCGATTCGCCTTCGTTCAAAAATAGGGATCGGGATTGGCGGGCTCGGCTTGGACGAATGCCCAAATAGTTTCTGAAGGAATCCCATAGTTGCCCTTTCAAGAGATAATATAGAATTCTCAAGATCTCCACCTGACGAAACCTTCGGAATTTCGCTGGCTGCGATGTGAGCAAGAGCTGAATCGTGACATCCTAATCTTCCGAATTCACAGTGGTTGACGGCAGTATATCTGCCATAGCGACCCAATATGAGGAAAAAAGGAGGCATTTTACTTTGTCAATAGCATGTCGCCTTTTCTTACCGGAAGCAACCCGGGGACACCCAGCTTGGAAAGCGAACTCGAACTCTTCCCCGCCGCGTCGCAGGATGTCAACCCGCAATTCTTGGCCTCCACCGTAGATGATCTAAACTCCCGGCCGACTTTTGCTCATCTACGGCCAAAGCTCGAGGAAAACCACGCGCGCCCCGAGTGTTGACTTTTGCTCATCTACGGGCCGCCGACTCCCCAGCCCCTAAACGCCCGTGCGGCACTCACTCGATGTCTTCGCACAGCGCCTGCCCGCGGCGCGAGAGGGCGTGTTCGTAGAGGCGGCTGTATTCGCGCGCCGCTGTGGGTCCACGACCAGTCTTTCGATATGCCGGTGCGGATGAGTTGGTCTCAGTCTGGGCGGTTATGAAACGTCTGGCAGGCCGGATCGAGCGTGGAGCGAGTGTGGCAATCGCGTAGTCGTCGAAGCTACAGCCGTTTGCCGTGCCCACCGCGAGCGTTTCGTCCGTGAGGTTGGGGGCCTAGTCGGCTGGGTGACCGGGGCGGCGCTCGGAGAAATGCCACAGTACGCCGCAAGGATCGTAGACGTAGGCGACGCGGAGTCCCCAGGGTTGCATTGCTGGTGGCTTGGGCGGCTGGACTTTGAAAGTTTTGGCCAGATCGAGCGCGGCAATGCGCGCCCACCAGGCGTCCAAATCATCGACCATCAGCTGCATCATCGTGTTTTCGGCCCAAATCTTCTCGTAGCCGCGCTGAAGAATGAAGGAGGTCGAGCCGACTGCGAAAATCGCCACCTGGCTATCAAGGACTTTCTTGAATCCCAACGCTTCATAGAATGCGCGGCTCACCTCGAAATCCTTCGTCGGAAGAAACGGCCGCGCGACTTCATTGGTGATTTTGTCCATCGACGCCTCTCGGTTGAGCTTTTTTCAGTTTTGTAATGGACTTGGCCTGCGCCAGCTTCGCTGAGCAAATTGGCCCACTTCTTGTCAGCAATCTTAAGATCGCGGTGGCAGTTCTGCAAAGGATTTGTTTGCCGAGAGGCCTGCGCCAATCGCGATGACCCAGATTCCTGAGGCGAGCACGACCAGACCGATGTTGTGCAACGAAATCTGCAGTTGGCCGAGCGCGAGAGCCAGCACGATGCCGAGGCCTAGTGCAATGCCGTACGCGCCGACGATCTTCCATCCGGTGCTGCTGTGCAGCATCGATATCGACAGGCAGACGACGCCGATCGCCCAGGCTGCGAACGATGTCTGCACGAGGGACGCACTAAGGATCATATCGTTGGCGACGATAATGTTGACAATTGCCTGGTCCGATTGGTCCGTCGCGTTCACATGCTCGACGAGCCGGGGAACCACGAGATGGCCTATGATTCCAGCCAACGAGCCACAGATTCCGGCAATTGCCAGGGCAATGCGGGCGACATCGTTCCACGGCTGCGTCGCCGTCGAGCGCAGGAGCCGCAAGAATCCAACGCCGAGCAGGCCGAAACTGCTCAAGACAATGACGATGACGACGAGATTCTGCCCGGCGCTGTTTTCGGCGACGGGCCCGTGATGAGGATGGACGGCGATGCCGACGATCATGGACAAGGTTCCCACAATGAGGGCGAGGCCAGTCACTTTCCGGGATTGCATGTTTGCTCCTTGCGGGTTCGTGTCCTCGATTTATGATGAGTGAACCAGAGTACTATGATCGATCAAATCGACGAGCGACAGCCTCTCGGCCAGCCGTCGCGAGAAAACGAACAAACGACCCCCAGTTGTTCGGAAATGAGCTGTTCGGAAAGCGAGCTGTTCGGAAAGCGAGCTGTTCGGAAAGCGAGCTGTTCGGAAAGCGAGCTGTTCGGAAATGAGCTGTTCGGAAATGAGCTGTTCGGAAATGAGCTGTTCGGAAATGAAGCCCACCGATAAACCACGTCCGAGCGAGCGCGTTGCACGCACGCAGCAAGCGCTCCGCGAGTCGTTGCTGGCGTTGATCGTCGAAAAGGGCTACGAACGAACGACGATCGAAGATGTGCTGCGGCGCGCCGACGTAGGTCGGACGGCGTTTTACACTCACTTCGAGAACAAACAAGATCTTTTGTTGCATCGTTTTGCCGATGTCCCTTGGTGCCGCGGCGGCGCAGGCGAGCCCAATGAAGGCGAGCCCAATGAAGGCCAACGCGGTGAAGGCGAGCGCGGTGAAGACGCCCGGGGCCTGTTCGACGTGACGTTCCTGTTCGAACATATCGCCCAGCAACGTGAGCTTGTCACTGCTCTGCGGGGCACGTCGGCCTACGAGGAGGCGGAAGTCAGCTTGCGGGCCAATCTGCTGGAAAGTTTCACACAGTTGTTGCAAGATCGATCCACCGATGGTGACGCCGACAGCAACGTGCAACTGACTGCGCAAGCGCTAACCGGCGCGCTGATGCAACTTTTAATGTGGTGGATCGAAGCGGGGATGCCGGAAACGCCCGCCACGATGGCCAACTGGTTCGCCCAAATGGGAGAGCGGATGGTGGACGCGTGACAGCGCGAAGTGTGGGCGGCAATGCGAACAGAATGAGATGAGGTCACTCTACGTCTTCGCACAGCGCCTGGCCGCGGCGCGCGAGGGCGTGCTCATAGAGGCGGCTGTATTCGCGCGCGCTGTGGGTCCAGGACCAGTCTTGCGACATGCCGGTGCGGAGGAGCTGCTCCCAGACCGGGCGGTTGTGATACGTTTGGCAGGCGCGTTCCAGCGTTTGAGCCAGGGCGATCGTGTTGTAGTTGTCGAAGCTGAAGCCGTTCGCCGTGCCGGCGGCGAGGGTTTCGTCGGTGAGGTTGGTGATCGTGTCGGCCAATCCGCCGGTGGCGTGGACGACGGGGACCGTGCCGTATTTCAAGCTGTAAAGCTGATTGAGGCCGCAGGGCTCGTAGCGGCTGGGCATCAGAAAAATGTCGGCCCCGGCTTCGATGCGATGCGCGAGCTCGTTCGAGAAGTCGAGCCGCACCGCCACGCGATCGGGATGCAGCTGCTCCAATCGAGTCAACAATTCGTGATACTTCGGGTCGCCGGTCCCCAGAATCACCCATTGCACAGGCGACGTCTCGGCCGACTCGCGGATTACTTCGGCCACAAGATCGAAGCCCTTTTGGTCCGCGAGTCGCCCGATCATCGCCACCAACGGTTGACCTTCGACCGTCGGCAGGCCGAACTCCCGCTGAATCGCGACTTTGCATGCCCGCTTGCCGGCGGCAAATGTGTGCACGTCGTAATTGTGGCCACCGTAGCCGGGAGTAACGAGGTGCGGATCAGTGTCCGGATTCCACTCGCCGTAGTCGACGCCGTTGATGATGCCGAACAGATCGTCGCGACGGTGCGTGAGGATGCCTTCGAGGCCGTAGCTCAGCGGCGGCGATTGGATTTCCTTGGCGTAGCGCGGACTAACCGTGGTGATCACGTCGGCGAACGCCAGGCCGCTCTTGAGAAAGTTGAGGTTGCCGTAGAACTCCATTTGCCGCCAGTTGAAGTACTTCCAATCGATGCCGGTGAGCTCCATGTCCCAGTGCCAGAAACTGCCTTGGTAGGCGATGTTGTGGACCGTCAGCAGCGACACGATCGAATCGAAAGGCGGTATGCCGCGATAGACGGTCTTCAAATAGGCCGGCACCAGGGCGGCCGTCCAGTCGTGCGCGTGAATCAGTTCGGTGCCCAAATCGAGCCGCGTTACCGCTTCGAGCGCGGCGCGGGCGAAGAACACGAACCGCTCGCAGTTGTCCTTGTAGTCTTTGCTCCGCTCGCAATACAGCTCGGGGCGGTCGTAGTAGCCGTCCTGTTGGACGAGATAAACCGGCACTCGATCGCCGGGTAAAGTGCTCCGCAGGAACGTGCCCGAGACCAGCTTCCGGCCGATGGGCACTTCGAACGAGACGCCGGTCGGCTCGATCCGTCGGCCACATTGGAGCGCTTGGCGAAAGGCCGGCATGACGACAACCGGCTCGTGGCCTAACTTCGCCAACTCCTGGGGCAGGCTGCCGCAAACGTCGCCCAGCCCGCCCGTTTTGGCGAACGGCACGGCTTCGGTAGTCGCAAACAGAATCTTCACGGGAGCTTCCTGCCAGGGGTGGGCGGCGCGGTCCTCACGATAAAATAGCACATTTTTGCCACTCAGGCGCTTTGGGCGGAGCGGCCACTCCGCCGGTTCCAGCGATCGCGTCGCCACAATCGTCAACGAGAGAGCTGTGGTATTCGACCGCGGGCAACCGGCCAAGAAACCGCGAATTTTCCAGGGAAAATATTGACGCACCGACGGGATGCGATAGGATAGCAATTGTCTTGAAAGTGGCTGTCCAGATTGCGGACAGTGATCAAAAGGCCTCGCTACTCACTAACTCAACTATTCTGCCAACTCGCCAAATGTTCCTTGGCGGTCCCGGGCAGGCCGGCCGTCAGTATGCCGGCAAACAGTGTGGATACGCTAATGACTGCATTTGGCAGCGCCATCGTTTGTCAATAGTTCGTGTGCAGTGCATAGGTTTTCTTTCACCGTTTGCGGAGGTAGTCTGATGATTCGAGTTTCAAGTTTCGTATGGCAATGCGCCCAGCGCGTGGCTCGCTCGGTTTTGGCGTCGTCCGTTATTGTCTCTGCGGCAGCATCTCTGGCTGGCGCGAATCCTTGGGCCCCGATGACAAGCGCCGTCCCGGGTCCAAGCAGATTTATTCCGACTGCGAAGGAGGTCCCCGGCAAGGACTTCTCCGATGTGCGTGATCGCGATGCCGCGGGCGTGCCGGATCCGGAACAGGTAGTGGCTTGGGATGGATTGGGCGGGGTCCGCGATTCGTTCGACTACAGCGGCAGTCGGGCGGCCTTTCCAAGTGTTTCCCAAGACATCGAAGTCGACGGTCTGGCCGCAGGCGGCGACGCATTGTTTCACGACGTACGGAACAATCAGGCCGCGCTGATTTTTTCCGTCGAGACCGATCCGACAGTTCTATTTGAACGTGCCACTGGTTTTGCGGGAGCCCCCGCGGGCTTCGGCGTTTGGGCGACGGCGACCGACATCGACGCCATGAATCCGCCGCTCGATACGGACGCCTTGGAAGTTTGGGGTGGCGACAACGCCGACGATAGCAATCGCTATTCGCTCGCGGGCGACCCGTTCGTGCTATTTCCCGCCGCCGCTCGAAAGGTTGCGGTTTGGGAATACGATCCCGTCGCGCTCGCCAGCACTCCGCACACGTTCACTTCCGATTTGGCTGCGGCCATGGACCTCCAATTTGCCGGCATCGGCGTGGGTGGCCCGGTGTGGAGCCAATTGGTCGAATTGATGGACGTCGATGCGATCATGATGTTTGGCTTGCAGGTGAATTTCAGCATTCGGCCGCTTATCGTTCCTGGCACGCCGATTGTCTTTGACGGCGGCGAAATTTTCGTCTACGACGGTCCAGGCGTGGCGACAAAGTTCTTGGACCACGGCGGGCATTTTTGGGACACGGCATTCGACGTGATCGGCACGTTCCACGTCAACCACGAAAACGTCGACGCCATCGAGGCCGTGTCGCAATTCGTGCC
>JANNTD010000067.1:0-20098 GCA_031403315.1 Planctomycetota bacterium
GTTTTCCCACCTCAAGCGTTTCCTGCGCGATGAATCGGGCCCGACGGCCGTCGAGTACGCCGTCATGCTGGCACTCATTGTTGTCGTCTGCATCGGTTCGGTGCAACTGATGGCCGAACGCACGGCCGACAGCTTTGACACCTCGGCTGCCGAGCTTGCCAGTGTGATGGGCTCGTAATACTCTCACCGCTTCCAGTCAACGATTCGACTCCGAGCGCTCGGTGCCGCGGGCTGGCAGTATAGAACTGTCGCGGCGTCGTCGTGACGGTCGACGGCAGCGGCTAACTGCCGGCGTACGATCGCTCTTCAATGTCACTGCTGGCAGTGCGGCCGTGGAATCCCCGGCCCTCGATCCGCCCCGAAGCCCAGCTTTCAGCCGCGTGCTCGTGGCAGATTTTCCGCGGGATTTCTGCATTAATGAATTTTTTGAAACCTCGATAATCACAATAAAGTCCATTTTTCCGATGGTCGATGATTGCTGAGGTTGGCATCAAGTGCGCAATGTTTGCGCGCAATAGCGACAGATTATTGATACAATAGCAGTCATCAGGTGCATTTCAGAACGCACCTCACCGACCTTGGCGGCTCTCTTCGCCAGTAGGAACTACCTGCCCCAGTTCCTCAGAGGAGAGCCGCTCTTTTCTTGCGCTGCCGTCACAGCGGTTCCGTCGGAGATTTCTCCGATGCCGATGAAGATACCGATGACCATGCGACATTCGGCGATCAGCTCGACCATTCCCACCCTCTGCGACGACTTCAACACGGCAAATCTTATGACGCGTGCTGCGAGCGATTGAGTTAGTGAGACAGGTGCCGCGCTCGCTACGCCACAACCGGGACAGGTATTACGCCTGGCTCGTCGACGATTGTCTTCTCTGCCTCGGCGCAGCCCTGGAGGACCCGCTTGGCAACTGCAATCGAGAGCAATTGCACTACTCCGATCATCACGAGCGCGTATCGCAGGGCGAACGTGTCAGATACTTTGTTCGCCAGCAGGATGAAGAGCATGCAGCCGGCGAAACGGCCGATGTAAAAGCCGAATTCCTGGCTGAAGATGTAGGCGAACTTGTTGCGCTGCTCGATGGCAGCGACGGTGTCGATGACCTGCATCTGGATCGGGAAATAGGCGATGTCGTGCAACGGCCGGCCCAAGAGCAGGCAGGCCATGAAGAGAAACACCCCGAATGCGTTGTAAAGCAGCGCGTTGGCGAGTCCTCCCAAAGCAAACAGTATCAGCCCGACGGAGAAGATCGCCAAACGATGCTCCGGCTTCGTCGTGCGGCCGATGAAATAGAGCAGAAATGCAGAGAGGATGCCGCCCACGGCCTGGAGCGTGCCGAGCGCGCCCTCTTGTCCGACCAACCGCATCACGAGCATCGCCGGCGCGGTGACGATGTAGCCTTGCGCAAGTCCTTTCAAGATCGCCA
Source organism: Planctomycetota bacterium (assembly GCA_031403315.1). GTDB lineage: Bacteria > Planctomycetota > Planctomycetia > Pirellulales > Lacipirellulaceae > DASYDU01. The sequence goes on from JANNTD010000067.1 coordinate 1,428, forward strand.
ACAGTTGCATCCGATTCCAGAGCCAATGAAAACGGAAAAAGATGAACTTTGAATCCGGCGGGTTCTCAAAGCGACCGCGGTGCACCAGGATCGACGAACAGATCGTGAGCAGGAAGACAATTCCCGTAACGATTTGATACGCGGTATTGCGATCTCCGCCGAACCAATCCTGCCGGCCGGTACCTTCAATGAACCAGCCGACGGCGACTGGCACGATCACGTAGGTGTTAGTGTAGAAAAAGGTCTCCAGCCCGTAGTAGTAGTTGCGGTTCGAATCATTGGTGGTCGAGAGCGCCAGAAAATCGCGATTGGCCCAAAACAGGCCAAACGACATGCCCATCATCAGGCCGGCCATGCCCACTCCCAGCAGGTCCAGCTTGCCGAGCGACATCATCACGGCCATGGAAATCCCGCTCAACAGCATGCCCGCCGAATAGAGCCGCTTGATGTTGACGTATTGCAGCAAGAAGCCGTTGATCAAGAACGTGAAAGGGATGCCAGTGTAGACAGCGAGTTGGTAGAGCACGACCATTTTGACGTCCTGCGAATTTCGCATGACGTAGGCCCCGACGAACACGTCGATCACCGGCAAGACGAAGGCGTAGATCAGATTCGTCAGCAGCAAGATCCGCATCTCGCGCGGATAGGAAAGGAAGTGCCGATATTCGTGCAGGAATTTGTTCATAAGGCGCGGTCACCGGAGACTGAGCAGGATCTCGTCGATTGAAAGGCGGGCCCCGCAGATGACGCTGTCCGAGGCGCCGTAGTAGAGTGTCAGCGTGTCGCCGTCGACGACGTGGCCGTTGGTGAAGACGACGTTGCCGAAGAAACCGGTGCGTTCGTACTCAGCAACCGGTTCCATGATTGGTTCGCGCGAGCGGGCCAGGACTTTCCAGGGAGCTTCCAAATCCAACAGCAGCGCACCGAGGCAGTAGCGATGGTTGGCATCGGCACCGTGATAGATCTCGAGCCAGCCTGCCGGCGTACGGATCGGCGCGGCCCCGGCCCCGACGCGGGCCGCATCCCACATGCCAGACCGGCTATGCGCGATGCAGCGATGAGAACCCCAATGCACCAGGTCGGGCGATTCGGCCAGCCAGATGTAGTTTCCCCCGAGCGATGGACTGCTGGGCCGGTGCAGAGCGTAATACTTACCGGCAATTTTTTCGCCAAAGATCGCGCAGTCTTTGTTATGGGGCGGCAGAATCATGCCGTGCGGGCGAATGTTGCGCCAGTCAGTTGTGCTCCGCAGGCCCACGCCAACGCCATGCTCCGAGACCTCGGTAAAGGTCAGGTAGTACGTCTCGCCAATCTGTGTGACGCGGCAATCTTCGATTCCGTACGACTCCAATTCGCCTTGGCCGAACATTGCCGGGTAGCTGGCATCCTCTCGAAAGTCGATTCCGTCCTCACTGGCGACCAGCCGCAGATGCGACATCGTCGTCAGGAAGTCCTTGCCGTCGTAGTTGATGACGCGGGGATCGTCGCGATTGAGCTTCGGGTCGGAGTTGTCGAACTCCAGGATTTCCAACTTGCCGCTTGCGCCCAAGATCGGAAATGAAGTCGTGCCCGTCCGTTGCTCGGGACGCTCGGCAACTCGCAACAGGAGCCAAGTCTTGCCGTCAAAGCGGAAGACGCCCGGATTCAGCAGGCACTCCACCTTCATGCCCGCGATGCTCGGGCGAACGTCGGCCGGCCGCAAGATCGGATTTTCCAAAAAACGCTTGGCGATGTCGGCCATGATCGGAGTCCTTCCCTAGTCTGCGTAGCGCACGACGACGTCGCCGACGAGCGTCCGCTTTCCGTCGCTGCGCAGTTCCCGTTCTGCTGGCGCCAATACCGCGACGATTGCCGTATCGGCCGGTATCGTGACTTGTGCGCGGCCGCGAACATTCCGCTCAAGAAATTGGTTCGTCACCGCGTCATAGATGTTCGTCGCCTCGGGGCCGACTTCGATCTCGATGGTTTTGGCGGATGCGTGTGGGTTGTAATATAGAAAGGTGGGATAGGCTTCGGCGTGGTAGTAGTCGGTTTTCAAGAGGTCGAGCTGTATAATACCTTCGACGTTAGTCGGCTGGATGATGCCGCCGAGAATCCCCACGTGCGAACTGCCGTACAAGCCCAGATCGGTCGTCGCCGAAGCGGGGCGATAAAGCACAATCGGCACCGTGGCTTCTTCGAGCAGGTCGACGAATGTGACCAATTGATCTCCTTGAGCAAACGGGCCGGAGTCGGACCGATAGGAAATCGCCATCGCATCGACGGCCAGTTGATCCTGGCCGCTCCAGGCAGCAGCTCGATCGCTGCTCTCGACCTTGACATAGAGCTTGTCCTGAAGGCTCTCAGGCAATTCGACGACTTGAGCAGGCCCGACGCCCGTCACCGAAAAGGCCGTGGTGTACGGTCCTTCCGGTTTGCTGGCAAAAGAGAATCGAAAGGCATTGCCGACATGGCCGCCGTCGATGCGCTCGGCCGCCACCACCAGCCAACGCTTCTGCGTTTCCGGCAGATCAAACTCCCAAATGTGCTCAAACGGTGCACCGGCGCCCGACTCCTCTTCGAACACTTCCAGGCTCAGCGGCGCCTCGCGGCGAGCCTGTGTGGACGCGAAACTTCCCTGCACGATTCTTCCCCGCGTCGTAAGGTAGTCGGCACTTGCGACCGCGGAGCCGCGCTTCCATTTGCGGATTCCCTCGTAAGCGATCGCCGATTTCGCATCATGCGCGGTGGACCAGGCGTGACTCGATTGATGCTCTGCGTCATGAGCGTTCGGATAGAATAGCCGCGCCGCATTGGCGAGATTCAACATCCACTTGCCGACGTCGCGCGCGTAGCGCGTGTCGTAGCGCGCGAGCGGCACGATCGCGCCCGCCCACTCGAACGTGTTCATGGCAAATGCGTAGCCTTCGCCGTCGGTGGTGCTCCCGACCAGGCCGTGGACATCCCGATCCTGCCACCGATCCGAGATCACGCCCCAGCCTGGTCGGGCTTGGGGCCGACCGCGCGGTTCGAAACACTGGTTCACCAGTTTGCCCACATCGTAGTTGCGGCCCAGTTCGGCGTTCATCCGTGCGGCGGCCAGCGCACCGTAGGGAAGCAGCACTTCGTAGAGCGGACTCCGCTCGGCCGGCCTGTCCTCCAACGAGCGGATGGCCCAGTCGGCGGCGGTCAGGAAACGCGGGTCCTTAAGCCGGATCCAGGCCATGTATTCCAGCCAGGCGATGCCGGAAGCCGCTTCCGGTTCGATCCAACCTGACTCCGTCGGCAACATGGTCGCAAGTGTCAGTCCAGTGTGATCGAAGTTGGGTAGCGCCGACGGATCGGTTTTGCCACCTAATGCAACACAAGCGTCGTGCCACTTTGTCGCGACAGCGAGGGCCTGTCGATCGCGTACTGAATCGTGCGGATACAAAGCATTGACTTGGTAGAAGAGGACGTTGGGAAAAATGTCGTACCAAAAAGATTTGCCCGTGCTCGCGCCCAAGCGATTCACGTACACGCCTTCCGACTCGCAATAGAAATTTGTGCCCAACGCCACCCAATCCTGTCCGCGATGATTTCGCATGTCCAAGCCGACAAGTGAGCCGCTAACGACCGCCGCCAGATAGTTGATCGCTTCCGGCTCCCGCGGCCCGCCAATGTAGGCTGGGATCGACACCATGGTGCGGTTCTCGTCCATCCAGCGGACGAGTGGCAAATGGTCGCCACGTCGCTCGAAGTCGAACACGAAGTCAATGTAGTCGCGAGTTACCTGGGACCAATCGCGCATCGCATAAGGCTCAGGCAGATTTGGCATCCCTGCCACCCGAAGAATCGCGGGTTCGCGCGCCTCCTCTGTCGCGCCGAGACGCCCTGCGTCACCAATCGTTGCCAAAATGGCAACGCAGATCAGTAATCGCAGCACGCAGGAATAGGGCTTCATGATTCAATACTTTCTCAACGGCAACGGCTGCGAGACGATCTGCACTGGAATGCATTCGCGACCAAACATGTTCCGGCAGCGAACATCAAAACCGCCGAGGGCTCCGGCACTGGCACATAGTCGGCCGAGGACGCAGCGCCACCCGTCGTCGTGCCAAAGTTGGCCTTCCATAGGTCGTAGTCGAGCTGCGTCACTTGGTTGTCGTGGTTGCCGTCTGCGGCGAGGCCGGCACCCGTGGCGCCGACCGAGTCGCGCCACACCACGAAGTCGCCCGCATCGACGATGCCATCCACGTTGTAGTCACCGGCAAGCACCGATGCCGCGATGATCGCGGCCGAAATGTCGTCAATGTAGATCGAGCCCAACGCGGAAACTACGCCTCCTGATATGAACGTCAGATCGAACGATCGAACGCCGTCCGGCAGATCGATGGTGGTTTCGAACATCTCGAATTCGCCGGCTACGCCCGAAACCGTGAAGTTACGCTCCAGCTCCACGAGCGGGTTCGAGAGATCGACGTTTGTCGTGACTACGGCATTCGACAGCCGCAAGCGAGCGCGGAACTCACCGCCGGCGGCGACGTCGTACTTCCAAAACCAGCGCAATTGAAACTGGCGACCGTCACCTTCCGGAACCTCGGTCGCGTAACCGCGCCACTCCTCCGCGGCCGTCGCACTGTTGTCGACAAGTTCGAGCGAATGGGTCGGGCTCAGCGCTTCGTCGTCGGACCAGGTCGCATGAGAGCTGTAGTGCCAGAAGGATGGCCGATTGGCATTGTTGGTTTGCGCTGCGTCGACGTCGGGATTGCGGACAAGATTGTCCGGCAGCAAGGTCGCGTTGTAATCGATCACGACGTCGTCAACTAGCAACTGGCGCCCAGCGCGGGTTTCCGTGCCGCCGGAGGGTACGAGCACCAGCATCACGGCCTCGTCAGACGGCACGTTGAAGTAGGTCTGCGAAGTGGCGCCCCGCGCCAAAAATCGATTCGACACGGCGTCGTAGAGATCAAACGATGAGCCGCTCGCAAGGTTGATCGCGACCGATTGGGTGGTGCTGAGTGGGTTGTAGTATAGGTAGGTGCTGTGAGCCGCGTCGCGATAGAAGTCGGTCGCCAAGAGATCAAGCTGCAGAATCTTGTCGACGTTGGTGGTTTTGATGATCGAACCGAACACCCCGGAGACGGCGGAGCCGTAGATGCCCCAGTCCGTGAGTGGCCCCCAGCCATACGTCAGGGGATCGCCGGCGGCATAGATTTCCTCGTTTTCGCCGGGGGCAAGATCTTGGGGCGGGAGCCAATGATGGCGCAGTCCCTCGTAGGCAATCGAGTGCTGCGGATCGCCGGCCCAGAATTCGGACGACTGATCCTCGGGCGGATGCGCATCGCCATAGAACAATCGCGCGGCACTGGCGGCATTGAGCATCCATTTTCCGATGGCTCTGCTGTAGCGGTCCTCGTAGCGCACGAGGGCAACCACGGGCATGGCGTTCGAGAACGTGTTCATGGCAAACGCATACCCTTGGACGGGATTGCTGGTGTTTGGCCGCGCGGTGCCCAATAAACCACCCACGTCTTCGCCCCCCCACTGCTCACCACTGATCATGACGAGGTCCTGCCGGACGGCACTCCGGGAGAAGACCCAATCGAGGTACTTGTGGACGTTATAGTTGCGGCCATGTTCGGCGTTCATGCGGGCTGCGGCGTAGGCGCCAAAGGACGTGAGTACCTCGTAATTAGGATTCGTCGAGCGGGTTTCGTAATACGCCAGCGCCCAATCAACCGCGCTTAGATGAGCGGCCGCTTGCGTTGGATCCACATCGCCGCGATGCCGCCAATAGGCCGCGTGCTGTAACCAGGCCATGCCAAGGCCCATGTCGGGCTCGCGCCACTGGCCGTTGTACACAGGTTGTTGCGTGCGGAAGTTGTAAGCCGTGTAATTGAAATTGGGTGCGGTTCCACCAGCGGTCAAAACGTTCACGGAGCCCTTGAATTCCAGGTCGACCTGGTTGAGCGCGGCTTGCAGCGTCGCTTCACCCGGATAGCGGTCGGCAATGCTGTAGAAGAGAATGCTGGGATACGTCTCGTACCAGGCAGACTGTCCCGTAACGGCAAACGGATTGTTGAGCACGATGAATTGGGAGTTGCGATCGACGTAGTACTCGCGCGTCATGGCGACCCAATTGTTTGGTCCCGCGGACTTGTCGACGCCGACGAGCGTCCCGCCGAGCACGGCCCCCAGCGACGCGATCGCTTCGTGGACCGGCTCGCCCGTCTCGCCGAAGGTGCGTGTTTCGCCGACGTAGGCGGCCAAGCCGAACGACTTCTGCAGCTGGGGCGACACCGGCGTGTTGTCGATCTTCACTAAGGGCAGAAACTGCCCCGTCGCGGTGGTGTCAAATGCCAGCGTGTCGAAGTCCGTGGCGGTCTGATGCCAATCGCGCATCGCATAGGTGGTCGGTGCGTTCGGCAACAAGTCGATCGCGGAGAGCGACAATTGGCGCCCGGCTGCCGCGCTAGCGGGCGGCGTGTGTGCAATGGCGATGGCCAAAAGTGCAATGCAGCAAAAGCGAGACGGAAAGGCAAAGCTCCGCAACTTCGACGATCGGTTTCGGCTGCTGCGCGTCCGATGTACGCTCAGAATTCCTGTCACTGATATCCCCACCGTCGTAACCTCTGCCGAATCGCTCCCACGCCAGTTGAGTTCAATAACACGAGTAGAAATGCTCATTTAGCGGGCCACACGTCGCGCGAGACTCGTTGCGACGAATCCGATCCACCAGAGAAACCCGGTCGACGGCTCGGGCACTGGCAAGTGCTGGGCCGAGGATGCGGCGCCACCTGCCATCGCGCCAAAGTTCGCCTTCCAGACAACGTAATCGAGCTGAGTGACCATGTTGTCGCCGTTGCCGTCGGCAGCATAGCCGCTGCCCGTCGAGCCGAGCTGGTTGCGCCACACGGAGTAGTCGGCCGCGTCGACGATGCTGTCATCGTTGTAGTCGCCGGGCAGGAAATTCTCGACCAAGTTCAAAACTTGATTCGCCAACACGTTGCTCAGCTCTTGCACAGCCCCGCTCGGCCAGGCGACCGTGACTAAATCGATGGTCCCAGCATCGGGGCCCAAGCCGAAATGCGCCGTCAATTCGTTTTGGCTGAGGAAATTGCTTCCCGCGTTGATCTCCCGGACCATGATCTTGTCTGGAAAGTCGAGGTCGGGCGTTACGGTGATGAACGCGCCGATGCCGTCGCGGTTGGAAGCGGTCCCCTCGAGCTTGATCTTCAACCAGTCGTTCTCGTTGCCGCCATCGTTGCGGTAGAGAATCGGCTGGGCGCCGTGGTTGACGATGAAGACGTCCAGGTCGCCGTCGTTATCGTAGTCCAGACTGAGCAGGCCTCGTCCCAACTTCGTGTCGGTTACGCCCGCGGCATTGGAGACGTCGGTAAACACGCCGTTATCGTTTTGGTAGAGGTGCGATTGGTCGGCAAGGCCCCAACCGTTGGTGACAAACAGATCCAGGTCGCGGTCATTGTCGTGGTCGAGGAAGGTGGTTCCCCACGACCATCCGGAATCGCGGACGCCGCCGAGGTCTGTCTGATCGGCGAAGGTGCGGTCGCCGTTGTTCCGGTAGAGGCGGTTGCCGCTGTGGTCCTCGATCGATGGGGGGTTATCGACCAGGGCCGAAATGAACCAATCCAGGCGCCCGTCGCCGTCGAAGTCGCCGATGGTGCTTCCCATCCCGTCCTCGTCGGAGCCCAACCCTGCGTCAAGCGTGCCGTCGGTAAACGTGCCGTCGCCATTGTTCCAAAATAATTGGCTGGTCTTGAAATCGCCGGCAATCGCCAGGTCGAGGTGGCCGTCGCGGTCAATGTCGGTGAAGGTCGACGTGTGGCGATACGCGTTGGTGTCGGTGCCACCGCCGGGGAGGAAGTAAGGGTCGCGGTAGACATTCAGGCCCGCCGCCGCGGTCACATCCTCGAAATAGCCGGGATTGGCGGCGCCGAGGTTGTGCAACAGGCGCGAGGTGCTCACCGAAGTATCATTGCCCCAGTCATTGGTGTGGATATCCAGGTATCCGTCGCCGTCGTAGTCGCCGAAGGTGACGCTTTGCCCATAACGAAACGCGCCGCCGATATCGGCCCCGCGCTCAACAGCTTGTTCGGTGAAGTGACCGTTACCGTCGTTGACGTACATGTAGAACTGATAGCCGCCACTGGTGGTGACATAAAGGTCCTTGTCGCCGTCATTGTCGATATCCCCCCAGGCGGGGCCATTGGTGGTGCTCAGGATGGGAAAACCGGCGGCCTGGGCGACGTCCTCGAACGTGCCATCGCCTCTGTTTCGATAGAGGAGATCACGCAAGTTCCCCCGGCGGGTGACGTAGAGGTCCACCCAACCGTCGTTATCGAAGTCGGCGGCGGCCGCGCCGCCGGTCCTGCGGAAGCCGGAATTCGTCGAGGTGCCGGGATTTTGAAGATGGTTGATCCCGGCGGTGGCGGTAACATCCCTGTACACGACGGCTGACGCCAACTCGGAATTGTTCCAGACGGCTAACACTGTAGCCGACGCGGCGACGATTGATCGAAAGTGCGGTAGCACCAGTCGATTGGAAGCCATTGTATTGCGACCGCTCATTAAATATCACTTCATGAAAGCGTCACGATCCGCATTGGTGTCGCGTTGCTGTGCCAAGAAACGCCCCATCGGCGTCGACGACCGCATGCAGCGCGCTCGAGGGCTCAGGCACACCGGCGAGTTAGCGCATCGCCAGCGCAAACGCCGCGAGTCCCCATCACGCCAAGAGTTGGCGAGCGGCCCGCGAAACCCTTCCTAGGTCTCGCGGGCCGTAGCCACTAGTTCACTCTTGAGAGTATCCCTTGACTCTCGCCTGGCAAGCGACGCGGTGCAGCATTAGCTGCGTCGACGCCGACTGACCAGCATCAAACCCAAACCGCCCAGGCCTAACAGCCCCATCGTGGCGGGTTCCGGGACATGGTACGTGACGTTGATATCGTCGACCCAAAACTGGCCCAGCTCGCTATTGTCCCCCACGCGATCACTCGTCTTGAAGATGAGGTCAAACGTCTGCTCGGTCGCGAGCAGCGGGATCATCGCCATATACATCTGGAAGCCGTCGCTAGTGGCGGTCCCATCGGTGCGGTAGACGTAGTCCGTAGTGGAGCCGGGGGGGGTCTGCAAGTCTAAACTACCGGGGTTGACGGGTGCTGTGGACGTCCGGACGGTGGCGCTGAACATGTCGCCGGGTTGGCTGGTGATGTTCCACTTCCATTTCCAACTCACCCACAGGGAACGGCCCTCGAGGCCCACGTCCGGGATCTCCCCCGACGTAATTCCCCAGGATCCGCCGTTGCTCAAGAGATTTTCCACAAAACTGCGGTTTTCCTCATCGCCACCGGTGCTGGTGTCATTGGCGTACAGCGAGTGAACGCCGCTCGTGTACATACCGTCAAGAGTGGGGTTCCACCCGGCGGCGCCGCTGTGATGAAATGAATCCGGGATGCCATTGGCGGTATCCGCGCCGGGAGTCCCGTGGGGAGCAAACCGGCTTTCGAGTTCCGCGTCGCCATTCGCGAGCAAATTGGGGGCCGCCCACGCGGTTGTCGCCAGCATGGCAATGATCGCCGCAGCGATCACGCCACAATAAATTTTCACAAAACTTCGCATCATGAGACTCTCCAGTTGAAAAGTAAAACAAAGACTCCGTTCAAACAGCGTTTCCTGCCGACCCCAAAGGCCTGGCACAAAACATTCCTCAAAGAACTTTTACCCGCCAATACCTCCTAATTGAAAAGTGAATGAAATTCGCCTACGCTTCGGTTTTGCTCTTCTGCGTCCGATTTGTCAGGCGCTCAGGTCAAGGAATTGCCCCTCGATCTGCTCCGGCCGGGCCGGCTGCCGTCATGCTTCCGCGTACGTCGCGACCAGGTCAGCAAGCCCGTCGCCAGGGTAATCAACGCCAAGCCCGAGGGTTCCGGTACGGTTGCGCCAGCGATTCCGCCCGCGCCAGCCCCGCCGACAAAGTTGCTCAGAAATACGTTGCCATTCGGGTAGTCGTAGTTTACGGTGGCCGTCCGACTGCCCAAGAAGCTCACGCTGCCAAATATACTGCCGGCGAAGAGGTGCCCAGCCGGGGCATCGATCAGTGTCAGCGGCGACGCGCTGAGATACGCATCAAGGTTGAGCTCCAGATTCATCCCGGCGTAGGTGCCAACCACGTTGCCGACCGTCCCATCGAGATAAACAGTACCCGTGAGCTCCCCGGCGAAAGCGCTGTTGTCGGCGAGAACGATGGGCGTCACGCCTGCCGCATCGGCCGTGAAGGAAATAGTCGCATCCGCCGGATATCCGGCACGAAAATCCCGCCGGTGCGTCGGATCAAAGACAGTATTAGCAGGCGGGCTCAAGACGGCGTCAAATTTGCCGACGGTAAAGGTTCCACCGGATCCGATGATTGTCAACTTCGATGACATCTTGGGCTGGGGATTGGCGATCAATCCGCAACCGCTGGTAAAGAATTGGGTGTCGCAACGCGACAGTTCCACGGCGCCATTCAGGGTCAGATCCCCGCCAGGCAAAAGTCGAAATTCGCCTTTCGAGCCGAAGGTGTTTATCAACAGCGCATTCGCGTTGACCGTGCCCTCGACGATGGCCAGACCGTCCGCTTCCAGACCGGGCTCAACACCAATTGCGATGTATGCCGGTCCGTACACGCCGACTTCCAGATCCTGACTGCGGACAACGCCCCCCACGAAGTTAGCGCCCTTGCTGTCTACGCGGGCCAGCGGTCCCACGGAAAGGAGCCCTTTCGAGCGCCTGCCGACAACAGCGCCATTGGTCGTCAGCGTGGAGCTGCCGGTCATAATGACCTCGCCGCCTTTTGTGACTAGGCCGAAATGGGCTTTCCAAAAGTCGTAATCGCCGTCATCGACTGCCCCGCTTTGGTCGCCGTCGGCACCGTCGCCGGGGTTGAGCACTTCTTGCCCCAACGTGTCTCGCCAAACGGGGTAATCCGCCGCGTCGACAATCCCGTTGTTGTTGTAGTCGCCATCCTTGCCTTTGGGGAACCTCTCGCGGCCGATCTCTAATGGTTCTGTATGGTTCAGCAGCGTGAGCGACCCGCCCGTCATGCTTAATCGGCCGAAAGAATCATTCGAAACCGTCAGTCCGCCCAGGGAGGTGCTACCGCTGGAGAATACTGCGGTGCGGCTGTTCTGAATCAAATAGGCCTCGGTGGTGTTCGGAAACGGAGGCACTGTCGCGGGATCCCAATTGCTCGCGAGATTGAATTCGGTACTTGGGTTGTTGGGAAGCACGCAGCCCGCATCATGACAGTCGCCAACAAAAGTTATGAATGCCCAACAATCTTGGCTGGCGGTCGAAATCGCCAGCAGCAGCCCGCAGGTCGACACAAGCGTGGCCGACAGGATGGACTTCTTCATCATCGTTGTTCCAGTTCGAGAGCGCATTGATTGATTAACTTCTTATTCGTGGACCACTTCGTCGCCGGCCCGCGTCCCGAGGGAATTGAATAGCACCAAGTCGATGTCGTAATTCAGCGTCTGAATCGACCCGTCGGCATAGATGGCATTGAACCCGCCGGTATGGGCCGAGCCGAAGTAAACGATGTCCGCATCATGTCCGAAAGGATCGTCGTTCCCTAGTCCATCAAACTGAAAGCCTTCGCTATCCTGGTAGGGCTGGAAACACGTCGAGCGAATCGCGTCGGGATCCCATCCCTCGCTCCAACCATGGTCGTCCGAATAGCCGCCTCCTTCGTACATGTCCGACCGGACGTACTTCTCACCCAGCATGAAAGTTTTGCTGGTTCCGTCGGTGATTTTGGCGAACGACGTCGGCCGGGGAGCACCCTTGAGAAACCGGCCGACTGGTTTGCCAGGAGGGGAGACGGCGGGGTCGGGGTCCCGAAGCCAAGGAGAGCGGACAATGACCCCGTCGTAGACCTGAGAATTACCTTGCTGTTTACCGTTCATGTTCTTGCCGCCCCAAATCGATGGCCAATTTAATTTGTACCCGTCCCCACTAGTTACGGTCATTGGCACGGAGTTCCGCGGATCATACCGAGGAGTCGGATCGGGGCAGCCCGGACTTCCCGACGGACATTCGACCGTGCATGGTTGCGCAGAGGCGTAGTCGATCAAAAAAACCTGTTTGCCTTCTGCATTCGCATCGGACTGGGCCTGCGACGCCGACCGACGCGAAGGACACACGTAGAGCGGTACGACCGCAGCCTGTAATTGATCCTGCGTGGTGAGCCCATGCAGCGCGCCTTCCTCAAGGTAGGGCAGGATCTGGTATGCCCAGCCGAGCCCTTGTTGGTCAGGACCCAAGGGTTTGCCGTTGGGTACCTCACCACCAGCGCCCGCGGTGCCGACTACGTAATTCTTGATGTTCGGATAAATCACTGCACCGCCGGTGGGAAACACGCGGCGCGAGTCGACGTGGTTATGTATCGCCAGGCCAATTTGCTTGAGCTGATTCTTGCATTGCGTCCGCCGGGCCGCTTCCCGCGCCGCCCGAATCGCCGGCAGCAACAAGGCCACCAAAATTCCGATGATCGCAATCACGACCAGCAGCTCGACCAGCGTGAAACCATGCTTCACAAATGCCCGAGAATTTGCCCTCGACGCAACGATGATCTGCCTGGTAGTCATGTTTTCCATGCCTTGCTCCGCTCCTCAGTCTCCGGAAGCTAATTCAGTCCCTTGAGACGGCCCAGGAACTCCACTTCCGAAATCTCGGTCACGCCACCCAAGTTGGCGGCAATATAACGCGTGCCGTTGGCACCGACCTGCTCGTACGCGATCGCACCGTCCAGCAGCCAGTTTCCGTTCGTGTACTTGACCGCAAACGGTTTGCCATCGCGCGCTGACACAAGCAACTCGTCCAACCCCGACAATCCAGCCCGCTGTAGCACGCCCGGCCCGAGCGATTCGACGTACGCCCGGAATTCAGCTGCGTCGCCGGGTGCCTCGCCTTCGTGAGCTGCCGAATACTGACTGTAAAGGACTGCTACCAAGCGCAAGTTCGATTCGTGCGACTCGCGCCTGCTGTCTTGTTCGTTGCAGCCGACCACGGCGAATAGCGATACGAACGCTATCAACGTCATCACGAACGGCCGGCGCAATCGGAACTGGAACTGCGATGTCAATGAGATGCCTGACGCTTCGCGCACAGCGCGATGCTCATACTGAGCCCTAACAGCGCACAGTGACGAGTCGGCGCCCGTTTCGTGTTGGGCAAACGGGTTCGAAGGATACGTCGTCGAAATGCCGTAGCAATTACGGACGCCTGCCGCCTGGTATCTATCGAGTGTATAGCGGATGAGGCCGGAATCTTACGAATTCGCAAGTAATTCCTGGAATTGTTGCCAAACGCAACGATGGCAACTCGACCGTTGTCGCCGTGGCCCCACTTTCCAGCGAATCTTATGACGCCCTGCTCGGGGGGCTGCGACAATCTGCGTCGCTCACGTCGAGGGAGCGTCGAGTTCTGTCGCAACTCGCGTGCTTCATTCGTGTAAGATAAGGCGACCGAGTGTTCTCTTCTTAGTGAGGAAATCTCTCTCATGACAGGCTACGAGCCAGGCGCCACACGCGACTTCGTTGACTTGATGACCCAGCACCAGGGCCGTCTCTATGGCTATGTCTTGACACTGTCCGCCGACCCCGACGCTGCCAACGACGTTTTGCAGGAAGCGAACATCGTGTTGTGGAAACAATGGCGCCAATTTCAGCCCGGCTCTAATTTCACGGCCTGGGCGTTTCGCATCGCACATTTTCAGTTCATGGCCTATCGGCAACGGCAGCTGCGCGACAAGACGCTGTTCAGCGACGATTTGCTGGCGACTTTAGCCAGCGAGGCCCGCGAAGTCGACGAGCGGCATGAAGAGCGCGCGGCAGCCTTGGAGAAATGCCTGGAACGAATGCCCAAGCGTTCGCGCGAGGTCATTCGAATGCGCTATGCCGACGAATTAAAAGTCACCGACATGGTCGAGATCCTGCATCGCAACGCCAACGCGGTGTATCAAATCCTGTTCAGGGCCCGTCAGTGGTTGATCGAGTGCGTGCAAAAGGATGGCCTCACGGATACGACATGAGCGACAACCTAAACCAGCAGCCTGAATTCGATCGGCTCCTCAGCCAACTTTCCGACGGTCGTCTCGGCGAAGACGACGTTCGGCGGCTGGGAAATCTGCTCGAGCTGGATGCCGCGCTGCGGCGGCAGTATCTCGACTACTGCCAGATGCACGCGCTACTCCGGTCCGAGCATGGATTGCTAACTTCCTGGTCGGTGACCGCCGGCCTGCGAGAAGAAGATCAAATGACGGCGTCGCGCAAGGGGCAGGCGCGACGCCGTCGGCTATTAAGCTTGGCTGCAGCCGCGATTCTCATGGCGGTGGCCGTCGGCATGACCTTGCTCAACGCCAACCGCCCGCATCCGCCATTTCGCGGCGCGGAGACAGCCGTGCTCAGCAAGACGGTCGGCGCCCAATTTGCCTATGGGGTGAACGGCGAGTCGGCGCTTGTGGAAGGCATGCAGTTGCGGCAAGGCGTCTACGAGTTGCTCAACGGGCTCGTAGAAATCGAATATCGTTCCGGTGTCGTGCTCGTCGTCCGCGCTCCCGCGACGTTCGATTTGGTGGACGAGGCCTGCCTGCGGCTCGAAGATGGACAGCTCGCCGCCCACGTGCCAAAAGCGGCCACTGGCTTTCGTATCGAGTCGCCCGGCGCCACGGTGATCGACTTGGGAACCGACTTCGCCGTCCAGGCCGTCAAAGGGAAGGAGTCGGAGGTCCACGTCTTCAATGGCGAAGTGCTCGTCGACTTGCACGGCGAAAAGGGCCGGAGTGCAGACTTGCTGCGTCTCGTCACGGGCGAAGCGGCACGTGTCGACTACTTCACCGGCATGCCCTCCGGCATTGATCTCGACGATCAACAATTTCTCCGCAGCCTCCGCGAGGACGACAGCTCCTATGCCCAGGCCGTCGCGGCGCTCGACCCGGCGGTCTACTACCGCATGGAGCCGACTGGTGACGGAACGCGGCTCATCGATGCATCCACCAGCGGCGCCAATGCCAAGATTCATTTCGGTCGAGCGAAGGCTCCCGTCTGGACCGCAGGCCGGGTCGGAGCGGCGCTCACGCTGGGCGGACCGGCACAAGAAACCTACGCCGCCGCCAGCGAGTATCCGCAAGCGGAGGGAGACGCTTTGACGGTGGCCGCCTGGGTTTACGCCCGCGCCAGGCCGCGTTGGGCCAGCATCGCCAAGAATTGGGCCGGCGGCGACGACGATCATGGCCAGTTCCACTTCGGACTCTACGACGACGATGGCGAACTCGAAGCGCACATGGTGGATGATGAAGGAAAAGAAGTTGTCGTGCGCGACATACTTCCCCTGCCGCTCAACACCTGGCATCACGTCGCCTTTGTCGCCGATGGCACGGAATTGCGACTCTACCGCAACGGTCGCCAGGTCGACTCGAAACCCTATCACACGATGCATCGAGACCCGAGAATCAAGGCGCTCGCCATCGGCACCAAGCTGAATCTCGCCGGCGACGCCCCGGAAGAACGCGACTTCAACATGTGGGACGGCCGCCTGGACGAACTGGCCATCTTCAACCACGCCCTCACCGCCGAGCAAATCTTAGCGCTCTATCAGTTGCCAGGCACGGGCGACTAAGGCCAAATCGCGCTCGGTTGCTCAGAGCACAATTAATGCGCGGTCCGCAGGCCCGCGTACAACGGTTCGCCATTTCACTTCCACATCGCGTGTCCGCTCAAGTCGGGTGTCGGCATCCTGCCAAGATTGGTCGGCCGATTGAGTTGAGTCTTCGGTTTGCGTCGGACGGGAACGTCTGTGGCGGACCAGCAGCAGCGAGCCCAAGACGGCCGAATCTACTGCAGCGCTGCGCAGCGCTGTTCTTACCCCGGCGGCCATCGATCGGGCCGGTGTCCGTTGTCCGAGCAGCGCAAACACAGCGTCGGTCGGCAGCGCGGCCCCCCGCGCGGAGCGCGCTGGCAGTTCGTTCGCCAGGGCCTCTGCAGGGGAAACCTTCGGCACTACGCTGACTGTCAGCGCTGCCGCCGTGCCGCCGCCCGACAAAACCGAGGGCTGCTGCGCGAATGCCGCGACACTCCCATTTCCCGCGCCCAGTGGCGGCAGAGTTTGGCCGAAGTGGGCTTTCCAGACACTGCAATCGGCCTGGTCGACGACGCCATTGCCGCTGCCGTCTGCGCCGCTATACGGTGCGACAATCGCATGGAGCGTGTCGCGCCAGACCGAATAGTCGGCGGCATCCACGACGCCGCTGTGGTTATAGTCGCCGAACAGGGCCGGCGGTGCCGGCTCCAACTCGAACGCCCCGACGTCGATCGCCGCACCAACGACCCGGATGAATGGATTGCCGCGCTGGTCGAACTCCGGCACACCATTCATACCGACCACGGCCGACGGATCGCCCGCGTCAATCGCCGGGCTGCCGGCCAGAAGCGCGTGCGTGAGCGTCGGCCCGCCGTTGTCGGCGAGCGGACCTAGCAGCGGATCGATCGGCGAACCAGCCGTACCAATCCGATTGCCGTTGGCATTGGGCGTACCAGGGGGCGTGGCAGCCAGCCCGCTCTGGGCATTGTTCCCGATCAAGCTGAATGTCACGTCGAAAACGGTCCCAATCAGACCGGTCAGATCGGGGCCGAGCGAGGCAGAATTGCGGGCCAGAATCGTGTGGTCGAGCGCCAGCTTGCCGCCGGCGATGAATGCCCCGCCTCCCGCGGAACTGTAGGCCGTATTGGCCGGGACTGTGCTATGACGAATGGATGACACCGAATTGAATACGAAAACACCGCCGCCGCTACCGTCGCGGGCCGAGTTGCCACTCACGGTGCTGCCGACCATCGTCACGCCGCCAAAGCGACTGAAGATGCCGCCGCCATCATCGCGTGCGCTATTGCCGCTGATCGTGCTGTCGGTCACCGTCAGTCGGTTACCCCAGATGCCGCCGCCGTCGGTCGCCGAGTTGTAACTGATCGTGCTCCCGGCGACCGTCAAGGTGCCGTACCGGTTGGCAATGCCGCCGCCGCTACCAACAGCCGAGTTGCCACTGATCGTGCTGTTCGTGATCGTCAACCTGCCGTCCGGGCTGCCAATGCCGCCGCCGTCAGATTGGACCGAGGAATTTCCGACGATCGTGCTGCCGATCACCGTCACGGGGCCAAAGCGATTGAAGATGCCGCCGCCGTGGCTGCCGTAGCCGGCGGTGCTGTAGTCGGACGAGTTGTCGCTAATCGTACTGTCGGTCACCGTCAGATCGCCATCGCGACTGTAGATTCCGCCGCCATTGCCGCGGGCCGAGTTCCCGCTGATTGTGCTGACAGTCACCGTCAGGTCGCCGGAATAGCACCAGATGCCGCCGCCCCGACCGTTGTCGAAGAACCCAGTGGCCGAGTTGCCGCTGACCGTGCTGTTCGTGACAGTTATTTGACCATCGCGGCTGGCAATTCCGCCGCCGGCGCGGCCGCCCAAGTTGTCGCTAATCGTGCTGTCGGTGACTGTCACGTTGGCACCAATCCGACCGCCGCTGTAGATGCCGCCACCCGAATCGGCGGAGTTGCCGCTGATCGTGCTGCCGCTCACCGTCAGGTGGCCACTGTTGAAGATTCCGCCGCCGCCGTTGTCGGCCGAGTTGTCGCTGATCGTGCTGTCGGTGACCGTCACGTTGCCACGGGTACCAGCCTGACAGTCACTGAAAATGCCGCCGCCGCTGCCGCCAGCTGAGTTGCCGCTGATCGTGCTGTCGTTAACCGTCAGGGTGCTGCGATAGCCGCGGACGGAGATGCCAGCGCCGCTGCCCAAGGCCGAGTTGCCGCTGATCGTGCTGCCGCTGACCGATACATTGTTGAAATTGCCGCTGCTGGAAATGCCCCCTTCGTCGCCCCTTGCCACGTTGTCGCTGACGGCGCTGTTTGTCACCGTCAGACTAATATTATCGCCGTTGCTGTTAATGCCGCTGCCGTTCACGGCCGAGTTGTCGCTGATCGTGCTGTCGGCGACCGTCAAGTCGCTACTAGTTGTGAGGATGCCGCCGCCGAAGGTGGCCGAATTGCCGCTGATCGTGCTTCCGGTGATCGTGAGGTTTTCGGCGCGCGAGTAGATCGCTCCGCCGCTGCCGTACACATCGCCGCCGGTGAGCGTCAGGCCGAAAATGGACACGGACTTGTCGGCCGTAAAGTTTCCATCGTCGATGTTGAACACCCGGCTGCCGTCGAAGTCGTCGGAAAAGTCGTCGTCATCGAGCGTGGAATCCGGCGTCGGGTCGTTGCCGCTGGCGTCGATGGTGAGCAGGTTAGCGCCCGGTCCGTTGATCACGAGTGCGTCGCTGATCTTTAGCTCGCCTTGCGTGAGCGTGAGCGTGGCCGGGCCGCCGCTGGTGAGCGACGTGGCAAACTCGATCGTGTCCGCTCCGCCGACCAGATTGGTGGCGAAGAGCGCCTCACGCAACGAGGTCACGACGTCGTTGAAGTCGACCGTGTCGTCGAGCGTGTTAATGGTCACTACCGCCAACAGCCGGCGGTCTTCGAGCGGCTCAAACCGCAACCGCCGTCGATGCGGTTGTGTTGCGCGTCGTCGCCGCGGGTCGCGCCGACGGGAAATAAACGGTTGGATAGAAAACCATTGGTACCTATATACCTGTTTCATCGTAATTCGTCCCATTTTGG
>JANNTD010000068.1:0-3437 GCA_031403315.1 Planctomycetota bacterium
AACGTTGCGGCGTTGTCCGTTTCCGGAGTTGAGTAGATGAAGATCAATCACCCGCACATCGGCCGGTATGTCATCGGGCCTGATGGCGCACCACTGACACTTTCCAATTTACCGCCAGCAGGCACGACGCGATGGGTCATCCGGCGTAAGGCAGAGGTGATTTACGCTGTCCGTGGCGGACTTCTGACCATCGATGATGCCTGTGCCCGTTACCGCCTCAGTCTTGAGGAGTTCCTCAGCTGGCAGTCCATGATCGGCCAGCACGGCGTACAGGGGCTGCGATCAACGCAGTCTAAAAACTGCCATCAGCGCACTAAAACTGCGACAGCTAGAGTTCCCAAGGATTGAATTCATCACTCAATCAGTACCATGATCTGACCTTTGAAGCTTGTTGGAAATGCAGATCCGTCCGTGTGGGGCAGTACGCTGTTTATACAGCAGAACTCTCAACCTATGATCAGGCTCACCCACTAGCCGGTCGACCAGTATCCAAGCAAAAAAACCAGGATAGTACGGACTTACTCATTTGGTGTTCGCTCGTAATTCGTCTAAAAAAAAGCAAATAGGACATCGTTGATAGTTCTGAACATCCTCGTTTTTAGCACGTGGTGAGCGCCGTTCATAACGTCCAAAGACAAGGATCTGTGCAAGCGTTGTAGAGCCGTGCCTCCCCTCCCTGTGGCCAAAAATTTTGGCACGACCAACCACCGTGCCTGTGGCGTTGTTTTCCAGCATCGAGATGGATTGCTCGATCGGGGTGCAGGGACGCCATGGAGGAACGGTGTTACCGAGGGGGGAGGCACTGGGTTATGAGGGCACGGTCCTACCGTCTTAGTGGGTGCCAAATTCGGACCGCGTCCCCGACAACAGCTACTGGGTTACGCCCAGCCTCCTATAACTACTGGCTTTCTATGATCGCGGTTTGGGGCATGACCTCAATCTTTGCCATCCATTCAGCCATCAGTCGAAGTGATGGTCCGCCACCATATTCGTCGTGCACATCGCCGCCCATGGAATGCCCCATGATCGCCCTGCTGACGGCCTGCGGCATCGAAATCTCCCTGGCGAGCGTGCGCCAAGTGTGACGCAAGGAGTGCATCGTCAGAGTTCGATCCGCCAGCTTGACCCTCTTTCGGATGAAGTCGCTGGAGAGCCGTTGGAACCTATCGGATCGCATTGTCTCTTGTGGGAAAATCCAAGGACCTGACACCGAGCGGGCGTAAGCGATGAAGTCCGTACACCTTGGATGAAGCGGAATATCGCGTTGCGAGTTCCGGTTCTTTAGAGAGCCATGGCGATCATGCACGCGGATGACCGCTACGCCACTTAACGTCGTGACATCTTCGACACGCAATTGTGCCGCCTCACCCGACCTCATGCCATGGCACATCAGCACCTTCACCAACCATCGGAATGGCTCGGGTTCGCCACCCAGCGCTGCCACAAGACCGCGCAGTTCATGAACCTCAAATGGCCTACGGCGCTGCCGGTCAGCGAACTTGTCGAGCCCGCTTCGGACTTTGATGCCAGTCGCCGGATTACTCTCAACCACACCTTCTGATAGGGCAATCCCAAACAACCGGTGGATGCTCTCCAGGTACTGTTTTGCCGTACTCCGAGAGTAGGCCTTGTTTTCCAGCATGTCGCGATACCGCATGATATGCAATCGGGTAACGCAATTGGCGCTGACATCGCCAGTCAAGGACACCAACTCGTCAACGCAACGCTTCATCCGCAAAATGGAGAAAGCGGCACGGGGTTGAGCTACGCGCTTCCAGAGGTCGACCAGGCTCGGAATATTGATGAAATTCTCATACTGTCCAACTGTCGGCGACAGAGGCAGTGGCGAGACCGTTGGACTGTCGGCACGAAAGACCGCAACATCGTTTGACACGATGTCCGCAGCATCCAGCGGGCGAGACTGGACCGTTAACTGCGTTCCTTCCAGGTTTGGAAGCTTTCGCAGCCGGTCGATCTCTCTCCGGCACTTCGCTGCTAGTTGCAGGGCAGCCAGCCGCGCCTCTGGCTCGTTAGTCATCGCAAGGTATCGCCTCCACACCTTTCGACCCAACAAGCCCCGCAAGTCTCCCGGCACGCCCATCTGAAAGCGGTATCCCGCCCCGTGCCGGACCAAATAATGACTTCGGAGACCCATGTTACGCCACACGCTGTTAGACGTGGGCTGCTGCTCAGGATTACCCCAAGATTTACCCCTCGCCGACTGATTGAAAGCGGCGGGTACATACTGGGGACGCTTCCCCGACGCAACGTAGACGAGCAATTCAGCTAGAGATTTCACTAGGGAGTTGCAGACGAACAACGATCAAAACGAGAAAGGGCCGCTGTGAAGCGGCCCTTTCCGTATTCGAGACTGGGTTAGAGATCAGAAGCGGATGATCGCACCCATCGCCACCGCTTGGAAGTCCTGTAACGAGTTCTTCTGGCCCGTCGATGCTGTCGCCTCACCCGAGTAGCTGCGATAGCCTAGGTAGAAATCCATCGCCGCGGCGTCGACTGATTGCACCATGCCGAGACCCCAGACATCAATTTCTGAACTCCGAGTGCCGGTACTGAACGTTCCAATAAGGCCCTGATTTGTTGCACCTGCAGCAGTCACCAAACCAGCGCCGCTGGTGGTTCCAAAATCTCCGGTGTAGTACTCACCAAACAGCGTTGTCTTACCGATGCCGAACCACTTCTGTTCGATACCTGCCTGAACATACCAATAGTCGCTCTTTTTCTGGGTACCGGCGCCGGTTATGTTGCTATCTTCAGCTTCTCCATAAGCACCATGGACGTAGAGACCGGTTGCTACGTGCATCACACTACCAGATGCGCCAAATGTGTAGCAATCCTGCTGTACGCCGGCCGAGCCCGAGCAAGTCGCATTGGCCGTTGAACTCGCAGCCGAACCCTCAAGTATTTGCGCATATGCTACGCCCGCTGCGACGCGAAAACCAGAGAACTCTCCCGCGTATCGCAAAGCAACGTCCCAAATATCGTCCTCGCCCCAGGCCGCAGAGAAAGCGAAACCAGCCAAAGTCGGCGAGACGTACTTGATGTTGTTGATGCGGCCGCCGTCACCAATATCGGTACCGAATCTTGACAACTGTCCCCAGGTCACACCACCGGCAGAAGCGATATTGGTGTTGTTGCCCTTGACGAAGAAGCCCCCGTTCCAATCCGTTACGGCGGAGCCTTGGTTGATACCACCATTCGAAAGGTTGATCGACGCAATGCCATCCGACGCTGAACTCGATTGACCAACCCAGATCCGGCCGAGGCTCTTGTTGTCGATCCACCAAGCCGAACTACGAATGGTGAGGCCATTCGCTCCATTATCGGCCACCTGTGACAGACTGGCTGTATCGCTATCAAGAGTACCAAATTCGAGAAGATAACCAGCCGTCCAGTCAGCGTTGATCTTGGCGTCACCG
>JANNTD010000069.1:0-21014 GCA_031403315.1 Planctomycetota bacterium
GACTGGTTCACGCCGCCGCTGAAGCTCGGCACCCCGAAGCTCTTTAACCTCATCCTTGATCCCAAGGAAGAATACCCGGTTACTGTCGAAAACACCTGGGCCGTTGAGCCCATGACGAAGATGATCGCGAAATTCGAGATCAGCACACGGAAGTACCCGGTCATTGCGCCCGGCACGCCTGACTCTTACACGCCAACAAAGTAACGCTTGCGTTCGTTGGTGCGACTTCCGACTGGCGACGGCGACTTTCAGCCTGACTCGGCACCAGCCAAGGCGGAAATGCCAACGCCGGAGCCCTGGCAGGGCACCCAGGCAATCCAGGCTGTCGCCCCGACTATCGTTTGAATTTGGACGGCTCCAATAGCAGCCGACACCGAAGTGCCTGCCGCTATCGCATCAACCCACCAGCAGGCCACCTGCCGAAGTTCTGAAGCACCCAGTTGTGACGCGACTACCTCCCTCATTCGCTAATCGTCACCGGTGGTCAGTCTATGGTCTTGTTCAGCTAGCGACGATATTCCGTCGATAAAGCGCCATGCGCCAGCTCGCGTGGACGGATCCTCCCGCCCCTGAGTTTGGAGGGGGCCATGACGATCCATTATAAGCAGGTCGGAAAAACCACCTGCGTCTGCTGTGCCGTTGTCCTCATGGCACTCGTCGCACGCGCTTCTGACGACGGCTGGCCAGCGGACGTGCGCCTTGCTTCGAGCGAATGCGGCATCGCCGAAGATGAGGCAGGTAACGATTCTACCACTGGCGGTGGCTGCGCCGCCCAATCCGAATGCGCGGATGCCATCGCCGCAGCAGCAACATTTGGCGGCTGCTGTTGGGAGCGGGCTAAGCTCACCGGCGACTGGTGCGGCTGCCGCACCTACGATGCCCAGCAGGGGGTAACCTACGACTTTGACAGCACCAACTATTATTTCGGCGTCACGAGCGGCGGCCTCGATCGTGAATTTGAGTTCGGCGGGCACAACGACTATGTCGTCAACATCGACTGCGGAAAACTCGGCGGGAAGGAAGGACTGTTTATCAAGTTGCGGGCCGAACACCGCTACGGCGAAGATATCAACGGGGACACTGGTGCCTTCTTGCCCTCGACGCTTGAGACCGAATTGCCCGTGGCCGACAGCGAAGCGGTCTACTTGACTGACGTGTTGTTCACTCAAATGCTATCGGATCAATTTGGCGTATTCTTCGGAAAGTTGGATACGCTCGACGGCGACCCAAACGCCTTTGCCAGCGGCCGCGGGAAAACGCAATTCTCGAACCTGGCATTCGTTTTTAACCCGGTCGCACTGCGAACGATCCCTTATTCGACCCTCGGCTGTGGCTTCGTCTACCTCAAAGACGGCGCACCGTTTTTCACGTACACGCTATTGAACGCCACCGACACCACGACGACGAGCGGTTTCGACGAGCTGTTCGCACAAGGAGTCGCGATGTCGGCCGAAATGCGCGTGCCGGTGAAACTGGGCGGCTTGCCCGGCCACCAACTCTTCGGCGGCACGTGGAACAGCCGCGACTTTGTCAGCCTCGGTCAGGATCCGCGCGTCATCTATCCGGACGTGCCGATCGCTCGGCAATCCGGCTCTTGGTCGCTGTATTGGAACGGCGACCAGTATTTGTACGTCGATCCGAAAAACACGGCTCGTGGGTGGGGTATCTTCGGCCGAGCCGGCATCGCGGACAATGACACCAATCCGCTGGCGTGGTTTTTGAGCGGTGGCGTCGGCGGCACGGGTCTCTTCTGCGATCGGCCGTTCGACACGTTTGGCGCGGGTTATTACTTCGCCGGCACAAGTAGCGAGATTGGCCCAATCATCCAAGCCGTGTTCGGCCCCATCGGCGACGGGCAGGGCGTCGAATTGTTCTACAACTACCAAGTGACGCCCTGGTGCCATGTCACGCCGGACTTCCAGGTCGTCATGCCGTCCCGCGAACAAGTCGATACGGCGCTGGTGGCTGGGGTGCGGGCAAAAATCGACTTTTGAGCCGGTCGGGTCCTTCGCTCGTTTCTGTGGACTGCCGTGCCGTTAAACTACCGTTTTAGAACTCGCAATGGATCCGCTTCGTAGCGGTGTTACCCCGCAGCGATTTGGGGAGTCGTTCCTGGGTCGCTTACGATCTTCTTGCGGATTTCGGCGTCGAGCTTGTCGCCGGAGTCTTTGGCTTAAGAGTAGCTGCGGTGGAGGTTGAAGTCGTCGCGGAGAGTGCCGTCGGGGCGGACTTGCTCGCCGCGGATTCTGGCCGCCAGCTGGGGAACGAGGTGTCAATCGGCCTTCTTGCAATTGGCAACGAGTTGCAGAATACACAGGTCGCAAAACAAACCGGCCAGGCGGATCTTTCGATTCGCCTGGCCGGCACCGTTTCTGAGGAGTCGCGATCTTGAATGGCTAGTTCGCGCCGCCGCTGGAGCCGTTGCCTCCGTTCGAACCATGACCGCCGTTCGAGCCGTTTCCACCATTCGAACCGTAGCCGCCGTTCGAGCCGTGCTTGTGCAGGCGCGAGAACAGGCCGCCGTGGCTGCCGTGACCGCCGTTGCTTCCCTTGCTGAACAAGCCGCCGTGGCTGCCGTTGCCGCCGTGGCTGCCGCCGTGGCTGCCGCCGCCACCCGCGCTGCCGTAGCCGCCGTTGCTGCCGTGGCTGCCACCGAACAGGCGAGCCTGAGCACTATCGGCATTGCCGATCGACAGGGCGAAGGCCGCCAAGGCGACGACTACCAAACCAATTGACCGAATCATAGTTTCTCTCCCGATACGAGCTGGAACTGATGTGGGCATCCCGTCCTCACCGAGGGAGTACGTCTCGCCGCTACTTGGACGAGCAATCGCCCGTTGTGGTGAACGGGTTAAGGGGCCCTGTATGTCCAAGCGTAGGTCTGGTTTTGCACGCAGTTGCCGTGCCGGCGCCAAACTTGGCAGGCAATTGCCACCGCGATTCCAGTATTACCGGCTGCACCACTAAGTCGGGATGCGACCAAGAAGCCGATTGAACGGCCCGCCAGATAATGCGATGGATTTCACAGATTTAGCGACGGAAGTGCGTCAGAACGACGCGAAATCACGGGGCGCTATTTCTTGACCGCAACAGAGTTTTCAGCCGGTACTCTCGCCGGCTTCGCTTCCGCGCCGGCCGTCGCGTGCTTCAACTCGGGAGGCTTCGACCAATACGAGATCACGTAATAGAACACCGGCGTCAAGAAGATGCCAAATAGCGTGACGCCGATCATGCCGCTGATTACGGCGACGCCGAGCGAGCGGCGCATTTCCCAGCCTGCGCCGACGGCGATCACGAGCGGGTAGACGCCGAAGATGAACGCGAACGAGGTCATCAGAATCGGCCGCAACCGCAGCCGGCAGGCTTCGAGCGTGGCGTCGTAGAGGCTCATGCCTTCTTTGCGTTTGTCGACCGCGTACTCGACGATCAGGATCGCGTTCTTCGCGGCCAGCGCCACGAGCACCACGAAGCCGATCTGGCTGAAGATGTCGATCGGCTTGTGAGCGATCCAGACCAGCCCGGCGATCGAGCTCAACAAGCACATCGGCACCACGAGGATGATCGACAGCGGCAGTCCCCAGCTTTCGTAGAGCGCGGCAAGGACCAGAAAGACCAACACGACGGCAAAGGCGAAGATATAGATGCCCGTGTTGCCGGCGGTCACTTGCTGATAGGCGATGTTGGTCCAGTAGTAGCCCATGCCGTCGGGCAGATTCTCGTCGCTGAGCTGCTGCATCACGGAGATTGCCTGGCCGGAGCTGAAGCCGGGCCGCGTGTCACCGTTCACCGCCGACGAGAGCAAGTTGTTGTACCGCATCACGAACACCGGCCCGGCCGAATCGTAGACCCGCATCACTGAGCCGAGCGGCACCATCTGGCCGTCGCGGTTGCGGACCTGCAGCAGCTTGAGGCTCTCGACGTTCTCGCGGAATTGGCCCTGGGCCTGCACGTTGACCTGCCAGATGCGCCCGAAGTCGTTGAACTGGTTGATGTACACCGAGCCCATGTTGGCAGTCAGCGTGGTGAAGACGTCGCTGAGCGCGACGCCCATCTGCTTGACGGCGTCGCGGTCGATGTCGAGATAGAGCTGCGGCGCGTCGGCGCGAAAGGTCGTAAACACCCGCGCGAGACCCGGCTGGGCATTGGCCTTCGAGATGATTGTTTCGGTTGCTTCCTGGAGAGCCTGCATGCCGAGCCCCGTGCGATCGACGATCTGCATCTGGAAGCCGCCGGATTGGCCGAGGCCCGGCACTGGCGGCGCGCCAAACACGGCCGCACGGCAGCTCAGCACCTTGATGTAAAATTCCTGGTTGAGCCGCTGGATGATCGCTGCCGCTTGCGTCTCGGGCGTGCGCCGTTGGTCGAATTCTTTGAGGATCACGAAGATCGTGCCCCAATTCGACGAGTCGCAAGCCATCACGGCCGAGTAGCCCGACACCGCCATCGCCGACTCGACGCCAGGCGTCTGGATGGCGATCGCCACGAGCTCGTCGAGCGCCGCCTCCGTCCGCTGCACCGAGGCAGCATCCGGCAAGTCGACGTTCACGAGCACGTAGCCTTGATCCTGTTCGGGAATGAAACCGGTGGGCGAAGTGATGAAACCAAACACCGTCAGCACGAGCAGGCCGACATAGGCGAGCAGCACGACCACGCACAGCTTCAGCGCGACGCCAACCGTCCGCGCGTAACCGTGTGCGAACATGTCGAACGCTTTGTTGAACAGCCCGAAGAACCAACCGAGGCCCCGGTTCACCCAGCGGCTGGCGAACCAACCGGCGATCGCCCCGGGGATGCCGAGCAGCACAGCGACGACTGTCTCCGCCGCATTCTCGCCGGCCGCATTTTTGAGAAACTCGATCTTCTCCAGGATGCCGACCAGCATGCCGCCGACGAGCGGGTTGAGCAGGAAATACGACGCCACGCCGAACAGCACCGCCACGCCCACGCGCGGCAGGGCCTCCTTCGTGTCGTGCCCTTCGCCATGCGGCTTGATCCAGGCGACCGCGCGGGCCGGGGCCATCGTCAGCGCGTTGGTGGCCGAAAAGAACGCCGCCACCGCGATGGTGAGCGCGAACTGCCGGAAGAACTGGCCCGTAAGCCCGGGAATGAACGCCGTGGGAATAAACACCGCCATTAGCACCAGCGTGATGCCGATCACGGGCCCGGTGATTTCGTCCATCGCCTTGATCGTGGCCTCGCGCGCCGGCAGGCCCTTGCCCATCCAGCGCTCGATGTTCTCGACCACGACAATCGAATCGTCGACCACAATGCCCACCGCCAGCACCAGGCCGAACAAGCTGAGATTATTGAGCGAGAAGCCGAGGCCCGCCATCACCACAAACGTGCCGATCAGCGCGACCACGATGTCGATGATCGGCAGCAGCATCGCCCGCCAATCTTGCAGGAACACGAGAACCACGACGATCACCAGCGCCGCCGCGATGTAGATCGTGATGAACACGTCGTGCACCGAGTGCTCGATGAACGGCGTCGTGTCGTAGGCGATGCGGTAGTCGACGCCAGCGGGAAAGCCGCGCTTGAGCTCCGCCATCTTCGCTTTGACGCCCTCGCCAACCGAGAGCGCATTGGCCGTCGGCAGCGCGAACACCGCCATGGCCACCGAGGGATACTTCTTCACGACACGCTCGCCGCCGACTTCGACGTGGGTGGTGAGCGTGCAACTAAGGTCGGAGTTCTGGGAGCCGAGGTCAATTTTGGCGACGTCGCGGAGCCGCACGTACCGGCCATCCTCGCCCACCTTGACGATGATCTCGCCAAATTGCTCGGGCGTGCTGAGCCGCCCGAGCGTGTTGAGTACCAGTTGATAATTCTGTCCCGCCGGCACCGGCTGCTGCCCGATGTTGCCCGCAGCGACCACGACGTTCTGCTCGCTGACGGCGTCGATCACTTCGCTCGCGGTGAGGTCGAGGGAGGCGAGCTTCTGCGGATCGAGCCAGGCCCGCATGCTGTACTGCCGCTGCCCCAGAAATGTCACCAGGCCCACGCCCGGCACACGCGACATCTCGTCGAAGATATTGATCTGCGCGTAGTTGCTCAAGTAGAGCGGATCGAACCGCCCGTCCGGCGAGATCATGTTCACCGCGAGCAGAATATTGGGCGACTGCATCTTCACGTTCACGCCCTGCTGCTGCACGCTCTCGGGAAGCTGCGGCTGGGCGAGCTGCACGCGCGTCTGCACCAGCATCAGCGCCGTGTGGATGTCGGTGCCCACCTCGAAGCTCACGGTCAGCGTGTACTGCCCGTTGTTGGTACACGTGGACGACATGTAGATCATGCCCTCCACGCCATTGACCTGGGCTTCGATCGGCTGGCCGACCGCGTCGGAGACCGTCTTGGCGCTTGCGCCCGGGTACGAAACGGTCACCTGGATCGTGGGCGGCACGATCGGCGGATACTGGGCGATCGGCAGCGAGAAGACGCACGCCAATCCCGAGATCACTATCACGATAGATAGCACCCAGGCGAAGATCGGCCGGTCGATGAAGAAGCGACTCATTTGGGTGCGGCGGCCTCGGCCGGCTTCGGTTCGACGGCTGGGCTCGCGCCGGCCGGCTTTTCCATCAGCATCGTCAGCATGTCGACGAGTCGGGGGTCGACTTTCGCGCCGGGCCGGACGCGCTGCAGGCCCTCGACAATCACCCTATCGGTCGGGCTCAGGACTTCGACCTCGGTGGTGACGTCGTTTCCATCGGCACCGGGCTCGGTGATCGTGCGACTCCGCAGCACTTCGCGCAGGCCATCATGCAGCTGTCCCACTTCGACGGCCCGGTATTCGACATCGTTCTTGTCGTTGACCACCAGCACATACTTCTGTCCCTGATTGGTGCCGACCGCCCGGTCGACCACCAGCAGTGCATCGTGCGAGGCACTAATCGGAACACGAACCCGACCGAACAAGCCGGCGCCGATGAAACCGTCCTCGTTGGGGAACACCGCCCGGACCCGCAACGAGCCCGTGTTTGGATCCAGTTGATTGCTGACAAAGTCAATCGTCCCGGCGATGGGAAATCCCTCGTCGTTCGCCAGCGACATGTCCGCCGCAACAATCGACTCTCGAGCGCCTTTCATCTTGCCTTCGGCGACGAGCTTCTGCACGTCGAGCGCCGTGTTCTGGTCGACGTCGAAGTACGCCCAGATGGGTCGGATCGAGACGATGTTGGTGAGCGTGGTGACGTCCTGCGAAACCAAATTGCCAACGTCGACAAAGTGGCGATTGATGCGACCGCTGATCGGGGCGGCGACCGTGCACCAATCGTAGTTGAGCTGTGCGCTTTCGAGCGCGGCCTCCGCTTGCAGGACACTGGCCGCGGCTTCATCGCGGGCCCCCAAGCGTTGGTTTATTTCTTGCTCGCTGATGGCCGCCGCATTCGCCTTGCGGACGCTGATGCCAATCTCGTAGTTCGCCTGGGCCTCGACCAGCGCGGCTTTGGAATAGGCCACGTTGGCTTTGGCTTCGTCGAGCGCGGCTTTGTAGGGGCGATCGTCGATCTTGAACAACACTTCCCCGTCTTTGACGAGGTCGCCGTCCTTGAACAGAAACTCGGTCAAGTAGCCCGAAACGCGCGCCTTGATGTCGACCGATTCCACCGCCTGGGTCCGGGCGGTGAACACCTGATAGTCGGTCACCGTCCTTTCGACCGGCTGAGCCACCATGACGACGGGCGGTGGCGTGGCGACGACTCCCGGATGCTTCTCGCCGCAGCCGACGGATGCCATGACGACGGCGAGCGAGACGACAGCGGCGACGTGCCGGACCGATTGCCTTGCGACTGATTGGTTCAGGTTCATCGGCGCGATTTCTCTTTCCATGAGGTGATCGGCGATCGGCCGAACGACCTTGGCCCACGACCGTCAATTCTGCCGTGAACCACTCAACAATATATCGGCGGCGGTCGAGTCGAGCCTAGCTGAATTGTCGACGTGCGAAATTATGAATTCACTGCTTCCTGTTGAATTTCTTTGGCACCGGCAGCCATTTTTGCCCGCGACATCATCGACTCGGCGGTGTCGTCGGCGTGAAATTCGGCGATGCCGTGGCTCATGCTAAATCGCACTTTCTCACTGTGCAGCCGGGCATCGCAATTGGCGGCCGACATCTGCAGGCGCTTGGCGATCTGGTTGGCCTCGGAGCGGGTGCTTCCGGGCAATAGCACGGCAAATTCGCCGTCGTCGAGCCGGGCCAGGAGATCGATTTGTCGCAGCGCCAATTGCGTGAACGACGTGACCGCATCGAGTGTCGTGCGTGCGGCCGATTCGCCGTGAGCTTGACAAAGTGCCCCGTAGTTTTCGATCCGCAAGTGAATGATCGACAAGGGGATGCCAAACCGCTGACTCTCCGGGACTCGGCGAGTGAGCGCTTCCAAAAAGGCGTTCCGATCGGCGAGCGAATCGACCAGCGGCCCGGAGCCCGCAGCGTGGGCGGCCGAAGTCGACGCGGTTACCAGCGGCAAGCATTCGCTGCCATCGTGCCAAAAACCACAGTTGCGGCCCGCTTCTTTGGCTTTGTAGAGAGCTTCGTCGGCCCGACGAATCAGTTTCATCACGTCGTCGCCGGCGCCGATCCGCGCGACGCCGATGCTGCACGTCGCCGACAGCGATTCGTTTTCAAACGGGATCACAGCCGATTCGAGCGCCTTGCGAATCCGCTCGGCGGCAACGCGCGCTTCCTGAGCGGTAGTATCCGGCAGGATGACGACGAATTCGTCGCCACCGTAGCGGCAACGGAAATCCATCTGCCGTGAGTTCGTCGCAATGACGGTGCCGATGTGGCGGAGAACGGCGTCGCCCGCCGGATGGCCGTTTGAATCGTTGATTTGCTTGAAGTGGTCGACATCGAGAATCAAGAGCGTGAATGGCGTGCGACGGCGTTGCCACTCGGCGAAGCGCCGCTGCACTTCGTCGTCGAACGCGCGACGATTGGCCAGGCCAGTCAGCGAGTCGGTGCGAACCTCGGTGCCGTAGCTGCGCAGTTCGACCGCCTGGTCGCCGATTTGTTTCTCGAGCCGCGTCAGCCGCTGCTGCAATTCGGTGTTGGCGTAGGTCATTTGTCCAATCGCCAGGAGCACCGTGTCGGTCGATAGCGTCGCAGGCTCTCCGGCCATCGCCTTGAGATCGGAATTAAAAGCTTCGACCTTGTTACCGTGGTCGCCGACGTGGCTAACCACGTTCTTGGCGAGGTCGTGGATCCGCGCGGAGGCCATCATCATGCGTTCGATGGAGCGCGCCGCTTCGGGACTTTGAGCCCGCGACTCCGCGGAGCCGGCCACGCCCGATCGAAAGAACCAAGCGCCGACGGCACATCCGACCGCGAAGGTCACGACCGAGAGAAGCATGCTGATAACCAGCAAGGTGCCGACCGATGAAAATACGGCGAACATCACGCATACCTAGTGGTTTGGGGGAGACAGACCGAACGAAATCCCATCGGTGTGACGACAGCCACCTGGACCGACGGCCTCGTCCAAGGGCAATCTCACACAATCGTGTCGCGCAACGCGGCAGGGAACTGTAGGTTGTGCCACAATGGGATCAAAGGGCGGGGGCCTCATTTGTTGGCTGGCTTCGGCGAAACCCGCTCCTGGGCCTGAGCCGTGCGACCGCACAGAGCGTGCAGCCGTTGTTCGTGTTGCGGCTCGTCACCTCCGGCGGGTCGGCCCATGCGGTGCGACCGTCATCATCGGAATTTGGCATATGGATTTGAGCGATTTCGACGTCCAGCGAGTTATCTCGCCTCCCGGTCGACGAACATCGACAAGTCCTGCCTCGGCGATTGACAACACCGGCTGGGCGCGATTAATGTGCATGGATGCGCTGTCACATTGGCGGCCGGCTCCCGCTGGGGCTGCGCTCGTCGGGAGTCGGTATGCCTGCTTCGATTGAAGATGTCGCCAAGAGGGCTAAAGTGTCGATCAGCACCGTATCGCGGGTCATCAATCGCCGCGAGTTGGTGAACGTGAAGACCCGCGAGCGCGTGGAAGAAGCGATCCGCGAGCTGCACTACCGGCCCAACGCCTTCGCCCGCGGCTTGATGCTTCGCAAGAGCGGCATCGTCGGGCTGGTGCTACCCGACCTACACGGCGAATTCTATTCCGAGATCATTCGCGGCGCGAATCTGCAGGCCCGCGAGATGGGGACCAATTTGTTGCTCTCGTCAGCGCTGCCAAGCGACGATGCGCAACGCTGGCTGGCGGCGCTCGGACAGCGGGCGCTGTTGGATGGTCTGGCGGTGATGGTCTCCGACACGATGGCCTCGGGCATCGGCCCGGCGCTGGCGGAGCTGGGGCTACCGATCGTCGTCTTGGACGGCGAGATCGACGGCGTCGAGCACGACACGGTGGTCATCGACCAGCGGCAGGGAGCGCAGGCGATGATGCGGCATCTCTTGGAAGATTGCCACAAGCAGCGGATCATCTTCGTCGGCGGCCTGAAAACGAACATCGACACTCAGGCCCGTTACAAGGCCTACTGCGACACGCTCAAGAAAGCGGATCTTCAAGTCGAGAAGGACGACGTCTTCTATCTGGACTACACCCACGAGTCGGCCTACCGGCTAGCAGTGAGCAAAGTTCGCGATTGGGCCGGGGCGGATTCGTGCGT
Source organism: Planctomycetota bacterium (assembly GCA_031403315.1). Taxonomy (GTDB): domain Bacteria; phylum Planctomycetota; class Planctomycetia; order Pirellulales; family Lacipirellulaceae; genus DASYDU01. The sequence continues at coordinate 10,618 of JANNTD010000069.1, forward strand.
GTTCGCGGCGAACGACGAAATGGCGGCGGGGATTATTGCCGGCGCAATTGCCCGGGACATCAATGTGCCGGAAGAGTTGGCCGTGGTCGGCTTCGACGACACGCGAATGGCCCGCATGACCAAGCCGATGTTGACGACGGTGCGGGTGCCGATGTCGAACATGGGGGCGACGGCCATCGAATTGCTATGCCAGCGGATTGCCGAACCGGAGCGCGCGGCCAAAACCGTATCCCTGCCGGCGGAGCTGGTCGTCCGCGATTCGAGCGGTTGCGTGCAACGTAGCTGAAACGTCGCCGGATTCGCATTTCTCAGTTCGCCAGTCCTGCGCGTCGCTGCTTTAATTCTTCTTTGATTTCATAGCAGCGCGCCTCGGTGAGCGGATACCGCAGCGTGAGCAGGATCGAAACGATGCTCAGCGCGAGCGGCAGGCCGATTTCCACTAGTCGTAAGCGGAACAGGGTTCGTGGAGCCTGCTGCTTCAGGAAAGTCGTTTGCTGCAGCAGTTCGTCGGCTGCGCGAATCACGTCCGCCGGCGTCGTCACGAGGCTAGCGCTTTTTGATTGCAGCGCGGCGGCTTCTGAGCTCATTGAGTCGAGACGCTCGATGAGTGGACGGATATGTTCCGCCTGATCGGGATGTTCCTCAATGCGCGCGTTGAAGTGACCCCGCAATTTCTCCGCGCTGGCGATCATGCGCTCAATCTGATTGACGAATTTGGCGACCCGAGCTTCCGCTTCCATCTCTTGAGACAGCCACGATTCGGCCTCGGCTCTCATGACCGCGATATTTCCACCCAAAGCGTCAACCGAGACGTTTTGCTGCTCATCAAAAGACGTGAAGACCAGCAGCGCTCCCGTGACAAAACTGGCAAAGGCGGTCCCCATCTTGATGAACCACCAGAAGACGGAGTAGTAAGTGCCTTCGGAACGGCTACCCGTGTGCAGCTCGTCTTCGTCGCAAACATCTCCGACCATTGAGGCGCCCAACGTGAAAAACATCAACATTCCCGTCGAGAGCAGCGCGGTCGGAATGAGGACGAGGTAGGGTTGTGCCGGGTCGTAGCAAACGATTTTTGCCAGTTGCGCGGCGCACATCAGCACGATCGCGATCAGGAGCGTCATTTTCTTGCCGAGCCGCTTGCTGAGCCAATTGAGTGGAAAGACGGCGACCAGGCCGGTGACCGCCCACACGGTTCCGGCGATACCCAACAGGCCGCTGGCGGCAACGGCATCTCCACCATACAGGTAGAAAATCGTGATGTAATAGTTGAAGAGGCTGACGAAATTGAAACCCATCGCCAGTGTGAAGATAATCACCACCAGGCTGAGAAACGTCTTGTTGCTGATGGTCGTGCGCATGTCGTTCCAGAAGTCGGGCTTCTTCCGCGCTTCCGCCGCGACGAGACCTGGCTCTTTGAGAACGGCGAACCACCAGTAGGACATGGGGATCAATGCGGCCGCGACGAACATCGAGACGTAGCGCATGCCGTCGGTCAAGTCGCCGTTGCCCCGAAAAAACTCCAGCCCGGAGAGAAAGATCAGCCAAGGCGTGCCCATCGCAAACAGATTGCCGAGAAAGCTCTTGGCGCTAAACAGGCGGGTCCGTTCGTGGTAGTCGTCCGACATCTCCATGCCGAGTGCGCCGTGCGGAATTTCAAAGACATTGCAGGCCGTGAAAAAGACGAGCAGACCCACCAAAATGTACAGGAGCCGAAACCAGTTGTAGGCAGTGTCGCTGGCGAAGATCTCCCGGATCCATTCGCCGCGAGGGATCCACCACATGGCGACAAAACTCAGCGCGACGGCCATGCCGCCGACGAGGAGGTAAGGGCGTCGCCGCCCCCAGCGGGTCCGCGAATTGTCGGTGAGGTGCCCGATGATTGGGTCCGAAAATGCGTCCCAGAGCCGGGGGACGATCATGATCGTTCCCAGCCAGAAGGCGCTCAGCCCGAGCGAAATGTTCCCGAGCAAGCCCATCAGTTGCCCGGCAATGTTGAATAGCGCAATGGGGATCAGGCCGCCCATGCCGTAGGCGATGAGCTGGTTCCAGGGGACCCGATCTTCCGCCGCGGTCGTGTGCCGCTGGGGTGTCGACATAGGTAATCAGTCCTCGGCGATCGGACTATATTCGGTGAAACCGCTGGGAAATAGTAGTGGGAAACCGTGAATCCCGATTGCCAAGGTATCTAATCTACCTGTTTGCCGTGGGCGTTCATCGTTCCGTCGCGACGTGGACGCGCTCTGGATCAATGCCTGCAATCGAGGCGGTGTCGACCTTGATTTCGAGTTCTGGCGGCGTGTCTCCATCGCCGGGTTCGTAACCGCCGGCCGCAAACCAGCAGAATTTTGCCGCCAAGGTCTCCCCTTTTCGGTAGCCTTAGACTACACTAAAACCGGCGACTGAAAGCGCTTGCTGTCCGGGTTTTTTAACTTTTCTTGCTCCCCAGGCGGGTCACCGAGTCCATGGAACGCGTGCAACTGGAGAATCGCTCAGCCGGCCGAGTCCGCCCGACGAGCGATCCGATCCTCGGCCTCTCCTCGCAAGAGGTGCGGCTTACCAATGGCCATTACAGCGTGTCGCTCACGGCCGTGGGCGGCGGCGTTTCAGAATGTCGCGGGTTCGACGTGTCGCGTTGGACGGCGGACACGACCTGCGACAGCGACGGCTTTCACATTTATCTACGCGACTTGGACGACGGATTCTTCTGGTCAGCCGCTTATCAGCCGACGCGCGTCATGCCGGACGCCTACGAATTCCAATTCACCCGTTCGGCGGCCGAGATCATGCGGTCTGACCGCGATATCGAATGTCGACTCGCCGTCTGCGTTGCTCCGGAGCAAGATTTTGAGTTGCGTCGCTGTCGGCTCGTGAATCGCGGCAATCGACCGCGTCGAATCGAGCTCACAAGCTATGTCGAGTTCGTGCTGGCCAGCCGCGAGGCCGACGCCAATCACCCGGCGTTTTCGAAGCTGTTTATCGAGACGGAGTTCCGGCCGCGCGAGAGAGCGATTATGGCCCGGCGGCGGCCGCGCAGCTCCGACGAACCGGAACGGTTTGGCTTCCACCGCTTGCTCGCGGATGGCATCGCCGCGAGTGGTGACGTGCAATTCGAGACGAATCGCAAGCGGTTCATCGGCCGCGGCCGCAGCACTGCGCGTCCGCAATCGCTCGATCCGGGGGCCCAACTGACCGGCGACGAGGGCCCGGTGCTCGATCCGATCGGCAGCTTGCGAACGGTGATCTCGCTGGCGCCTGGTGAGACGCGCGAGGTCGTTTTCATGTTGGGTGCCGCTCAAGGTCGGGAAGCGATTGAGGCGTTGGTCGCGGAAGTCGACGATTTGGATGGGGCGAGGGAGATCTTTGCCGCGCTGGAAGAAACCCATGCGAACGGCAACGGCAACTCGTCGCGTTGGATTGCCCACCCCCCGCACGATCGCCTCGAATCGCGGCTGCGGGAAGCGGAATCGCGCCGCGTTTATCTGCCGGCGTCGGAAGTCGTGACCGAAATGGAGCGCTCGCCACATCACGAACGAGAAACGCTGCACTTCGAGAATTCCTACGGCGGCTTCTCGGCCGACGGCCGCGAGTACGTGATCCGGCTCGAGCCCGACAAGCAGGGCCAACTGCGATTGCCGCCGCAGCCGTGGGTCAATGTCATAGCCAACGAGCGGGCCGGGTGCCTGGTCACGGAGCGCGGGGCGGGTTACATGTGGGCCGGCAACAGTCGGCACAATCGGCTCACGGCCTGGCACAACGACCCGGTGTGCGACCCACACGCCGAAGCGCTCTGGATTCGCGACGAAGAGGCGGATGTGTTTTGGTCGCCGCTGTCGGGACCGACGCCGGCCGAGGCTCCCTACGAGGTGCGTCACGGCTTTGGTTACACTACATTCCGCCACGAAAGCCTCGGCCTGGCCCAGGAAACGACGGTGTTCATGGCACCGGTCGACCCGGTAAAGCTGGTGCGGCTGCGGATCGAAAACACAGGCCTGGAGACGCGCCGGTTGACGGTGTTTTCTTACCAGCGCTGGGCACTTGGCACACTCGCGGGTGAATCGAACGCGGTCGCCACCGAATTTGACGAATCCCTGGCGGCGATTTTGGTTCGGAACCCGCAGCGCGATATCTATCGAGACGCGATCGCTTTCTCAACGATTATCGCGGAACGCACTGCCGCGACCGACATCTCGCATTCGGGGGACCGTGCAGCATTTATCGGCCGGCTGGGCGACGTGGCAGCTCCGATCGCCGTGACCGAAGGCGAACGGCTCGACCAGCGCACTGGCGGTGGACTCGATCCGTGTGCCGCCTGGCAGGTGCCGATCGAGATTCCGCCCGGCGAAAAATTGGAAATCACGCTAGTGCTCGGCGAAGCGGCGGACCGCGAATCGGCCGCTGAGCTTGTGAGCAAATATCGCACGGCAGGTCAGGTGGGGCAGGCATTCGAGGAGGTCGCCGGGTTTTGGCGCGAGACGCTCTCGGCCATCCAAATCGAGACTCCCGACCGCGCGATCGACCTAGTGGTCAATGGCTGGCTCGCCTACCAAAATCTGTCGTGCCGGATGTGGGGTCGATCGGCCTACTATCAACCGGGCGGTGCGTATGGCTACCGCGACCAGTTGCAAGACTCCGCCGCCCTGGTCTTCCATCTGCCCGACGTCACGCGACAACAAATCCTCCGCCACGCGAGCCAGCAGTTTGTCGAGGGCGACGTGCTGCATTGGTGGCACGCCGACACCGGCTTCGGCTTGCGGACGCGCTTTTCCGACGACCTCGTGTGGCTACCGTTTGTCACTGCTTCGTACGTGGCAACGACAGGCGATGAGGAGGTGCTCGATGAGATCGCGCCGTTCATTAGCGGCCAACTTCTGAAGCCGGGCCAGGCCGAACTTGGTTTTGTCGGCGAGCCGGCCGGCAGTTCCGCGACGATCTACGAACATTGTTGCCGGGCCCTCGATCGCGCGCTCACGTCCGGGCCGCACGAATTGCCGCTGATTGGCAGCGGCGACTGGAACGACGGCATGAATCGCGTCGGCCAGCGGGGAAAGGGCGAAAGTGTGTGGCTCGGCTTTTTCCTGCACACCGTTCTTGGCCAGATGATCCCGCTGTGCCGAGGCCGAAACGACTGCGAGCGAGCCGATCGCTACGCCGCCGAGCGTGAGCGGCTGGCCAAGGTGCTCAATGCGGTCGGTTGGGACGGCGGCTGGTATCGCCGGGCGTTCTACGACAACGGCCAGCCGATTGGTTCCGCCAAGAGCGACGAATGCCAGATCGACGCGCTCGCGCAAGCGTGGGCCGTGCTCTCCGGAGTCGCTCCACGAGAGCGCGCCGAACTGGCGATCGCTGCCGTCGAAGAACGGCTGGTCGACGAAGCGGCGGGGCTGATCCGCCTGCTCGCGCCGCCGTTCGACCAAACGCCGCACGACCCGGGCTATATCAAAGGCTACGTGCCGGGCGTTCGCGAAAACGGCGGACAGTACACGCATGGCGTGCTGTTTTTCGTCCGCGCGCTGGCCGAGATGGGCCGTGGGACGCGGGCCGTGGAGCTGCTCAAGATGCTCAGCCCGGTGACCCGCAGCGCGACCGCCGAGCAAGCGGCGATTTATCAAACGGAGCCCTATGTGGTGGCAGCGGACGTTTATTCCGAACCGCCGCACGTCGGTCGGGGCGGCTGGACCTGGTACACCGGCTCGGCCGGCTGGATGTTCCGCGTCGCCGTCGAGTCCGTCATGGGGCTCTCGATCGAAGCCGGCCGGACGCTGGTGCTGCGGCCGGCAATCTCGTCCGCTTGGCCGAGTTGCCGATTGAATTATCGTTTGCCCGACGGCCAGACGCGCTACGAGATCACAATCGAAAATCCAACCGGCAAGGAAACGGGCGTGACAGCGGCGACGCTCGATGGTCAACCGGCGAACGTGGTCGATGGCGCCGCGCGGATCGAGTTGCAGCAGGATGGCCATCTGCATCGCGTGGTCGTTCGTCTGTAGATGTACATCTAGTGGAGGTTGGTCGCTTGGCCGACACTGTCTTTCCTCCTGATTTCGTGTGGGGCGCGGCGACGTCGGCGTATCAGATCGAAGGTTCGCCGCTCGCGGACGGGGCGGGATCGAGCATCTGGCACAAGTTTGCGCACACGCCCGGGAAAATCGACGGAGGCGACCACGGCGACGTGGCGTGCGACCACTATCACCGGTTCGCGGATGACGTGGCGCTGATGCGCGAGCTCGGCATCCAATCGTATCGCTTCAGCACCGCCTGGGCCCGCGTGTTGCCCGACGGAACCGGCCGACCGAATCCGCAAGGGCTCGACTTCTATTCGCGGCTCGTCGACAAGTTGCTCGAACATGGTATCACGCCGAGCGTGACGCTCTACCACTGGGATCTGCCGGCCGCGCTTGAAGTCCGCGGCGGTTGGGCTCACGCCGATGCACCGAAATGGTTCGCCGAATACGCGCACCTCATGTTCCGCACGCTCGGCGACCGGGTGCCGATGTGGGCGACGCTCAACGAACCCTGGGTCACGATGGACAACGGCTATGTGACGGGCGGTCACGCACCGGGTCGGCGCGATTGGGCGGAGGCGGCGCGAGTTTCGCAGAACTTGTTGCGGGCCCATGCGGCGGCGGTCGCCGTGTATCGCTCGGAATGGAAGCAGCAAATCGGACTGGTGGTCAACCTGGTGCCCGTCGAAGCGGCGACCGATGCGGCGGCCGACTGTGCCGCGGCGCAGCGCATGGACGCCTATCTCAATCGGCACTTTCTCGATCCGGCCCTGCTGGGAAAATTACCGGTCGAATTGTCGGATATGTTCGGCGAGGCCTGGCCGGCGATGGCGGCCGAGGAAGTCTCGCGGCTGCGCGAGCCGATCGACTTCGTGGGCATTAATTATTATCTGCGGATCGTCGTGCGCGATGATCCGTTTGCGGGCCCGCCGCGGGCCCGCGTCGTCTCGCCGCCCAACTGTCCGCGCACCGCTCTCGGGTGGGAAATTTACCCGCAAGGACTGGCGGACACGCTTGAATGGGTGCGCTCCCGCTACGGAGATTTGCCGCTCTATGTGACCGAAAACGGGGCCGCTTTCGACGACATCCCGCAACCAAATGGCAGCGTGAATGACGGCGAGCGAGTACAATACATCAAGGAACATTTAGAAGCGGCGGGGCAGGCTCTACGGGCAGGCATCAACTTGCGCGGCTACTTCGTCTGGTCGCTCTTCGACAACTTCGAATGGCAACATGGCTACTCGAAGCGGTTCGGCATCGTCCGCGTCGACTATCCGACGCAGCGGCGGATTCCCAAAGCGTCGGCGCGGTTCTACTCGCAAGTAATTCGCAGCTCCGGCTCCAATCTCGAAGACTGAAGGCAAACTGCATGATTCGTCGCTCGATTGTCGTGTTGATCTTGGTCCACTCGCTCGTATCAAGCGCGGCGGCTCAGGATCTGAACGCGGTGCGCGACGATCAGCTCAATCGACTGAAGAACTACGTGGTCGCGGCGATTCAGCCCTCGGGACTCGTCCGCGATTCGGTCGTGCTCAATGGAGCCAGTTTCCATCCCGCCACGCCCGATGCGGCTGGCTTCGCGCTGGTAGCGCTTAGCGCGCTCAATCAAGTGGGAAAATTCACGAATGCCGATGCCGAACAGCGCGTGGTGAACATCTTGTCGGCCTACGCCGGCCAGACAGCCGGGGTGGTGCCCGACCGCTCTGCCGACGGCCATTTCGTCCATTTCATGAACGTCAGTAACGGCGCGTATGCCACCGGCTGGGACGACTCCTACACCCCGATCGGCACCGCGCTCTTGGTTGCCGGGGCACAATTCGCGCGCAATCATTTTCCCGGAAACGCCTCGATAGCAACTCTCACCGAGCAATTGACCGATAGCGTCAACTTCAACAATGCGATTCATTCCAGTCTCAATGGCCGCATCTATCTCGACATGGGCAAAGCCGGCGGCGGCACCGGTGGCACGGTCACTACCTGGAACGAGTTCATGCTCGTCGAGAGCTTGGCGCTGCGCGAGACCAACAACGCACGGGCGCTCGCCGTGAAGCATCGTTGGTTGGACACGGACTTCATTCCGAAGAAATCCTACGACGGAATTCCGACGCTCACCGACAATGTGAACGCCTTTGCTTCCGGATTTTGGGTGCAACAGATGCAATTCTTCAACGGTGATTTTCGGCACAACGAGACTTTTCAGACGTTCTTCACCAATCAGCAACAGGCCGATCAGCTCTACTCGGCGAACGCACTCGGACAAGCGTTTCGTTACGGACTGACTGCCGGTTTGGTGCCCAGCCCGGAAGTCTATCACGCCGACCGGATACTGAGTCATCCGCACGACGTTTTCTCTCCGGAAGCAGTGGCTGCCTGGGGCGACATGGATACGTTGCTCGATTTTTATAACGCCCAGGTGCTTCCGGCCAACGACCCACGCTACAAGTATGGCCTCGTGCGAGTCTCCGGCGAGCAGCCGAATTGGATTCCTGCGGATGCAGGTCTGGTCGATCACCTGTTCCTGCTGTTCGGCTTGGTAGAGAGCCTAGAGCCTGATTTCTTTGCCGATCGGGTCTTCGCTCCAATCTCTCCGGGTGACTACAACGCCGATGGCACCGTCGACCTGGCCGACTACGACCTTTGGAAATCCAAATTCGGGTCGACGACGCACTTGGCGGCTGACGGCAACAACAATAATCGAATCGACGCGGGCGACTACTCGGTTTGGCGGGATCATTTTTCCGGCGGGACGGGTAGTTCATCTGTGGCGGTTCCCGAACCCGCGGCGAGCACGCTGGTCGGTGCAGCATTGCTCATTGGTTCGCTGATGATCCGACGCTGCCGCGGCCGAATGCCGAAGTAAACGGTAGTGGGTCTGTATGAACGTTCGTAGCGCAGGTGGCCTCCCATAGATTTGGCAAATGTGACACTCAGGCGGAGGTGCTTGTTTCCCGGGTTTTCGCCATAGATTGGCAAAAGTCAGGGCGGAGTTTTGTCAATCTATGGCGGGAACGGCCAGCACGTGCGCTGCGAGATAAATGGCAAACTGACCTACTACCAAGTAAACGGACAACTCGCGACGGCATTTGAGGTTGGGTAACATGAGGCAGGCAGTTTTTTCTTGGTGGCAGCGTGCAACCGTGGCGATTGCGCTCGCGCTGTGCGCCGCCGTGCCGCTGCCCGCGCTCGCCGGCGACATCAGTTTGGTGCCTCTCTTGAATGGGGAACGCTCCGATTCGCTAAATCTCTGGGGCGGGCCGCTCAATGGGGGCAACACGTCGGGTTTCACCCGGCAGACGACGGTCGTTCACTCCGGCGTCGGCGCGTACCGAGCCAATCTCGGTGCGGTCGCCAACGGCGGCTTTAAGTTCTTCCAGACGTTTTCGAGTGCGCTCGCGGCCCAAAGCTACCGGCAGGACCGCAATCTGACGAGTTACGATTCGCTCAACGGCTACGTGCGGAACGATACAGGCGCGGACCTTAGATTCTCACTTGAACTCAAAGACTACCGCGACACGACGAGCCACAGTGCCGTGCGGAGCTTCACGGTCCCTGCTGGCGGGACGTGGACGAATGTCGCTGCACCGCTTGACTTGAGCTCGGGGTGGACCGTTACCGGTAGCCCCGACCTCACGCGGACCTATGCTTTGGGCTTCCTGGTGAACGCCGATTTCGGCGCGGCCAACGGCTCGCTGTATCTCGACGACTTTGAGCTCGTCGAGAAAGGTCCGTCGATCGACGCGGCGACGGCGCCGATCCACGACGTTGTCGAGCGGCTCGCACAGCGCCAATTCATGGGCCTGTGGTCGGCGCGGAACAAGTTATCCGGCTTGATTCCGAACTCGTCGGACAACGCTTTGATCGGTGCGCTCAACACGACGACTGGCGTCGTGTGGAATTTGCCGTCGGCGGTGCGCCGCGGTTGGGTCACCCAGACAGAAGCCGACGCTTACATGGGGCAACTCGTCACCACGCTCAATGCGAACCGCAATCAAACCACCCATTTGCCGACGCGATTTTTGGACCTGGCAACCGGGGCGCCGGTCACGGATCACGAAGAGTCGTCGATCGACGCCGCGTTCATCGCGCTCGCGCTGCACGGCTACAAATCGCAGGCCGCCACTTCGCCGGCCCTCGCGGCATCCATCGACGATCTGCAAAACCGCTTCAATTTTTCCTCATTCATGACGGCCGGCGCCGTCCGCCAAGCCTATTTCCAACCCACGGGTCAGTTCGGCTGCTGCACCTACGACGGCTACACGAACGAGCACAAGGTGGTCGCGCTAGCCGCCGAGCTGTCCGACGACTTTCACGTTTCGCTCGCCAGTCAATGGAACAAGGACACCGGTCGCGTGCTCGCGTCGCTGGCCGATCCGCAACAGAATCATCTCGTTTATT
>JANNTD010000070.1:0-4781 GCA_031403315.1 Planctomycetota bacterium
GAAGAATCGGCCGCTTCCCACCCCAACCGACGGCAGTGCTAGCAATTGCAGTTCTTCACTTCTCTCCGGCCGGCCACATCGACTCACTCGGCGGCAGGCGACGGGCCGAAATTACTAGAGCAATCGTTACCACCGCAACGACTTGCAGGCTCGCGCTCCCGCGCCGAGCACCCCTTCCGACCCACCCGCCCGTTTCTCCCGACCCAGGCCCTACATGCTCCGCACCGGCGGCTGTCTCCGATTGTTGTTCTGCGCGCTCACGCTGATCGGAGCGTCGTCGACGCTCGTCGGCGGGGCCGTCGCCAGCGAGGAAGAAGCAAAAGAAGACGCCATCGTCTTCCTCCAGCCTTCCGCCGAATTCGACTTTGTCCTCGACGCCGAACCCGACACAGCCATCGACGCAGCCGACCAACTTGGGAGCGAAGAGTTGCCGGACGAGACATTCTCCGAGGAAGACTTCGACTACACGCCCGCGCCCAACGATTTCACCTGGCAAGTCGGTCCCTCGGGAATCATCTATCGCTCCTACCTCGCCGGCCCGCACGAGCCACGGATCAGCATTACGCCCATGTTCGCCTCCAACCGTGCCCTGTGGGACGCCACCGTCGGCGGCCGCGGCGGCGTTCTCCGCTACGGCGACTGCGATCCGCTCCACCCGCAGGGCTGGCAACTCGATGTCTACGGCGCCTCGATCGTCCGCATGGATGCCGAAAACCACCAGGACCTCGACGCGGCCGACTTCGTCTTCGGTTTCCCGATCACTTATGGCATCGACGATTGGCAGTTCAAATTCGGCTACGCCCACCTCAGCTCACACCTCGGCGACGAGTTCGCGATTCGCAATCCGGGCGCGCTCGACGACCGCGTCAACTACGTCCGCGACGGGATCGTGTTCGGCTCGTCCTGGTTTCCGGTCCCCGCCTGGCGAGTCTATGGCGAGTTCGACTGGGCCTTTCACGTCAGCGACGGCGCCAAACCGATCGCCTTCCAATTCGGCAACGAACTTTCGCGCTCCGGCCCGACCGGGCTCCACGGCACGCCGTTCCTCGCCGTCAACGGCCGCCTCCGCGAAGAGGCAAATTACGGCGGCGACGTCACGGCCCAAACCGGCTGGCTCTGGCGCGGCAACACCGGCAAAACCTTCCGACTCGGCGCCCACTACTACAACGGCAAATCAAGCCAGGCCCAGTTCTTCAACAACTCCGAAGAACAAGTCGGCATGGGCCTGTGGTACGATTTCTAGGCTTTGTCGAAGTAGGGAGGGCGAGGCTCCCGCCAAGCCAATTCGCACGCAATACATGCGGAAACGCTTTGAGTTCGCTGGTCGCCTCCATTACTATGGAATTGGGGCCCGAGGCGCCGCCAGGGTTGGGAGGTGACGATGCTACCGGTATCGAAAGACAGGGCTGGTTTCACACTTGTTGAGTTGTTAGTTGTCGTGGCGATCATCGGTGTTTTGGTTGCCCTGCTGCTGCCGGCGGTCCAGGCGGCCCGCGAGTCCGCCCGCCGCACCGCCTGCACCAACAACCTCAAGCAGCTCGCGCTCGCGCTGCTCGTGTTTCATGACGACCAGGGCGAGTTTCCGCTCGGCTCCTATTCGGCAGTCGAAGAAGACCATCCCGCCGAGGAAGACGGCCTCGGCTGGGCCACGAAAATCCTTTCCCAGCTAGAGGAGCAGCCGCTGCGCGACAAGATCGCCAACAACAACATTCCGGATTACGCGGGCGACCCCTGGCGGCGAGATTTTCCGCCCGCGCTCAAGGGCATCTTCCGGGTCGCCCACGACAACGGCCTCAGCCCGATCGCCGGCGGCGAGACCCCGCTCAGCGTCTTCGTCTGTCCGACCGTCGATCTGCCCACGGTGGTCCCGACAGGATCGTACTTCGGCTTGTCGTCGGCGCCCTTCGTGGGCACCGGCTATGCCACGGCGCACTACAAGGCGTCGCGCGGCCGTTGCGATCGCGGCATGTTCTGGCCGCCCAAGGAAGGCGCCAACGAATATACCTGCACGTGGGACATCAATGGCGACGGCGTGCTCGACGAAATCCCCAAACAGCGCTACACCCGCGTTCGCCTGCAAGATGTGCTCGACGGCACCAGCAAAACGATCGCCGTCGGCGAAGCCGCGTACTTCGTTCGCTCCGCCAGCTTTCCCATCTGGATGGGAATCTATGGCGACGACGGCTCCGTGATGTTTCAGACTGAGAACGTCATCAATTGCAACATCAGCGGAGCCAGAGCCTTTCCCCTATCGGAGACGGAGATTGACCGGCTTCCGGAAGGTACAGAAACCGACGACTGCGCATTCAGTTGGCACACAGGCGGGGCGCTCTTCGCATTCGTCGATGGTTCGGTCCGCTTCCTCAGCGAGAACATCGAGCTGCGAACCTATTGGCTGCTGGGCGATCGGATGGATGATGAGGTCCTTCGTGAACTCAATTGATTCACTACAGCCATTGCCGTTGCAATGCGACGGGAGACTGGCGGCACGGCGTCGGCTCGTCGGTCCACTGGCTGCCACGTGGCTGATGCTGGCGGCGACTGTCGCCGGATGCAATCGCTCGCCCTACGAGCTCGCGCCAGTCCACGGGACGGTCACCGTCGAGGGTACGCCGCTGTTTCAGGGCAAAGTCCTGTTTTCGCCCATCGCCAAGGGAGATAACGTCAATCCAGGCAGACCGGCGTTCGGAAAGTTACAATCCGACGGGACATATCGGCTTACAACGTTCAAGAAAAACGACGGAGCCGTGGTGGGCGAACACTGGGTGACGATCATCAACGTCGAAGAGGATTTGCCGGATGGCGTGCCGGAATTCGCCCGCGTCACTGTCCCAGCACGAATCGTGGTCGTCGCGGGCAAGGACAACCAAATCGACATCACGCTGACCAAGCCCGACATTCGCAAATATCGCGAAGACGACACCTGAGTGGTGACCGCCTCGACGTATCCTGCATGATGCCCGAGCAATGCTCACTTAGCCAAGTCCGGCACCGATCATCTCAAAGACTTCGTCGAACGACGCGCTGAAAGAAACGTCGCCACTCGCCTCTCGCGACGCGGCAGTCGTGCCCGTGTCCGTTGTTTGCCCGTTCCCATCGTTGTCGTCAGCCGTTGCGAACAGCCACGACAACAGCGCGTCGTCGGAGTCGGACTCCACAGACGCAGGACTATGGCCCACCACCTGCCGTGGCTCAGCGCGGCGAACGACACCGAGCGTTTCGGCCGCAAACAACGGCAGCGGCCGCTCGCTGCTGGCGGCAGCGACCGTCAAAGTCGACAACTCACTTCCCGCCCCGCTGCCGATGCCGGCTGGCAGCGCATTGCCAAAATTGCTCATCCAGACATCGTAGTCGAGCTCGTCGACCACGCCGTTGCCGCTGCCGTCGGCCCCAGTGAATTGCGCCACTTCGCTGCCCAGCGTATCGCACCAAAGCGTATAGTCGGCGGCATCCACCGTGCCATCGAGATTATAGTCACCCAGCAGCGCGGGCTCCAGCACAGGCCGCTCGATCGCGCCCATGTCGATCCGCGCACCGCCGGTGCCGTCTCCGTCCAGCACTCGATCGAACGGCGTGCCCCGCTGATCGAACATCGGCACGCCAGCCACTCCCGCCAGCGCCGCCGAGTCGCCCGCGTCGATCGCCGGGCTGTCCGGCAGCAGAGCATGCGTCAGCGTCGGACCGTCATTGTCCGCCAGCAAATCGAGCAGCGCATCGATGGGCGTGCCCGTCGTGCCGATGAGGCTGCCACCTTGGTTCGACACCGACGCACTTCTCCGGTCTCCAATCAGACTATAAAGCGCGTCGAACGAACCAAATACGTCTTCTCGCGTGCTCGGACCCTTGATGTTGCCGGCCACAATCGTGTGATCCAGGTTCGCCGTTTCGCCGCTGTGGATTCCACCGCCGTTATGGCCACTGCCGCTGGGGATCGAGTTGGCCGCGATGGTGCTGTGCGAAATTGCGATCGTTTGGCCGGTGTTGCTGTAGATGCCGCCGCCATGCACGCCGGCCGAGTTGCCGCTGATCGTACTGCTGGCGATCGTCAGTCCGCCGCCGCTATTGTAGATGCCGCCGCCGGAGCCAACCTCGTCACTGTCCGCGTCGGCCACGTTGCCGGAAATCGTGCTGGCCGTCAGCGTCAAGCTGCCGGACGAGAGGTAGACGCCGCCGCCCGCTTCGTCGGCCTCGTTGTCCGAGATCGTACTCTCGACAATCTCCACCGGCCGGTTTCGGCTCAACACGCCTCCACCCGCATTCGTTGCTTGATTATTCGACACCTTCGTTCGCGTGAGCGTCAAACTGCCGCCTTCAATCAAGATCCCGCCGCCATCCTGACTCGCGTTACCGGTGATCACGCTGTCGGCAATGACCAAGCTGCCATTCACGTTGAGGATGCCGCCGCCGGCCGGACCAAAATTCCCGCTGATTTCACAGCCGATGATCGACAGGTTCTCTTCGTTGTGGATCGCACCGCCGCCGACGCTCCCTTCCTCGCTGTCGACGTCGGGGTCGCCGTTCGTCAGCGCGAGGCCGCTGATCGTCACATTCGCCAGACTGCCGCTGTTGTTGTCGACGTAGAACACCCGCCGGCCGTCGCCGTCGTTGTTGCCGTTGCCGTCGGGATCGAACGCCTTGATCGTCAACAGTGCGGCGCCTGGACCTTGGATCGTCAGGCTCTTGTTGATCGTCAAATGGCCGCCGCTCGTCGACGTCAAATTGATCGTGCCGACCACCGAGAAATCGACCGTGTCATTTGGCTGAGCGGCGGCAATCGCCTC